>NZ_JAUSRA010000001.1:8614635-8961771 GCF_030811575.1 Catenuloplanes nepalensis | reverse complement strand
CCGGGTGGATGATGATCGTGCGCCACTCGGACCAGATCTCGGCCGGCACCCGGTGAGTCAGGTACGGGCAGAGGATCACGTCCGGGCGCGCCGCGCGGACCCCCTCGATCATGTCCCGTTCGCCGGTCGCGAGCAGCACACCGACCTCGTGTCCCGCCTCCCGGAGCGTGCACCAGACGCGCTGGCTGAGTCCGTTGAAGGCGGAGACGAGCAGCAGTACCCGCACCGTGTGGTCCTCCTCGCGTGGTGGTTCTGTGCAGCCGGATGATCCATGCGCTCCGGCCCGAGAGACCTTGCAAGCGCTCCGAGCTGCTCGGTCGCACACCCGGTGCGACGTGGGTGACCCCGCCACCAACGGATTCAGCCGAACTCCGGACCCGCGCTCGGACGCCCGACCCACCGCTGATCCACGGGTCGGGCCGCGGATCGGCGTAGTCTGGGTGTCGTACCCCCCGTCCAGACTGGGCGCGGGGTAAACGCCGTGTCGTCCTACGGGGGATTGCAATGAAGCTCGCCGGCCTCCTTTCCGCCGCGCTCGCCGACGGTGGCCTGGCCCGCGCCCGCGACCTGGCCCGCACCGGCGGGCCGGAGGCGGCCGAGCTGGGCCTGACCGCACCGGCGCCGCTGCGGCCGTTCATCGTGGCGACCGTCGCGGCCGCCGTGAAGTCCGGCGGTGCCGGGCGCCCGGTGCTCGTGGTCACCGCCACCTCGCGCGAGGCCGACGACCTGGTCGACGCGCTGGGCTGCCTGATCCCGGCGGAGCAGGTGGTCGCGTTCCCGGCCTGGGAGACGCTGCCGCACGAGCGCCTCTCCCCCCGGTCGGACACGGTCGGCAAGCGGCTGGCCGTGCTGCGCCGGCTCGCGCACCCGGGCGAGGGCGGCCCGGCGCGGGTCGTGGTCGCGCCGGTCCGGTCGGTGCTGCAGCCGCAGCTCAAGGGCCTCGGCGACCTGGAGCCGGTGGTGCTGCGCCCGGGTGGCGAGGCCGCGCTGGAGGAGACGGTCGAGCGACTGGTCGACCTGGCGTACGCGCGGGTCGACCTGGTGACGAAGCGCGGCGAGTTCGCGGTCCGCGGCGGCATCCTGGACGTGTTCCCGCCGACCGAGGAGCACCCGCTGCGCGTGGAGTTCTGGGGCGACGAGGTCGAGGAGATCCGCACGTTCGCGGTCGCCGACCAGCGCACCATCGAGCCGGCCGCCGAGCTGTTCGCGCCGCCGTGCCGGGAGCTGCTGCTCACGCCGCACGTGCGCGAGCGCGCGGCCGCGCTGGCCGCCGCCCACCCGGAGCTGGGCGAGATCCTGTCCAAGCTGGCCGAGGGCATCCCGGTGGAGGGCATGGAGTCGTTGGCCCCGGCGCTGCTCGACGGCACGGACAGCATGGAGCTGCTACTGGACTGCATGCCGCGGGACACGCACGTGCTGCTCTGCGACCCGGAGCGGATCCGCACCCGGGCGCACGACCTGGTGCGGACCAGCGAGGAGTTCCTGCAGGCCAGCTGGGCCGCGGCCGCGGTCGGCGGTGAGGCGCCGATCGACGTCGGCGCGGCGGCCTTCCGCAGCCTGTCGGAGGTTCGCGCGGAGGCGGGCCGGCTGGGTCAGGCGTGGTGGTCGGTGTCGCCGTTCGGGCTGGACTCCGGGGAGACCGAGACGCCGCCCTGGGAAGACGCGGTGCAGACCCACGTCACGCCGGACGCCGGCGACGACATCGCGCTGGCCGCGCAGGCCGCGCCGCTATACCACGGAGAGACCGGCCGGCTGGTCGACGACCTGAAGCGCTGGTCCGGCGACGGCTGGTCGGTGGTGCTGGTCTTCGAGGCGA
Organism: Catenuloplanes nepalensis; assembly: GCF_030811575.1. Lineage (GTDB taxonomy): Bacteria > Actinomycetota > Actinomycetes > Mycobacteriales > Micromonosporaceae > Catenuloplanes > Catenuloplanes nepalensis. The sequence continues at coordinate 8,959,955 of NZ_JAUSRA010000001.1, read as the reverse complement.
AGGGCCCGGCCAACCGCGCGGCCGAGGTGCTGCGCGACGCCGGCCTCGGCACGGTGATGGCCGACGGGCTGACGGACGCGCCGGCGGCCGGGCAGATCACGATCGTCTGCGGCGGGCTCAACCACGGCTTCGTGGACGAGCGCGCCCGGATCGCGGTGGTGACCGGCAACGACGTGACCGGCGGCCGGGGCGCGACCACGAAGGCGATGGGCAAGATGCCGTCGCGCCGCCGCAACACGATCGACCCGCTGGAGCTGAGGGCCGGCGACCACGTGGTGCACGAACAGCACGGCATCGGGCGGTACGTCGAGCTGGTCCAGCGGAAGGTGAACGGCGCCGACCGGGAATACCTGGTCATCGAGTACGCGGCGGCCAAGCGCGGCCAGCCCGGCGACCGGCTGTTCGTACCCACGGATCAGCTCGACCAGTTGTCGCGCTATGTCGGCGGTGAGGCACCCACGCTGCACAAGATGGGCGGCAGCGACTGGCAGAAAGCGAAGGCGCGCGCGAAGAAGGCGGTCAAGGAGATCGCCGCCTCGCTGATCCAGCTCTACGCGGCCCGCCAGGCGCAGAAGGGGCACGCGTTCGGCCCGGACACGCCGTGGCAGCGCGAGCTGGAGGACGCGTTCCCCTACACCGAGACGCCGGACCAGCTGGCCGCGATCGAAGAGGTCAAGCACGACATGATGCAGCAGGTCCCGATGGACCGGCTGATCTGCGGCGACGTCGGCTACGGCAAGACCGAGATCGCGGTGCGGGCCGCGTTCAAGGCGGTGCAGGACGGCAAGCAGGTCGCGGTGCTGGTGCCGACCACGCTGCTGGCCCAGCAGCACTACAACACGTTCGCCGAGCGGATGGGGCAGTTCCCGGTCGAGATCCGCCAGCTGTCACGGTTCCAGACGCCGAAGGAGGCGGAGCAGACGCTGGCGATGGCCGGCGAGGGCAGCGCGGACATCGTGATCGGCACGCACCGGCTGCTCTCCGCCGCGGCCCGGTTCAAGCAGCTCGGCCTGGTCATCGTGGACGAGGAGCAGCGGTTCGGCGTCGAGCACAAGGAGCACCTGAAGACGCTGCGGGCCAGCGTGGACGTGCTGACCATGTCCGCCACGCCGATCCCGCGCACGCTGGAGATGGCGATCACCGGCATCCGGGAGATGTCCACGATCGCCACGCCGCCCGAGGAGCGGCACCCGGTGCTCACGTTCGTCGGCCCGTCCGAGGAGAAGCAGATCGCCGCCACCATCCACCGTGAACTGCTCCGCGACGGCCAGGTCTTCTACCTGCACAACCGGGTCGAGTCGATCGACCGGGCCGCGCGGAAGCTGCGCGAGCTGGTGCCGGAGGCGCGGGTCGCGGTGGCGCACGGGCAGATGTCCGAGGAGGCGCTGGAGAAGGTCATGGTCGGCTTCTGGGAGAAGGAGTTCGACGTCCTGGTCTGCACCACGATCGTCGAGTCCGGCATCGACATCCCGAACGCGAACACGCTGATCGTGGAGCGTGCCGACCTGCTCGGCCTGGCCCAGCTGCACCAGATCCGCGGTCGCGTGGGCCGGGGCCGGGAGCGGGCGTACGCGTACTTCCTCTACCCGCGCGAGAAGCCGCTGACCGAGCACGCGCACGAGCGGCTGGCCACCATCGCGCAGCACACCGAGCTGGGCGCCGGTATGTACGTGGCGATGAAGGACCTGGAGATCCGCGGCGCCGGCAACCTGCTCGGCGGCGAGCAGTCCGGGCACATCGAGGGCGTCGGCTTCGACCTCTACGTGCGGATGGTCGGCGAGGCGGTGTCGCAGTTCAAGGGCGAGCGGCCGGAGGAGGTCCAGGAGGTCAAGATCGACCTGCCGGTGGACGCACACCTGCCGCACGACTACATCGGCGTGGAGCGGCTGCGCCTGGAGATGTACCGCAAGCTCGCGGAGGCGCGGGACGAGATCGCGCTCAAGGAGATCGTGGCGGAGATGACCGACCGGTACGGCGAGCCGCCGGCCCCGGTCGCGAACCTGCTGGCGGTCGCCCGGTTCCGGCTGGTGGCGAAGGCCTACGGGCTGACCGAGGTGACGTTGCAGGGCAAGCACGTGCGGTTCGCGCCGCTGCCGTTGCCGGACTCGAAGCAGCTGCGGCTCAAGCGGTACCACCCGGACTCGGTCTACAAGCAGGCGACCGACCAGGTCAGCGTGCCGCGCCCGATGACCCGCCGGGTCGGCGGCGACCCGCTCCGCGACCAGGCGCTGCTCGACTGGTGCGCCCAGCTCCTCAAGGACGTTCTCGGCGACCCGGTGCCCGCCGCCCGCTGACCCCGTGATCGAGGCGTCCCCAGCCGTTCTGTCAGCATCGCCGGACGCCTCGATCACGTCGGCGCGTCGCAGAGTGATCATCTCGTCACGTGATAGAGTGATCTCTATGCGACCTGCCCGTTATGCGGCTTTCGTCTGCGTGGCCGCGCTCGCCCTCAGCGGGTGCGCCCAGCAGAGCCCGGCCGTGGCCGCCTACATCGGCGACGTGACGTTCACACAGCGCTCCGTCGACGCGATCTTCGACGACGCGCGCACGGCCTTCGAGGCCGACCAGGCGAAGCTGGTCACGGGCACAGCCGCCGCGCCCGGCGAGCAACTGGAACGGCCGAGCCTGCCGATCACCCGGCGGCACGTGGTCGACCTGCTGCTCACGCTCGACCTCGGCCACCGCGTCGCCGACGCGCGCGGGCTGACCCCGACCCGGCCCGAGGTCCCGGCCGAGCTGATCGAGTCCGTGCTCGGCGTGCCGGCCGAAACGCGGTATGTGGCGCTCTACCAGGAGTGGTACCGGCTCTACGACACGCTGCAGGACGAGGTCGCGCCCGCCGAGGTCACCGACGACCGGATGATGACCGTCTACGACGCGCTGGTCGACGCGCACGCGATCGACCCGGGGCTGTCCGCGCCGGTGGTGCGCGAGCAGTTCGGCGGCGGCGAGTTCGCAGCCCTGCCGCTGACCGTCTCCGACCTCCTGCGCGACGAGGCCGAGAAGGCCGGCACCGTGGTCAACCCGAAGTACCTGCCGGTCGCGGTGCCCATGATCGCCTCGGCGAACAACCAGTCGTTCCCGTACCGGATGCCCTACCTCCAGGCCGGGACCGTCGTCACGACGAGCTGATCGCCTGCGGCATGCTGGTCGGCATGCCGCAGATCGTCCTGCTCGTCACCTCGCCGCGCCTGCCCGCGGGCCTGCTGACCGCCGACGCCTGGGACCTGGTGCGCCGCCACCCGGTGCTCGCCTCCGAGGAGAACGCGCAGGTCCACGCGCTGCGCGCGGCCGGCGCGAACGTCACCGTGATCGCGCCGCATCCCACCGCCACACCAGGGCTCTCGGCCGCGCCACAACCCGCCGCCACACCAGGGCTCTCGGCCGCGCCGGACCGGCATGCCGTGCCGGTCGCCGAGGCCGTGCTGGACGCCGCGATCGCGCACGGCACCGTGGTCTGGCTGGCCGGGCCGACCGGGGACCAGGACATGGCCCGGACGCTCGGCCTGCGGCTGGCCCGCGAGCCCGGCCTGGCCGAGTTGGAGCTGCGCTACGGCTCGTGGGATCCGCCGGGCGCGCGCCTGCTGGACGCGGTCACCGTGATCGACCGGCTGGTCTCCCCCGGCGGCGACCCGTGGAAGCGGCAGCAGACGCACGCCACGCTCGCGCAATACCTGCTCGAGGAGGCCTACGAGGCCTACGACGCGATCGAGACCGGCGACCTGGACATGCTCCGCGAGGAACTCGGCGACGTGCTGCTCCAGGTGGTGCTGCACGCGCGCCTGGCCGAGGAACTGCCCGAGGACGAGCGCTGGACCGTCGACGACGTGGCCGGCACGCTGGTCGAGAAGATGATCCGCCGCAACCCGCACGTCTTCGCGGACACCGAGGTCAGCGGCATCGACGAGATCATCGAGAACTGGGAGCAGATCAAGCGCGCGGAGAAGTCCCGCGACTCGGCGATGGACGGCATCGCCCTCTCCCAGCCCGCGCTCTCCCTGGCCGCCAAGATCCTCCAGCGGGCGGAGCGCGCGGGCGTGCCCGTACCGATGCCGGACGATCCTGATCTTGGCTCTGAGCTGCTGCGCCGGGTCGCGAAGGCCCGCGCGTCCGGTCTCGACGCCGAGGCCGCGCTGCGCCGGGCCGCCCTGACCCACGCCGAGGCCGTCCGGGCTGCGGAACAAGACCGGACATACTGAGCTTTCGGGGTTGAGGTGCGAGCAGTGCTGGTCATCGCGGCGCTGATCACCGGCCCGCACCGTTTCTCGGCGCTGCACCAGAAGGTCGGCGGCATCAGCCAGAAGATGCTCTCCCAGAACCTGAAGTCGCTGGTCCGGCACGGCCTGGTCGACCGGCGTGTGGAGCCGACCGTTCCGCCGCAGGTCACCTACAGCCTGACCGGGCTCGGCGAAGGGCTGGCCGAGCCGCTGTGCGCGATGATGATCTGGTTCGGCAACAACACCGACGCGATGATCGAGGCGCAAGAACGCCACGACGCGGCCGCGAAGCCGTCATAGGGTGGTAACTGGGACCACAGCCTGAGACAAGGCTCACCACGGTGACGACAGCGCTACGCGTCGCCGATACGATCGCGCACAAGTCGGACAGCGCTGTCCTTCGTTCGCATGGGAGGAGCGCTTTCTGTGACCGAACAGCTTTCCGGTGCAGGGCACAGCGACCACGACGGTCCTGACGCCGCACTCCGCGCAGACATCCGCCGGCTGGGCACACTGCTGGGGCAGACCCTGGCGCGGCAGGAGGGCAAGCCGCTCCTGGACCTGGTCGAGGAGATCCGCGCCCAGGTGCGCACGGACGCGGACGCCGCGGCCTCCCGGCTCGCGGCCATGGAGGTCACCACCGGCACCCAGCTGGCCCGCGCGTTCTCCACCTACTTCCACCTGGCGAACATCACCGAGCAGGTGCACCGCTCGCGGGACCTGCGCCGGCAGCGCGCCACCTCGGGCGGCTGGCTGGACCAGGCGGCGAAGCTGATCGCGGAGGCCGGCGTCCCGGCCGACGAGATCGCCACCGCGGCCCGCCGGCTCGCGATCCGCCCGGTCTTCACCGCGCACCCGACCGAGGCGTCCCGCCGGTCCGTGCTGACCAAGCTGCGCGCGCTCGCCGACCAGCTGGACGCGGAGCAGGCCGCCGCGGTGCTCTACGGCGCGAAGGACAACACGACCGCGTCCCGCCGGCTGGCCGAGTTGATCGACCTGATCTGGCAGACCGACGAGCTGCGGCTGGACCGGCCGGACCCGACGGACGAGGCGCGCAACGCGGTCTTCTACCTCAAGGACCTCTACGCGGACGCCGCGCCGCAGGTGCTCGACGACCTGGCCGAGACGCTGCGCTCGCTGGGCGTGGAGACGTCGCCGACCGCGCGGCCGATCACGTTCGGCACCTGGATCGGCGGCGACCGGGACGGCAATCCGTTCGTCACGCCGGCCGTCACCCGGGATGTGCTGATCATCCAGCACGAGCACGGCATCCAGGCGACCGAGGCCGCGATGGACAAGCTGATCACGGAGATCTCCGTGTCCCGGCGGCTGCGCGGCGTCTCGCTCGACCTCTCCGCCAGCCTGGCCAAGGACCTGGACGCGCTGCCCGAGGTGGCGGCGCGGTTCCGCCGGGTGAACGCGGAGGAGCCGTACCGGCTGAAGATCCGCTGCATCAAGGCGAAGCTGGCGAACACGCGGACCCGACTGTCGCAGAGCACGCCACACGTGCCGGGCCGCGACTACCTCGGCACCGAGGAGCTGATCGGCGACCTGGAGCTGATCCGCGCGTCGCTGGCCCGCAACTCCGGGCAGCTCACCGCGGTCGGCCGGCTCTCCTCCACGATCCGCAGCGTGTCCGCGTTCGGCATGCACCTGGCCACGATGGACGTGCGCGAGCACGCGGAGGCCCACCACGCCGTGCTCGCCCAGATGTACGGGCAGGTCGGCGAGGTCGGCGACTACACCACGCTGACCCGCGCGCAGCGCACCGAGCTGCTGGCCGGCGAGCTGACCGGGCGCCGGCCGCTGTCCAGCGCGGACACGCCGCTGACCGACGCGGCGCGCAAGACGTTCGACGTGTTCGGCACGATCCGGGCCGCGCAGGAGCGGTTCGGCGACGACGTGGTCGAGACCTACATCATCTCGATGACGCTCGGCCCGGACGACGTGCTCGCGGCCGCGGTGCTGGCCCGCGAGGCCGGCCTGATCGACGTGCACTCCAAGCGTGCCCGGATCAACATCGTGCCGCTGCTGGAGACGCCGGCGGAGCTGAACTCCGGCGGCCGGATGCTGGATGAGCTGCTGTCGCTCCCGGCGTACCGCGCGATCGTCAAGGCGCGCGGCGACGTGCAGGAGGTCATGCTCGGCTACTCGGACTCCAACAAGGAGGCCGGCATCACCACGTCGCAGTGGGAGATCCACAAGGCCCAGCGCTCGCTGCGGGACGTGGCGGCGCGGCACGGCGTCCGGCTGCGGCTGTTCCACGGCCGCGGCGGCACGGTGGGGCGCGGTGGCGGACCGACCCACGAGGCGATCCTGGCCCAGCCGTACGGCACGCTGGAGGGCGCGATCAAGGTGACCGAGCAGGGCGAGGTCATCTCCGACAAGTACACGCTGCCCGCGCTGGCCCGGGAGAATCTGGAGCTGACCGTGGCCGCGGTGCTCCAGGCCACGCTGCTGCACACCAAGCCGCGCGTGCCGGACGAGAGCCTGGAGCGCTGGGACGGCGCGATGGACGTCGCCTCGGAGGCCGCGTTCGGCGCGTACCGGCGGCTGGTGGAGAACCCGAACCTGCCCGCGTACTTCTGGGCGTCCACGCCGACCGAGCTGCTCGGCGCGCTGAACATCGGCTCCCGCCCGGCCAAGCGGCCGAACGCGGACGCCGGCCTCGGCGGGCTGCGCGCGATCCCGTGGGTCTTCGGCTGGACGCAGAGCCGGCAGATCGTCCCCGGCTGGTTCGGCGTCGGCACCGGCCTGGCCGCGGCGCGCGAGGCCGGGCTCGGCGACGTGCTCGGCGAGATGTGGTCGGACTGGCAGTTCTTCCGGACGTTCCTGTCCAACGTCGAGATGATGCTGACCAAGACCGACCTGAAGATCGCCCGGCGGTACGTGGAGACGCTCGTCCCCGAGGCGTTGCAGCCGATATTCGCCACGATCGAGGAGGAGTACGCGCGGACCGTGCGCGAGGTCCTGGCGATCACCGGCGAGACCGGGTTGCTGGAGGGCAACCCGGTGCTGTCCCGCACGCTCGGGGTCCGCGACACCTACCTGGAGCCGCTGCACCACCTGCAGGTCGCGCTGCTCCGCCAGTACCGCGACGCCGGCTCGGGCCAGGCGGGGGCGCGCCGCGGCTACAGCGACGCCACCACGCTGGAGCGGGCGCTGCTGACCACGGTCAACGGCATCGCCGCCGGCATGCGCAACACCGGCTGACAAACCTCGATCATCAGGGGTACGCGGCTCACGCCCGTACCCCCTGATGCTCCTCAGGGTTTTGATCTTGCTTTTGAGGGTGTGTCCGGGGTTGATTCCTGATTCGCATGGTGCGCGGCGGGCCTAGGCTCAACCCCGTGACATTGATCGCGACCCAATCCCTGACGAAGGTCTACGGCGGACGCGTCACCGCGCTGTCGGACCTGACGCTGAGCGTGGGGCCGGGCGTCGTCGGCCTGGTCGGTGCGAACGGGGCCGGCAAGTCCACCCTGATCAAGCTGCTGCTGGGTCTGCTGGCACCGACCAGCGGATCCCTGCGCGTGCTCGGGCTGGACCCCACGACCCAGGCCGCCGACGTGCGTAAGCGCGTCGGATACATGCCGGAGAACGACTGCCTGCCGCCGGAGCTGTCCGCGGCCGAGTTCGTGACCCATCTCGGCCGGATAAGCGGGCTGCCGCGCACGGCCGCACGCGAGCGGGCCTCGGAGGCGCTGCGCCACGTCGGGCTGTACGAGGAGCGCTACCGGCAGATCGGCGGCTACTCGACCGGCATGAAGCAGCGCGTGAAGCTGGCCCAGGCGCTGGTCCACGACCCCGACCTGCTGCTACTCGACGAGCCGACGAACGGCCTGGACCCGGCCGGCCGCGACGCGATGCTCAACCTGATCGCGCGGATCGGCTCCGAGTTCGGCATCTCCGTGGTGGTCTGCTCGCACCTGCTCGGCGAGGTCGAGCGGATCTGCGACTCGCTGATCGCCATCGACGGCGGCAAGCTGCTGCGATCCGCGGAGATCTCCACGATGACGACAAGCACCGCCGTGCTCGCGGTCGAGGTCAGCGAGGGCACGGACGAGCTGGGTCACCGGCTCGCCGCGGCCGGGCTGCCGCCGACGCGCGAGGGGCGGCTGCTGCTGGTGCCGCTCGGCACGGACCCGGACACCGCCTATGACACGGTCCTGGCCACCGTGGCCGACCTGGACCTGCCGCTGCACCGCCTGGAGCAGCGCCGCCACCGGGTGGCCGAGCTCTTCGCCGCGAGGGAGGACGCCTGATGTCCGTCATCCACGACATCGGTTATCGCCGCTACCAGGGCCCGCGCCTCGGCCGTGGCTCCGTGTTCGCCGCGCTCTACGTGCACGGCATGCGGGCCTCGTTCGGGCTGGGCCGCACGTTCAAGGCGAAGATCTTCCCGTGGTCGGTGGCCGGCATCATGCTGGTCGTCGGCGTGGTCGCGGCCGCGGTCAAGTCGCAGACCGGCATGGAGCTGCTCACCTACGAGACGTTTCCGGACCAGATGAGCATGCTGCTCATCCTGTTCTGCGCCGTGGTCGCGCCGGAGCTGGTCTCCCGGGACCTGCGCAGCGGCGTGCTGCCGCTCTACTTCTCCCGGCCGCTGAGCCGTGCGGACTATCCGCTGGCCAAGCTGGCCGCGATGGTCACGGCCGGGTTCGCGGTGCTCGGCGTGCCGATGCTGATCATGTTCCTGACCGCGGCGTTCAGCGGCGACGGAATGGGCGCGGTCTGGGACGAGACCAAGGCGTTCGCGCCCGGTATCGCGTACGCGCTGCTCTTCGCACTGGTCTACGGCTCGATCGCGCTGCTGGTGTCGTCGTTCGTCAGCCGCCGCGCGGTCGCGGCCGGTGCCACGGTCGCGGTGTTCCTGGTGACCGCGCCGGTGGTCGGCGTGCTCACCTTCGCCACCACGCGGACCGGTCAGCAGCTCGCCCAGCTGGCCAGCCCGGCCACGCTGGTCGGCGGCGTCGGTCAGTGGATCTTCGGTCGCCCGGAGGGCATGCCCGAGGAGTTCGGGATCGGGTCGTTCGGCCCGCTCTACGGCGCGGTCACGCTGGCCCTGCTCGCGCTCTGCGTCTCGCTCCTGCTCGTCCGATACCGGAAGGTGGCCTCGTGACCACGGTGACCATGAACGGCGTGTCCCGCTGGTTCGGGAACGTGGTGGCCGTCAACGACATCACCATGACGCTCGAACCGGGCGTGACCGGCCTGCTCGGGCCGAACGGCGCCGGCAAGACCACGCTGCTGCACATGATGGCCGGGTTCCTCTCGCCGTCCCGCGGCACGGTCACGGTCGGCGACCAGCCCGCGTGGCGCAACCCGGCCGTCTACCGGCAGCTGGGCCTGGTCAGCGAGCGCGAGGCGGTGCACGGCTTCCTCACCGCGCACGAGTTCGTGCTGGCCGGCGCGCGCCTGCACAAGCTCGCCGAACCGGAGAAGGCGGCCGCAGCCGCGCTCGACCTGGTGGAGATGACGCAGTTCAAGGACCGGCGCATCGACACCTACTCCAAGGGCATGCGGCAGCGCACCCGGGTGGCCGCGTCGCTGGTGCACGAGCCGCAGGTGCTGCTGCTGGACGAGCCGTTCAACGGCATGGACCCGCGGCAGCGCATGCACATGATGTCGCTGCTGCACCGGCTCGGCGCCGAGGGCCGGACCATCCTGTTCAGCTCGCACATCCTGGAGGAGGTCGAGCAGCTCTCCGGCACCGTCCAGGTGATGGTCTCCGGCCGGCTGGCCGCGTCCGGTGACTACCGCGAGATCCGGCGGCTGATGTCGAACCGGCCGCACGTCTTCGCGGTCTCGTCCACCGACGACCGGCGGCTCGCGGTCTCGCTGATGGCGCAGCCGTCCGTGGCCGGCGTGGAGCTGGCCGCGACCGGGCTGACCGTGCGCGCGTCCGACTACGGCGGCTTCACCCGGGCGCTGCCCAAGATCGCGCTCAAGGAGGGGATCCGGGTCAGCCGGCTCACCCCGTCCGACGAGTCCCTGGAGAGCGTCTTCTCCTACCTGGTGGAGGCCTGACCATGCTGTTCAACCCGACCATCGCCTGGATGACCGCGCGCGGGCTGTTCGGCCGCCGCCGGTTCCTGCTGCTGTTCCCGCTGCCGCTGCTGCTGGTCGCGCTGGCCGTCTTCGCGCGCGTCAGCGGCATCAACGCCGGCGACTGGGGACCGCTGGTGATCAACGGCCTCGGCATCGCGGTGCTGCTGCCGGTCACCGCGCTCATCGTCGGCACCGGCGTGCTCGGCTCCGAGATCGACGATGGCACGATCGTGCACATCCTCACCAAGCCGCTGTCCCGCGCCGAGATCGTCTGGGCCAAGTTCCTGGTCGCGTCCGGCGTCACCGCGCTCACCGCCGCCATCCCGCTCTACGTGGGCGGCGTGCTCGTCCAGGACTTCCGGTTCGGCCTCGCGCTGGCCGGTGCGGCCGCGATCGGCTCGGTCATCTACTCCGCCGTGTTCCTGCTGCTCAGCCTGCTCAGCCGCCGTCCGGTCCTGGTCGGCCTGCTCTACGTACTGATCTGGGAGGGCCTGCTCGGCAACCTGGTGAGCGGCACCCGCGTGCTGTCCATCGGGCAATACACGGTGACCTACGCCGACCGGTTCCTCCCGACCGAGTATCTGACCGCGAACGTGTCGCTGCCGGTCACCATCGTGATGAGCGTGATCGTCACGGTGCTGTGCCTGCTCTACGCGGTCTTCCGGCTCCGCTCCTTCACCGCCAGCTCCGAGACCAGCTGACCTCCGGTTCCGTGATCGAGGCGTCAGTCATGTCGTCAGAACGACATGACTGACGCCTCGATCCTTCGTTCTCAGCGCACGTCGACCTGGAAGATCGGGAGGCGGCCGAGGTCGCGGTAGGCGGCCAGGCCGTCGGACGTGCGCTCCGGGCGGGAGTCGCGGCCGCGCTGGTCGTGCGGCGTGTCGAAGTGGAGCAGCGCCTTGATCCGGGGGAAGCCGGCGATCTGGCGGCCGACGCTGCGATAGAAGTCCGCCTGGTGTCCCGGGTTCGCGTTGCTGGCCCAGACACCCCACTCCGCGACCATCAGCGGTTTCGACGGGTGCCGGGCCACCGCCCAGTTGTAGAAGCCCGGCCAGTCCGGCTCCTCGCCGGAGACGCGGTTCATCAGCTCCGCGAAGTCGCCGTGGCCGTACTCATCGCGCTCGCTGTACGCGTAGGTGTCCCAGGCCACCCAGTCGACCACGTCGTCACCCGGGTAGAGATCGGGGAACCAGGGTGCCGCCGTGTAGGGCACGTAGGCCATGTGCACCATGACCGTGACCAGGTTGTCCACGCCGCGGGCGCGCAGCCGCCGCACCACGTGCCGGAACATGTCCCGGTAGTCGTGCGCGGTGTACTCCGACCCGCGGCGCGGCCGCACCTCCTCCTCCGGCTCGTGGTGCACGGTGAAGAAGAACGGCTCGGTGTGGGTCGCGCGGATGTGCGCGGCCAGCCGGTCCAGGTAGTCGTCGGCGGCGCCGTCCGCGATCTCCGCCCAGCTCGCGTCCCACGGCTTCCAGTTCAGGAACAGGATCCGCGGCCGGGCCGGGTCACCGGCGATCCCCACCTCCTCCTCCGTCGGGAAGAGACCATTCATCCCCCGGTGGTACGCGTGGTAGACCGACTGGGTACGCCCGGTCCTCTCCTCGTACTCCGCCAGCGCCCGCGCGCCGCGCGCCTCCGTGAACGCGCCCGGCGCCGCCCCCCAGAGGACGTTGCAGGTCGGCACCAGCTTCGGGCCGACCCGGCACCCGTCCGGCGCCGGCGCGCCCGGCGCGGGACCGAGACCGCTCGACCCGGGCGGCGGTCCGGTGACCGGCGGTCCGGTGGCCGGCGGTTCCGGTACCGGCGGCGACGGGCTGCCCGGCTCCGCGCGCGGCGGCGGCGTCGTGCCCGGCGCGGACGGCGGCGCGCCGTCGTCCTCGCGCAGACCCGACCAGAGCAGGCCGGCGGCCACCACCAGTACGATGACCGCCAGCAGGGCCAGTGACAGGTGGATCCGGCGGCGCATGCGCGAGCGACCCTCCCTCCGGTGACGACCTCGTCGGCACAACGAGCCGGGGTACTGATTTGTCGCTCGGCCCCCCTCCGACTTTCACGATCGGGCGTTCTGCTGAGAGACTGTCTGCCTTACTTGGTCTTGGGGGTGGGATGAACAGCGGTGGGTGGTTGCTGCCCGAGGACGTGCTGCGGGACGCGCCGGCTTATACGCCCCGGGCGTATGAGCTCGCCGACCTGGAACTGCTGCTCTCCGGCGCCTATGCCCCGCTGACCGGCTTCCTCGGCCGTGCCGATCTGACCAGCCTGCAGCGTCGTGGGCGGCTCGCGGACGACCGTTCCTGGCCGGCGCCGGTCACGCTGGAGGTGCCGGCCGCGATCGCGGAGGGCCTGGACCTGACGAACCCGGTCGGGCGCGCGATGGTGCTGACCGACTTGGAGGGTGCGCCGGTCGCGGCGATGGAGGTCGCCGACGCCTGGCCGGCCAAGAACGGGATGTACGGCGTCGGCGGCGACGTGCGGCGGCTCGGCGACGGCACGCACGGCCCGTTCCAGCGCCTGCGCCGCACGCCGGAGGAGATCAAGGCGCTGCTGCCCCCGGGCCGCGTGCTCGGCGTGATCGCGGACAAGCCGCTGCACCGCCCGCAGCTCGCCCAGCTGGCGCACGCGGCGAAGCAGCTCAGCGCGCACCTGCTGGTGCTCATCCCGATCGCGGAGGCCAGCCCGGACGGCTTGCCGCCGGAGGCACTGGTCCGCGCGATCTTCGCGGCGCGGGATCGCATGCCCCCGGCGACGCTGGTCGCGGTGTCGCTGACCCGGCGCGGCCAGGAGATCGCGGACGCGCTGCTGCGCGCGCGGGTGGCCGCGGCGTACGGCGTGACCCACCTGCTCTCCACCGGCGACTCGCTCTCCGGTGGCGGCCCGCGCGTGCTGGTGCCGCGCGAGCTGGCCTACGACAACCGGGACGGTCAGTGGCGGTGGCGGGACGACATCCCGCCGCGCAACCGCAAGCTGGCACTGTCCCAGCTGGAGATCAACGACCTGCTGGACCGCGGCTTCCCGCTGCCGGAGTGGCACACGCCGCCGGCCGTGGCGAAGGAGCTGGTCCGAGCGCGCCCGCCGCGCCGGCACCGGGGCCTGGTGGTGTTCCTGACCGGGCTCTCCGGCTCGGGCAAGTCCACGGTGGCCCGGCACGTCGCGGACACGGTGCGCGAGTCCGGCGAGCGGTCCGTGACGCTGCTCGACGGCGACGTGGTGCGCCGCGAGCTGTCGGCCGGGCTGACGTTCAGCAAGGCCGACCGGGACCGCAACGTGCGCCGGATCGGCTGGGTCGCGGCCGAGGCGGCCCGGCACGGGGGCCTGGCGATCTGCTGCCCGATCGCCCCGTACGCGGACGCCCGCGCCGAGGCCCGGAAGATGGCGACGCAGGCCGGTGCCGGGTTCGTGCTGGTGCACGTGTCGACGCCGCTGGAGGTCTGCGAGCAGCGCGACCGCAAGGGCCTCTACGCGAAGGCGCGGGCCGGCGAGCTGACCGGGATGACCGGCATCGACGATCCGTACGAGACGCCGGCGGACGCGGAGCTGACCATCGACACCAGCGACCTGTCGCTGACCGACTCGGTCAAACTGGTCATGGACTACCTGACCGAGCACGGCTGGTTCGAACCCCACCGCTGACCACGTCCCATGATCAGGGCGTCCCCCACGTCGTTCCAGCGACGTGGGGGACGCCCTGATCATGTGGGGGGGTGCCGACCCCGATCGGGTCGGTGGACGGCCGATAGTTACGTAGCGGTGGGCTGGGCGTTGAACCCACGGGGGCGATTCGCCGCTCTCGGCCGCTTTATGGTGTTTTTCCCGGCGGCCCCGACTTCGACCGTACGGTCGGCATCCCGCTGGAAAGGGCCGCCACACCCATGGACGCGTCTCCGGTGTCCCACGACATGTCCCGTTATTTCGGGATACTACGGCGGCACTGGTGGGTACTGGCGGGCCTGGCGCTGCTCGGGCTCGGCATCGCGGCCGGCGTCACCGCACGGATGCCCAAGGCCTACGAGTCCGCGACCAGCGTGCTGGTCACCCCGGCCGGCCAGGACACCAACGTCTCCGGCGGCCGCACCAAGGGTGAGGTCAACCTCGACACCGAGGCCCAGCTGGTCCGCTCCACCGCGGTCGCGGCCGGCGCGTCCGAGTTGCTGCGCAGCCCACTGCCACCGGACGAGCTCGCCAAGAGCCTCCGCGTCGAGGTGCCCGCGAACACGTCCGTGCTGGTCATCACGTACACCGCGACCGATCCCGCGGCCGCGCAGGCCGGCTCGCACGCGTTCGCCGAGGCGTACCTGCGGAACCGGGAGCGGACCGCCACGGCCAGCACCGAGGCCGCGATCAAGGCGCTCTCCGACAAGACCAAGCAGCTCAGCACCACGCTCACCGAGGTCAACAACCAGCTGGCCCGGGTGGACCGGGAGAGCTCGCAGCGGCCCAACCTGGAGAGCCAGCGGCAGACCACGCAGAACCAGCTGAACTCGCTCAACGGCAAGCTGAACGAGCTGACCACCACCACGGTCAGCGTCGGCTCGATCATCAGTGACGCGCGGCTGCCATCCATGCCGAGCAGCCCGAACACGATGCTCAACCTGGCCACCGGCGGCATGATCGGGCTGCTGCTCGGCCTGCTGGCCGCGGCGCTGTGGGAGCGCCTGGACCGGCGGGTGCGGTCCGCGTCGGACGTGGCCCGGGCCGGCGTGCCGGTGCTCGCCACGCTCAACGGCCGGAGCGCGCCCCGGTTCGACGACGTGCTCCAGCCGTACGGGCCGGGCGGCCGCGCGTTCAACCGGCTGCGCAACGAGGTGCTGGCCAGCCTCGGCCGGGACGACCAGATCGTGGTGGTGACCGGCGCCAGCCGCGGGTCGGCCACCACGCTGGTAGCGGCGAACCTGGCCACCGCGCTGGCCCGCACCGGCAGCGAGGTGGTGCTGATCGGCGCGCACCTGCCGGAGAGCATGGTGGAGATCACGCCGATCGCCCGGATCTTCGGCATCGCGGCCAAGCCCGGGCTCTCCGAGGTGCTGGCCGGACGGGCACAGCTGAGCGACGCGGTGCAGCAGGCGCCGCGGGTGCCGTCGCTGCGCGTGGTCACCACCGGCGGCACCGCGGCCGCGGGCGGCCTGATGCAGTCGCAGGCGCTCTCCGACATGCTCAGCACGCTGCGCCGGCAGGCCGCGTACGTGGTGATCGAGGCGCCGTCCACGTCCAGCAGCGCGGATGCGCAGAGCCTGGCCAGTCTCGCGGACGCGGCGATCGTCGCGGTCGAGACGCGGCGCGCGCGCCGGCCGGAGGTGGCGGACGCGGCCGAGCAGCTGCGCCGGGTGGGTACGCCGCTGCTCGGCGCCGTGGTGCTGCCGCGCATCGAGCCGAAGGCGGCCGAGGAGCTGCCGCCGCCGAGGCCGACGCTCGCGCCGCCGCAGCCGAAGAAGCCGGCCAGCCGCACGTACGGTTCGGAGGCCGCGAAGAAGCCGAGCCCGTCGAAGCCCGAGCCGACGATGCCGGGCTGGCTGGGCGAGGCCGACGCGGAGACGCGGGTCATCGACATCTCCGCGGTGGCGGCCGCGACCCGGGAGGACAAGCGCCCGGACCCCGACGGATCGGCGAGGTGAACTCCGCCCACCTCGCGGAGCGCTCGACGACGTACCCCCGCGAGGGTTTTGATCTTCCGGCCTGGCCGGTCGCGGGGTTGTTGCTGCTCTATCCGCTGTGGTGGGCGCTCGGCCTGGGCGTGCTGATCTTCCCGATCCTGGCCGTGCCGATGACGGTGCTGCTGATCCGGGGTGCGGCGCGCGGCCGGCCGGTCCGGATGCCGCCCGGTTTCGCCTGGTGGCTGCTGTTCCTCACGGTCGTGGTGATCAGCATCGGTGCGCTCGGCGCGGACCCGGCCGGCACGGTGCCGGAGCGGGCCGGCGCGCGGATCGTCGGCGTCGCGTTCCGCCTCGCGCAGTACGTGTCGCTGACCGTGCTTCTGATCTACACCGGGAATCTCACCGAGCGCGAACTCCCCCGCCGCCGATTGGTCGGACTGCTCGGCTGGCTGTTCGTGGTGACCGTGGCCGGCGGCCTGCTGGGCGTGTTCGCCGGGCACTTCGCGTTCACCTCGCCGGTCGAGATGATGCTGCCGGCCGGCGTCCGGAACAAGGGCTTCGTGCGGTCGATGGTGCATCCGTACGCCGCGCAGATCATGGACGTGGTCGGCGAGACGCGCCCGCGCCCGGCCGCGCCATGGGGCTATACGAACACCTGGGGCCACAATTTCTGCCTTCTAGTGGGATTTTTCGTGGTTTGGGCGGCCAGGAGAAAAGCGCTCGCCACGCTCTGCTTACTCATCTCGCTCATCCCGGTGGTGGAGTCGCTGAACCGCGGACTGTGGATCGGACTCGGCGTCGTCGTGCTCTACGTGGCGCTGCGCTCCGGCCGGATCGCGCTGCTGCTCGGCGTCCTCGGCGCGAGCGCGCTGCTGGTCCTGGTCATCCTGGTCAGCCCGCTGGGGAGCACGGTCACCACGCGACTGGACAACGGCAAGTCCGACGGCGTGCGCTCGTTTCTGATCGGCCGCGCGCTGGACGGCGCGGTCCACTCCCCGGTGATCGGCTACGGCTCCACCCGCACCACGATCGGCGGCCGCAACTCGATCGCGGTCGGCGAGAGCTCCGCCTGCGAGCGGTGCGGCAACTTCACGGTCGGCGGCAACGGGCAGCTCTGGCAGCTGCTCTACGCGCACGGCCTGACCGGGACGATCGCCTACTTCGGCTTCTTCGTGTCCGGGCTGTGGCGCTTCCGCCGTGATCGCAGCCCCACCGGCCTGGCCGCGAGCTGCGCGATCGTCGCGTCGTTCTCGGCCACGCTCTGGTACAACGCGCTGGTCACCCCTCTGGCGTTCCTGTTCCTCGCCTACGCGCTGCTGTGGCGCGGCGGCACCACCTCAGAGGGAGTTCCCACGTGACGGTAAAGACCGCGCCGGTGCGCCTGACGGCGGACGACGCCGCGCTGCGGGCGCAGTACCTGGACGAGGTGCTGGGCGTGCTCTACCCGCCGCCGATGTTCGCCACGGACGGGCCGGGCTCGATCGAGTTCGTGGTGGTCCCGGACCGCGCCCGCGCCCGGCTGCTGGTTCCGGCCCGCCCGCGCCGGATCGCCGCCGCCGCGGTCCGCCGCTACGCCGAGCCGCAGTCCCGCGGCGCGAAGCTGAAGCGCGAGGCCGTGGTCGCGGCGCTACAGACCGGCGCGTCCCGCCTGCTCATGCGCGATCGGATCCGAATCGACGGGCCGCGCGAGGCTTCGATCGACGCGTACCTGGAGCGTGCGCTCGGCAAGCGGACCGCGATGAGCATCCACATCGGGCCGGCGCGGGCCAATCGCAAGCCCGTGCTCCAGCTGCTCGACGACAGGGGCACGACCTGCGGCTTCGTCAAGCTCGGCACCGGGCCGCTGACCCGGGAGCTGGTCACCGCGGAGACGGCCGCGCTGCGCACGCTGGACGGCGCGCCGCTGCCGCACCTGACCGTGCCGCGGGTGCTGCACGCCGGGCGGTGGGGCGAGCACCAGGTGCTGGTTCAGTCCGCGCTGCCGGTGTGGCGGCCACGGGCGTCGCTGTCGCCGCGCCGGCTCGCCGCCGCGATGCGGGACGTGGCCGGCTGCCTCGGATACACCTACGGCCCGCTCACCTCCAGCCCGTACTGGAGGAGCCTGACCGATCGGCTGGCCGAGGTGGCGAACCGGGAGGAGGGCGCGCAGCTCGGGCGCGCGGCGCGACTACTGGCCGACCGTGCCGGGCAGATCAGCCTGCGGTACGGCGCCTGGCACGGCGACTGGGCACCGTGGAACATGGCCGCGCTGGACGACACGGTGCTGCTCTGGGACTGGGAGCGGTTCACCCCCGGCGTGCCGGCCGGCTTCGACGCGGTGCACCACGAGCTGCAGCGCCGCGTCCAGTCCGGCCCGGACGCGACCGGTGCGCTGGAGGCGACCATGCAGCGCGCCGGCGAGCTGCTGCACCCGTTCGAGGTGGCGCCCGGCGCGCGCGAGCTGACCGCGCTGCTCTACCTGGTCGACCTGGCCGTCCGCTACCTGATCGACCGGCAGGCCGAGGCCGGCGCGCGGCTCGGCGTCCTGGGCAGCTGGCTGCTGCCGGTTCTCATCCGTCGTGTGGAGGGCAATCGAAAATGATCACATCGTCGCGGGTGCCGGGTGCGGTCAAGCACATCGTGCACCTCGGGTCCCGGTCCTACGGGCGGCTCACCGCGGGCTCGCGCATGCTGCCGTCGTTCCTGATCGCGGGCGGGCAGCGGTGCGGGACCACCTCGCTCTACCGTGCACTGGCCGCACATCCCGCGGTGCTCAAGGCGGTGCTGCACAAGGGCGTGCACTACTTCGACACATCGTACGGGCGGGGCCTGAGCTGGTACCGCGGGCACTTCCCCCGGCAGAGCACCGGGGACCGGGTGGGCGAGCGGCACGGCGTACCCCCGCAGGCGTTCGAGTCCAGCCCGTACTACCTCTACCACCCGCAGGCCGCGGCCCGGATCGCCCACGACCTGCCGAAGGCACGGCTGATCGCGCTCGTCCGGGACCCGGTCGAGCGCGCCTACTCGCAGCACGCACACGAGGTGGCGCGCGGCTTCGAGAGGGAGCCGTCGTTCGCGCGGGCGCTGGCGCTGGAGCCGGCCCGGCTGCACCGGCAGGAGGAGCGGCTGGCCGAGGACCCGGACTACTACTCGTTCTCGCACCAGCACCACGCCTACCGCGCGCGCGGTGAGTACGCCCGCTACCTGGACGCGGTCGCCGCGCACATCCCGCGCGAGCGCATCCTGGTGGTGGAGAGCGAGCGGTTCTTCGCCGAGCCGGAGACGGTCTACGACCGCGTGCTCAACTTCCTGGAGCTGCCGCACCTCTCCCTGCCGGTCTTCGAGAAGCACAACGCCCGTCCGCGCGGCACCGCGATGGACCCCGCGGTGCGCGAGGACCTGACCGCGCACTTCGCCCCGCACGACCGCGCGCTGACCGCCTGGCTCGGGCACACCCCGGTCTGGCGCGCCTGATGGGGGCGCCGACGCGCGCCCTGCCCCGCACGGTCGACCACTCCATCTGCGGCAGCGTGCCGGGCATGCTGTGCGCACACGCGGCTCCGCCCGCTCTGGAAAAATCGGTCCAGGGCGTCGGCGGCGCCGCCCGGGGCGGGCTGGCGAACCTGATCGGCGTCGGCTTCACCGGGCTCACCGGCCTGGCCGTGACCTGGCTGGTCGCGCGCGGGCTGGGCACCGACCACGCGGGCGCGTTCTTCGCCGCGACCGCGATGTTCGCGCTGGCCACCGGGCTGGCCAGGCTCGGCACGCAGACCTCGCTGGTCTACTGGCCGGCCCGGCTGCGCGCGCGGGGCAACGCGAACCTGCTCGGCGAGTGCCTGCGCACCGGGCTGACGCCGGTCGGCGCGGTCGCGCTGGTGATGGCCGCGCTGCTCTGGACGTTCGCGCCCGCGCTGGCGGGGCTGACCGCGCCGGACTCCGCGCCGGCCGTGGTGGCCGACCACACCGGGCAGCTGCGCATGCTGGCGGTCTTCCTGCCACTGGCCGCGATCGCGGACGCGGTGCTCACCGCGACCCGCGGCTACCGGATGCTGCGGCCGACGATCATGCTGGAGCGCATCGTCCGGCCCGGGCTGCAGCTGGCCGGCATCGGCGGGCTCGCGCTCGCCGCGGCCTGGGTCGTGCTGCCACCGCACTGGTACGCGCTGGCCTGGGCCGGCCCGTACCTGCCGGTGGCGTTGCTCGGCGCGTACGCGCTGCGCCGCGTCTACCTGTCCGGCCCGGTCCCGGCGGAGGCGCCGACGTCGCGCGCGCGCCGACTGCTGCGCCGCCGCTTCTGGCGCTTCACCGGACCGCGCGCGGTCGCCAGCGTCGCACAGCTCGCGCTGCAGCGCCTCGACGTGCTGCTGGTCGCCGCGTTCGGCGGGCTCGCCGCGGCCGCGCTCTACGCGGTGGCGGGCCGGTTCGTGGTGCTCGGCCAGTTCGCCAACCAGGGCATCGGGCAGGCGGTGCAGCCCCGGCTGGCGGAGGCACTGGCCACCGGCGATCGGGATCGGGCGAACGCGCTCTACCAGGCCGCGACCGGCTGGCTGGTGCTCGCCGCCTGGCCGCTCTACCTCGTGGTGATCACGTTCGCGCCGGTCTACCTGGGCGCGTTCGGCTCCGGCTACCGGGACGGCGGCGCGATCGTCGTCGTGCTGGGCAGCGCGATGCTCTTCTCCACCGGCTGCGGGATGGTGGACTCGGTGCTGACCATGGCCGGGCGCACCACCTGGAACCTGTGGAACGTGCTGCTCGCGCTGGTCGTCACGATCACGCTGGACCTGCTGCTGATCCCGTCGATGGGCGCGCTGGGCGCGGCGATCGGGCTCGCGGTGGCCGTTCTGATCAACAACCTGGTGCCGTTGCTGCAGGTCGGGCTGGTGCTGGGGCTGCACCCGTTCGGCCGGGGCACGATGGCGGCGGGCGCGCTGGCGATCGCGGCCTTCGGCGGCGTGGCCGCGCTCGCGATGCACGCCCTCGGCCCGACCGTGCCGGGCCTGCTCGCCGCGCTGGCCGGCGGCGGCGCGCTCTACGCGCTCGGCATCCACCGGCTGCGGAACCTGCTCGCCCTCGACGACTTCCTGCGCCTGCGCCGCCATCCCAATTAGAGAGGATTTTTCGTGACAAATTATGCTTCGGTGTTTCAGAACGCGGATGCGGTCGAGAAGTACGAGACCGTCACGTACGCTCCGGACAGCTACGGTTCCGCGATCAACGAGCGGCAGCGCGCGTACCTCCGGGATCTGATCAAGCGATCGTTCCCGGTGCGGCGGCCGGTGCAGCACGACTTCGCCTGCGGGACCGGCCGGGCGATCCGGCTGCTGCACGGCGTGGTGCGCGGCGCGCACGGCTACGACACGTCCGCGGAGATGCTGACCAAGGCGGCCGAGGTGGGCACGGCCGCACGCCTGCACCGCATCGCGGAGGACGGCCCGGTCCCGGCGCCCGCGCACGAGGACGGCCCGGCGCTGATCACGTCGTTCCGGCTGCTGCTCAACGTGGACGAATCGGTCCGGCACCGGCTGCTCGGCTTCGCGGAGCGGGCGCTGCCGAACCGGGACGCCGGCCTGCTGGTCGTGGAGAACCACGGCAACCGCCACTCGCTGCGACACCTGGCCGCGCGTCGCCGGTCCGGCAAGCGGTGGTTCGCGGAGCTGTCCCACGCGGAGGTCGTCGCGCTGCTCGCACAGCACGGCTTCGAGGTGGTGGAGCGGCGCGGATTCAGCATGTTCCCGCAGTCCGCCTACGTGAAGCGGTGGTCCCGGCCGGCCGCGCGCCTGGTCGACCGGATCGCCGCACGGATCCCGCTGCTGTCCGCCGTGGCGGTGAACGTGCTCTACGTGGCCCGGCGGCACACGTGACACGCCGGTGGCCGGCCGCGCTGGCGCTGATCGTGACGCTGTGCGCCGCCGGATGCGGCGGCGACGCGCCGTCCCCCGCGCCGACACCACCGCCGCCGGACCTGGACGGGCCGCCACCGGCCATCGCGGTGAACCCGGGCCCGTACGACGCGGGCCCGATCTCCGTCCCGGCGTCCGGGGCCTACCTGGGCGCGTGGGTGAAGCCGGAAGTGATCAGCCAGCCGGGACGCCTGACCGCGATCCGCGGCCTGGAGACCGGGCTCGGGCGCGACCTGGACATCGTGCACACGTACCGCAAGTGGGACGAGAAGTTCGGCACCGAGTCCGACCTGGAGTTCATGGACGCCGGCGCGACGCTGCTGTTCAGCTGGGCCTCCGGCGACACCCGGTCGATCACGTCCGGCGAGCACGACGAGCTGATCCGCGCGCAGGCCCGGCGCATCGCCAAGGCCAAGCGGCCGGTGCTGATGCGGTTCCGCTGGGAGATGGACCGGCCGAACCTGCGCCCGTCCATGTGGTCCGGCGAGGACTACGTGGCCGCCTGGCGACACGTACGCCGAATCTTCGACGCGGAGCGGGCCTGGAACGCATCCTGGGTGTGGTGCCCGACCTCGGAGGGCTTCGAGAACGGCGAGGCACCCGCGTTCTACCCCGGCGACGACGCGGTCGACTGGACCTGCGTGGACGTGTACGCGGGAGAGAGTTTCCGCTCGCTCGGCGACCTGCTCACGCCGTTTCTGCACTGGGCCGCACAGCGGCCGAAACCCATCCTGATCGGCGAGTACGGCGTGGCGGCCGCGTGGGGATCGGAGCGGCGCGCGGCCTGGCTGCGCGACGCGACCCGGCTGTTCAAGGCGAACCCGCAGATCAAGGGGGTTTGTTACTTCGACTCCGATCCGGACGGGAATCCGCCGGAGAAGCAGTTTCAGATCTCCGGGGATGTGCCGGCGTTCGCGGCGTTCACGGAATTGACCCGGGATCCGTGGTTCAACCAGCCGACTGGACCGCGGCGGGCGAGGCCGAAACCATGACCGCGCTTCAACGCGGGCGGGGCACGGTAATCGCCTTTCGACGTCACAATTCTTCGGCTGGTGCAGCGAAAGCTTGACGTGCGCGCTGCGCACCCGATATTTCGTGTTATTGGTGGCGTTGGGCCGCGCGGTTACGGTTAGGGCGCCTCCGGCGGGCCTCGGGCTCCGGGGGAGGGCGAGGGTTCCGGTGGGTCGGGGTTCGCTGGCCCGGCTGTCTTTTCGTGGGTGGCGTGGGTTGGGTTTCGTGTGCCCGTCTGCCCTGTATGCCGCCGCCCAGGCAGAGCCGAGCAGATCATCGGCAGGGCCGCCAGCTCTGGTCTCCCGTCGGCAGGGCGTCGCTGCGCGCCGTCCTTGCCCGAGCTGCGGATGCGTCGTGGGTGGCGGCCCTGCCGACGATCTGCACCCCAAGGGTGGTCGACGGCATACGGGGCAGCCAGTCGCCGAGTAGCCCGGGGGAATCTCACCCCCGGGCCCTCACAGAACCGTACGTAACAGTCTCCCGTTATACGGCTCTTGTCGCTCTGGTCACCAGACCGTAGGGGCGTGCGTGACCCACGCCCAGTGGGCGAAGGCACGCGGTCGTTTCCGGACGGCATTGTTCCAGGACGTCCGGGCTTTCCTGCTACCCCGCAACCGTTTGTACTTCCGGCGGACCCACCGCAGCAGGTAGGCGTTGATGCGTTCCAGGAGGGGATATAGGGCAGATCGATAGAACGCCCCGTAATGGTTCATCCAACCCCGGACGATCGGGTTTATCCAATCGGCGAGGTCCTTCTCGGTCAGGCTTGTGCGATGGTGCAGCCGCCACGACCGCACCTCGGCACTGATCCTCTTCAGGGCTTGTTTACTGATCGCCGGCAGGAACGACAAGAACATCGCCCCTTCCCTTGACCGCGCCGAGCGTCGCCGGAAGCCGTAGCCGAGGAAGACAAATTCGGTGTGTTCGTACGAGCCACGCCGGTTGTCGTCCTGGCAGTAAACTATCCGGGTCTTCTCCGGATGCAACTCCAGCCCTACCTGGGTCATCCGTTTCGTGATCTCCGCCAGCACATACCGAGCCTGGCGTTCACTGACGCAATGCACCACCACGTCATCCACATAGCGCTCGAACCGAACCGCCGGAAACATGCGGGCCATCCACATGTCGAACGCATAGTGGAGAAACAGATTAGCCAGAACAGGTGAAACTGCGGATCCTTGTGGGGTTCCGCGATCTCGTTCCTGCAGAGTGCCGTCGGGTAGTTGCAGTGGCGCTTTCAACCAACGCTCCACATACAACAGGACCCACAGCTTATCAGTGTGCGCGGCGACCGCTTTCAACAGTAGATCCCACGGGACCGTGTCGAAGAACTTCCGAATGTCCAGATCGATCACCCAGTCGTTCTTCCAGCACCGTGAACGGCACACCGCTGCCGCGTCGACCGGGGACCGCCCCGGCCGGTAACCGTACGAGTCGGGGTGGAAGATCGGTTCGACCTCCGCCTCGATGACCCGCGCCGCCACCGTTTGAGCGATCCTGTCGCCGACCGTGGGCACGCCTAAAACTCGGACGCCTCCCCCGGTCTTCGGGATCTCCACGGCCCGCACCGGCGGTGGAAAATAGGTCCCTGACGACAGTCGATTCCAGATCTTGTAAAGGTTGTTCTTCAGATCCTTGTCGAATGCCTTCAGCGACACCGCGTCCACTCCCGGCGCACCCTTTTTCGCTTTCACCTTCTCGTACGCCTCCCAGACAGCCCGCTTCGATATCACGAACGGCTTGCCCGGTGCTTTCAACTCATCCACGCGACTCCTCCCAGCCAAGGCTGGTTGATCGAGTAAACCAGTCACGAACGACCCGACCCCTTTGCTCCACCTTCATTACAAAGGCTTCGTCGCTACTACGAGTCGGTCCGCCAGCGCGATCGGCAACGGTACTCAGTTCCTCACGGCTTCGGGCCGCCCGGAACGCTCCCTCTCACTCGCCAAAGAGCGGCGGGTAGTTTCCTCACGCGCCTTCTCCTGTTCCGTACGAAAGCCGCAGGCCGGGCTCGCGTCGCCTGTATGCCGGACACCGCCTGGCCAGTAAACTGGTCCCCGCCAGACTCATCCCGGGATTCCATTGACACCCCGGTTTCGATGTCATCTAGAATTTTCGACACGTCATCAGCGATTCGCTTTCGCTCGCCTTCCCGACCCCCACCTGACAATCTCGAATGGATGCCTTTTCCTCATCGTTCACCACAACAGTCTTCAGCTAATGCAGCATGAGGTGGTTTGAAGCCTCCCCCAGCAGGGCGACTCCGAAGGGCCAAACCTTCATCTTCCGTACAGCATCGCTACAAGAAGGAAATTCCTACATATCTCCACCCTTTCGCGTTCAGGACACAACAAGGGCGCTTCCTTTGGGCGCCCGATGCCTCGCCGACCTGCGGGAATGTAGATCATCTTGGCTGGATCTCGCCGCCGAGGAAGCGCCCTTGGGCGGCCAGGCGGCGGCGGTCTGCGCTGGGCGAGCGATCAAGAAGGTCGAAAGCGGCGTCGCTGCGCGGATGTGGCTTGTTCAGGCGCGGCGAACCGACGTCGCGTTACCGCAGGCCAGAGCGGCCGGTGAATAACCCTCGATGTCGGGATTCCGCCGTCCACGGTTACGGAACCCGCGAATTCGAGTTCAGGGCGTGCCGCGCTCACCGTTCGTGACGCCACTCCGTCCCGGAATGGGGGCGCAGAGCGGTCGGCGAGTCGGCAGATCTACTGACCTTTCAGCGTCAGGCGCCGGAGGCTCAGTAAGCGCCCGCTCAGCACTGAGGTTCATCCGGAATTTCGAGCGCAGCGCACGGCTCCGGTGGCAAACCGACGCCTCCACGTCTCTGATTCGATCATGCGAAGCCATTAGTGATACATGGAGCACCGTATGAGGCCCTGATACGGTGTTCCACGTATCACTAGTCAAGATCCGGGCTGCTCACCGGGTGACTTTAGAGTGATATTTCGGGTACTAGATCTTCGAAGCTGGAGAGATTCCCGAATATTGATCGCGATCATCCATCATGCGGAAGATCGCCTGGATGTCGGGAACGATCTTCCGCAATGCGGGATCGGTTCTGCACCGGGGCAGCCGAAAAGCGGAGGGCGGGACAGAGCCTTGTGATCACGGCTGCGGAGTTCCTTCTGATCTCGCCGTCGATACTGAAGCGGCGCCGCCCGCTCTGGCTGCCACGGCGGCAGTCCTCCGCCTTCCGATCATGCGCCTCGCACAAACCCTCACCACCCGGCCGCCCTAGCGGCGTCGCCTTGACCTTCCGGGGCAGAGGCACACGAAACCCAACCCACGCCACCCACGAAAAGACAGCCGGGCCGGCGAACCCCGACCCACCGGAACCCTCGCCCTCCCCCGGAGCCCGAGGCCCGCCGGAGGCGCCCTAACCGTAACCGCGCGACCCAATGCCACCAATAACACGAAATATCGGGCGCGCAGCGCCCGATACAAGCACTCAGCGCGACGCAAGCACTCAGCGCAACGCAAGCACTCAGCGCGACGCAAGCACTCAACGCGACGCAAGCACTCAACGCGACGCAAGCACTCAACGAGACACAAGCACTCAACGAGACACAAGCAACCTCAGCCAACCAGAACCGGCGACAACCGCCGGCGGAGAAACCCGGTAACCGCCGGCGGCGCCCGGATCAGCGGACCCGGCCCAGCATCGCGCCGGCCAGCAGCCGCATGGCGTAGGGCGCGTCGTGCCCCAGATAGCGCCGGGCCATCCGGCGTGGCTCGCCCACCAGTCGATGCACCCACTCCAGGCCGGTCCGCTGCATCCAGGCCGGCGCCCGGCGCGCATCCCCGGCCACGAAGTTGATCGCGGCGCCGCAGCCCAGGAACCACGTGAACGGCAGATGGTCCGCGAGCGCGGAGATCACCCACTCCTGCTTCGGGAAGCCGAGCCCCACATAGACCAGGTCCGGTTTGGCCTCGACCACCTCGCGGCAGACCGCCTCCAGTTCGTCCGGGCGGCGTTCGAAGCCGTACGCCGGGCTCAGGCAGCCGGCGATCCGCAGCCCGGGGCAGGCACCGGCGAGCTTGGACGCGGCGCGTTCGGCGCCGTTCGCGCCACGGTTCGGCTCGCCGCCGATCAGGAACACGGATCGGCCGTCGTCCGCGACGCCGGAGGAGAGGGACCAGATCAGGCTGGAACCGGCGACCCGTTCCGGGACCGGCGTGCGGGCGAGCCGGCTGGCCCAGACCAGCGGCATGCCGTCCGCGACCACGAGGTCGGCGCCGCAGAGCAGGTCGCGTACGGCCGCGGAGTCGCGGGCCTGGCGCAGGATGTCGACGTTCGGCGTGACGATCCGGCCGCCTTCGCCGCGTTCGAGCGCTCGCCGGACGTGCCCGACCACCTGCGACTCCGTCACCGGGTCGAACCCTGTCCCGTCAAGGACGACGCGCACCGCAAGCACTCCCCCACGCTCGATCACTCGTTACTTAACGAAACGACCGAAAGTGGTGAAAGTGGCACGGGTAGTCTTTCTCGGTGGTTTGGGGCGAAGTGGGACAACTCTCGTAGAACGTCTCCTTGGCGAGCTTCCGGCAGTCTGCGCGCTCGGCGAGGTGGTGCACCTCTGGCAGCGGGACGTGCGGGACGACGAACGCTGCGGCTGCGGCGCCCGCTTCTCCGAGTGCGCGGTCTGGCGGGCGATCGGCGAGGCCGCGTTCAACGGCTGGCACAACGTCGACGTGGACCGGATCATCGCACTGCGCGCCACGGTGGAACGCACCCGGTTCATCCCCCGCCTGGCCGCGCGGACGTTGCCGCGCGCGCTGCACGACGCCGTGCTGGAGTACGCCGCGTACTACACCTCGGTCTACGAGGCGGCCGCGCTGACCGCGGGCGCCGAGGTGGTCGTCGACTCGTCGAAGCACAGCGCGCTCGCGCACTGCCTGCGCTGGTCGCCCGCGCTGGACCTGCGGGTCGTGCACGTGGTCCGGGACCCGCGCGGCGTCGCGTATTCCTGGACGAAGTCGGTGACCCGGCCGGAGACGGACGGCACCGAGGAGATGACCCGCTACTCGGCCGGGCGCTCGGCGCTGCTGTGGACCGGGCACAACGCGGCGTTCGGGCTGCTCGCCCGGCGTGGCGTGCCCACGCTCCGGCTCCGCTACGAACAACTGCTCGCCGATCCGCGCGGCGAGCTGGCCCGGATCGGCGAGCACGCGGGCCTGCCGCTGCGCGAGGACGACCTGACCTTCGTGGACCGGGACGCGGCCGAGCTGAGGACCGGTCACAGCGCCGCCGGCAACCCGATGCGCTTCCTGACCGGCCGGGTGGAGCTGCGCCGGGACGACGCCTGGCGCGACGCGCTCCCGCCACGCCAGCGCGCGCTGGTCGGTGCAGTTTGCGCGCCCATGCTGCATAAATACGGCTATAAGGAGATCTCGTGACCAGCTGGCCCACGGTCGGCGTGGTGATCCCGACCCGCAGTCGCCCCGAGCTGGTGCGCAAGGCCGTTGACTCGGTCCGCGCCCAGGACTACCCCGGCAAGATCCGGATCATCGTGGTGTTCGACGGCACCGAGCCGGACTTCTCGCTGGCCGCGCCGGGTGGACCGCCGGTGCTGATGCTGGCGAACTGGCGTACCCCCGGGCTGGCCGGCACCCGCAACACCGGCATCACCGCGCTGGACACCGAGCTGGTCGCGTTCCTGGACGACGACGACCAGTGGCTGCCGTCGAAGCTGCGCAAGCAGGTCGCGGCGCTGCTCACCGAGCCGCAGGCGGAGTTCGTCACGTGCGGCATGCAGGTCGAGTTCGACGGGCGGCTGAACCCGCGGCTGGCCGGGCGGGACCGGGTGACCGTGCAGGAGCTGGCCCGATCCCGGATGGCGATGCTGCACTCGTCGAGCTTCCTGATCCGCCGCGAGGCGCTGATCGGCAAGCACGGTTTCGGGCTGGTCGCGGAGGACGCGCCGGGCAGCCAGAACGAGGATTGGGACCTGCTGCTGCGCGCGGCCCGCCGCTCGCCGATCGTGCACGTGGACGAGCCGCTGGTCCGGGTGCTGTGGGGACGCAGCTCGCACTACGCCTACGAGTACGGCACGAAGATCTCGTCGCTGCGCTGGATGATGGCGCGGCACCCGGAGATCGCCGGCTGCGCACCCGGCGCGGCCCGCGTCTACGGTCAGCTCGCCTGCTGGTCGGCCGCGACCGGCAACAGGCCGGCCGCCTGGCGCTGGACGAAGGAGGCGGTCCGGGCGAACTGGCGCGAACCGCGCGCCGCCATCGCGCTGGCCGCGATGACCGGCGCGGTCAAGGTCGAGAACGTGCTGGCCACGCTGCACCGCCACGGCCGGGGTATTTAAAGGAGAAGACCCTTCTCGTTCGACACCGTACCGGGGTATGTTCGTTTCTGTTGCTTTTAGTGCGGAAGCGTTAACTAACCCGGGAGGTCGCGTGACGAGCCGGCTGGCACCCAGAGTGAACGGACTCGGCTACGGCGGGGACTACAACCCCGAGCAGTGGCCGGAGAGCGTCTGGGCGGAGGACGTCGCACTGATGCGCGAGGCCGGCGTCACCGTGGTCAGCCTGGGCATCTTCGCCTGGGCGTGGCTGGAGCCGTCCGACGGGCGGTACGAGTTCGCCCGCCTCGACCGTCTGATGGACATGCTGCACGACGGAGGCATCGCCGTCGACCTCGCCACCGCCACCGCGTCGCCGCCGGCCTGGTTCTCCGCCACGCACCCGGAGGCGATGGTGGTCGACGCGGACGGCCGCACGCTCACCTACGGCAGCCGGCAGGCCTTCTGCCCGAGTTCCCCGGCGTACCGGCAGAAGGCTCTTGATCTTGTAATGAAGCTGGCCGAGCGCTACGGGAACCATCCGGCGCTGGCCATGTGGCACGTGCACAACGAGTACGCGTGCCACAACCCGCACTGCTACTGCGAGACCTCGGCCGACGCGTTCCGTGACTGGCTGCGCGCCCGCTACGGCGACCTGGACGCGCTGAACGCGGCCTGGGGCACCGCGTTCTGGTCGCAGACCTACACCGAGTGGACCCAGGTGCAGCCGCCGCGCACCACCGTCACCTCGTCGAACCCGACGCAGTCGCTCGACTTCAGGCGCTTCTCCTCGGACGCGCACCTGGCCAACTTCACGGCCGAGCGGGACGCGCTGACCGCGATCACGCCGGACGTGCCGATCACCACGAACCTGATGACGTCCAGCTGCTACACGCTGGACTACTGGCAGTGGGCGCGCGAGATGCCGGTGATCTCCAACGACCACTACGTGCTGGCGGAGAGCCCGATTCCGCCGGCCGCGCAGACCGCCTATGCGGCGGATGCCACGCGTGGCCTGGCCGGTGGCGGGTCGTGGCTGTTGATGGAGCACTCCACCAGCGCGGTCAACTGGCAGCCACGCAACCTGGCCAAGGCGCCGGGCGCGCTGCTGCGGGAGAGCCTGGGCAACGTGGCGCGCGGCTCCGAGGGCGCGATGTTCTTCCAGTGGCGGGCCAGCCGGGCCGGCTCGGAGAAGTGGCACTCCGCGATGCTGCCGCACGCCGGCACCGGGTCGAAGGTGTGGCGCGAGGTGGTCGAGCTGGGCGCCGCGCTGGGCCGGCTGGCCGAGGTCGAGGGTGCTCGCGTGGTGGCGCACGTGGCGATCCTGCTCGACTACCCGTCCGGCTGGGCGCAGGAGGCGCCGAACCAGCCGAGCATCGACATGCGCGCGTTCGACGAGGTCAAGCGCTGGCACGCGGCACTCTGGCGGGCCGGCGTCACGGCCGATCTCGTGCACCCGGCCGCGGACCTCAGCGGTTACCACGCGGTGCTGGCCCCGTCGCTCTACCTGGTCGACGACGACGCGATCGCGAACCTCACGGCATACACCGGCACTCTGATCATCGGGCCCTACAGCGGGCTCGCGGATCGCAACGATCACGTCCGCCCGGCACCGCTGCCAGGAGCATTTCACGACCTTCTGGGGGTACGGGTGGAGGAGCACTTCCCGCTGCCGGCCGGCGCGACCGTGGCGCTGGACGACGGCACCTCGGCTGAGGTCTGGACCGAGCAGCTGTCTCTGGCGGGGGCGGACGCGATCGCCTCCTACCTGGACGGCCCGGTCGCGGGCTCGCCGGCGATCACCCGGAACGGCGACGTCTGGTACCTGAGCACCCGGCTGGCCGACGACGCGCTGCAGGCGCTGCTCGCGACCGTCGCCCCGGCCACGCATCACGTCCCGGCGCAGGTCGAGACCGTGCGCCGCCGGCACGAGGACGGGCGTTCCTATCTCTTCCTGCTCAACCACGGCGACGGCCCGGCCACGGTCGACGCGCGCGGCACCGACCTGCTGACCGGCACCGCGTGGACCGGCCCGGCCGAGGTGCCCGGCCGCGGCGTCGTCGTGCTCCGGGAGGCGTGATGCTGGCGCAGCAGCGGCAGGCAGCGATCCTGGAACGGGTCCGCACCGCGGGCGGCGCCCGGGTCAGCGAGCTGGCCGCCGAGTTCGGCGTCTCCGACATGACCATCCGCCGCGACCTGGACCTGCTCTCCGACCGCGGCCTGCTGGCCAAGGTGCACGGCGGCGCCACGCCCGGCCTGCCCGGCTCCGCGCACGAGCCCGGCTTCGCCGCGAAGTCCGCGCAGCAGCAGCGGGAGAAGGCGCTGATCGCGGCGGAGGCGGCGACGCTGGTCGGGCCCGGCACCGCGATCGCCCTGTCGGCCGGGACCACCACGGTCGAGCTGGCCAGCCGGCTGGTCGACGTGCCCGGCCTGACCGTGGTGACGAACTCGATCCCCGTCGCGGACGTGTTCTACCGCGGCGGCCGGCCGGACTCGACCGTGGTGCTCACCGGCGGCGTGCGCACGCCGTCGGACGCGCTGGTCGGCCCGGTCGCGGTGGCCGCGATCCGCTCGCTGCACCTGGACCTGGTCTTCCTGGGCGTGCACGGGATGAGCGAGCGCGCCGGGCTCACCACGCCGAACCTGACCGAGTCGGAGACCAACCGCGCGCTGGTCGAGGCCGCCGAGCGGCTGGTCGTGCTGGCCGACAGCACGAAGTGGGACACGGTCGGCATCTCGTCCTTCGCCGCGCTCGGCGAGACACACACTCTGATCACCGACGCCGGTCTCCCCGACCTGGCGCGGACCGTACTCGCAGATTACGTAACGGACCTACGACTGGTGGAACCATGAAGCGCACCCCGATCACGCTGGCGGACGGCCGCGAGCTGATCTACTTCGACGAGAACGACGACGCGGTCCGGGAGACGGTGGACCGGCGCGAACTGCCCCCGCCGCCGGCCGCGTCCCAGCTGCGGTACGACCCGTTGACCGACGAGTGGGTGGCGGTCGCGGCGCACCGGCAGACCCGCACGTTCCTGCCCCCGGCGAACGAGTGCCCGCTGGACCCGTCGACGGACGCGTTCCAGACCGAGATACCGGGCGACTACGACGTGGTCGTCTTCGAGAACCGGTTCCCGTCGTTCAGCGCGCGGACCGTGGACTCACCCGGCGACTCGATCACCGACCTGGTGCCGATCAAGCCGGGCTTCGGGCGGTGCGAGGTCGTCTGCTTCACCTCGGACCACCACACCGCGTTCACCGCGCTGCCGCCGTCGCGGGTGCGCCTGGTCGTGGACGCGTGGGCGGACCGGACCGCGGAGCTGTCCCAGGTCGAGGGGATCGAGCAGGTCTTCTGCTTCGAGAACCGGGGCGTGGAGATCGGCGTGACGCTGCACCACCCGCACGGGCAGATCTACGCGTACCCGTTCCTGCCGCCGAGGACCGTGGCGATGCAGTCGGCGGCGCGCAGGCACCACGAGGCGACCGGGCGGAACCTCTACGCGGACGTGCTGGCCGCGGAGATCAAGGCCGGCGACCGGGTGGTCGCGTCGAACGAGTTCTGGACCGCGTACGTGCCGGCCGCGGCGCGCTGGCCGTTCGAGGTGCACCTGGCCCCGCACCGGCAGGTCGCGGACATCCCGGCGCTGACCTCGGACGAGCGGGACGCGTTCGCCACCATCTACCTGGAGATCCTGCGGCGCTTCGACGGGCTGTTCGACGGGCCGATGCCGTACATCTCGGCGTGGCACCAGGCGCCGGTCAACTCCGGTCGCGAGCTGGGCTACCTGCACCTGCAGCTGTTCAGCATCCGGCGCGCGCCGGGCAAGCTGAAGTACCTCGCCGGGTCCGAGTCCGCGATGGGCGTCTTCATCAACGACGTGACGCCGGAGCAGGCCACGACCATGCTGCGCGACGTGGCCCTGTAGGCCGGCCCAACGCAGTCGATGGGGGGTGTGCGGGAGGCCCGGGACAGAGCCTCCCGCACAAGGGAAGGGACGACTTGAGGTCGTTCTGTCCAAAATAACGCGATATGCGCCCGAGCGTTACGGCTTCAACATCCGAAAAACGAACGAAGGCCCGCACCCCCGGAGGGTACGGGCCTTCGTTTTGTGGATCAGGCTCCTGCCGGTCAGGCGCCGAGGCGCTTGGCCAGGTTCTGGTCGAGCGTGGCCATGAACTCGTCCGTGGTCTGCCACGGCGCGTCGCGGCCGATCAGCGCGGCCAGGTCCTTGGTCATCTGACCGCCCTGGACGGTGTCGATGATGACCTGCTCCAGCGTGTCCGCGAACTCGGTGACGGCCGGGGTGCCGTCCAGCTTGCCGCGGTGCGCCAGGCCCCGGGTCCAGGCGAAGATCGAGGCGATCGGGTTGGTGCTGGTCTTCTCGCCCTTCTGCCACTGCCGGTAGTGCCGGGTGACCGTGCCGTGCGCGGCCTCGGCCTCGACGGTCTGGCCGTCCGGCGTCATCAGCACGGAGGTCATCAGGCCCAGCGAGCCGAAGCCCTGCGCCACGGTGTCGGACTGCACGTCACCGTCGTAGTTCTTGGCGGCCCAGACGAAGCCGCCCTCCCACTTCAGCGCGGCCGCGACCATGTCGTCGATCAGCCGGTGCTCGTAGGTGATGCCGGCCTTGGCGAACTCGCCGGCGAACTCGGCCTCGAAGACCTCGGCGAACAGGTCCTTGAAGCGGCCGTCGTACGCCTTCAGGATCGTGTTCTTGGTCGACAGGTAGACCGGGTAGTCGCGGGACAGGCCATAGCGGAAGGAGGCCCGCGCGAAGTCCCGGATCGAGTCGTCGTAGTTGTACATCGCCATGCCGACGCCGCCGCCGGGAAACTTGGCGACCTCGAACTCCATCGGTGCGGAGCCGTCGTCCGGCGTGAACGTGACGGTCATCGTGCCCGGGCCGGGCGCGACGAAGTCGGTCGCCTTGTACTGGTCGCCGTGGGCGTGCCGGCCAATGATGATCGGCTTGGTCCAGCCCGGCACCAGGCGCGGCACGTTGGACATGATGATCGGCTCGCGGAAGACCACGCCGCCGAGGATGTTGCGGATCGTGCCGTTCGGCGACCGCCACATCTTCTTCAGGCCGAACTCCTCGACCCGCGCCTCGTCCGGCGTGATGGTCGCGCACTTGACGCCGACGCCGTGCGTCTTGATGGCGTTCGCCGCGTCGATGGTGATCTGGTCGTTCGTCTCGTCGCGCTTCTCGACGGACAGGTCGTAGTACTCCAGCTCGACGTCGAGGTACGGCAGGATCAGCTGCTCACGGATCTGCTTCCAGATGATCCGCGTCATCTCGTCGCCGTCGAGCTCCACGACCGGCTTGTTTACCTTGATCTTCGCCATCCGCCGGCGCTCCTCTCGGGGGCAGGTGCCCTTTCGCGAACTTTGGACTCTCAAGCAGTACGAGCGTACTGCAACGGCCTCTCGCCTGCCCTGCCGGGCCCCATCAGTCAAGCACCAGCCGCGACGCGCCCGGTGGGCAAACCGGACTTTCCCGAATTGCCGCCTTAGCTTGGAGTCGACGTAACCCGCAACCGAAAGCATCGAGCCATGTCGCTACCTTTCGCGTTCCCCGTCCGCCGGCGCCGCCTGGTCGCATCCGCGGCCGCCGGCCTGATCGCCGGTCCGGTGCTGCTGCGTCCCGAGGGAGGATTCGCACACGTCAAGACCGGCGTCGAAGAGGCGCTACCGGCCGGGCTGTTCACGCTCGGCGTGGCGTCCGGTGACCCGCTGCCGGACGGCGTGGTCATCTGGACCCGGCTCGCGCCCGATCCGCTGAACGGCGGCGGGATGCCGGACCGCCCGGTGCCGGTCGCCTGGGAGGTGGCCGAGGACGCCGCGTTCCGCCGGGTACGCCGCCGCGGCCTCGCGTTCGCCGAACCGGCGCTCGGGCACTCGGTGCACGTGGACGTGCGCGGCCTGCGCGCGGGCGCGGACTACCACTACCGGTTCCGCGCGGGTACGGAGATCTCGCCGGCCGGGCGCACCCGCACCGCGCCGGCCGCGCACGCGTGGCCGGAGCGGCTCCGGTTCGCGTTCGCCAGCTGCCAGGACTACCAGGCCGGGCGGTACACGGCGTATCGGCACCTGGTCGGCGAGGACCTGGACTTCGTGGCGTTCCTCGGCGACTACATCTACGAGGGTGCGCCGAACCCGAACGCGTTCCGGCAACACGACGGGGCCGGCGAGCCGTACTCGCTGATCGAGTACCGGAACCGGCACGCGCGCTACAAGAGCGACCCGGACCTGCAGGCGGCGCACGCGGCGTACCCGTGGGTCGTGACGCTCGACGACCACGAGATCGACAACAACTGGGCGGACGAGGTGCCGCAGGACCCGGCGCTGCAGACGCCGGAGGCGTTCCGGGCGCGGCGGATCGCGGCGTTCCAGGCGTACTACGAGCACATGCCGCTGCGCCGCGGCTCGGTGCCGCGTGGGCTGGACATGCAGCTCTACCGGCGGCTCCGGTTCGGCAACCTGGCCAGCCTGCACGTGCTCGACACCCGGCAGTACCGCAGCGACCAGCCCGGCAGCCTGGCGGCGGCGCAGGACCCGGCACTGTCGATGACCGGGCCCGCGCAGGAGGAGTGGCTGGTGCGCGGGCTCGGCACCTCCGGCACCCGGTGGAACCTGCTGGCCAACCAGGTGATGTGGGCACAGAACGACCGGCGGGCCGGGCCGGAGGCGGTCTTCGACTTCGACAACTGGGACGGCTACCGCGTGCAGCGGCGGCGGATGCTGGAGTTCTTCGGCTCCGGGCGGGTGGCGAACCCGGTCGTGCTGACCGGCGACCGGCACTGCACATGGGTCTGCGACCTGCGGCCGGACTTCGACGACCCGGCGTCACCGGTGGTCGGCGCGGAGCTCACCGGCACCTCGATCAGCTCCGGCGGCAACCCGGACACGATGGCGTTCCACGCCACCTACGACCCGATCATGGCGGAGAGCCCGCACTGGAAATACATCGACAACCGCCGGGGGTACGTCGTGTGCGACGTGACGGCCCGCGAGATGCGCTCGCGCCTGCGGGTCGTGGAGAACATCTGGACCGACGAGAGCCCGATCCACACGGCCGCGGAGTTCGTCACCGAGGCGGGTCGCCCGGGCGTCCAGGTCGTGTCGCAGGAGGCGTCACCGACGGCCCGCGCCCGCACCTACTCCGGCCCCATCTACGACGTCCACGACGACCAGGACGCCTTCCCGCTCCGCGCCTGACCACCCACCTCATCGTGATCAGGGCGTCCCGATGCCGTTCTGACGGCATGGGGACACCCTGATCACGGGCCGCGAGGGGGTGGGGTTTCGGTGACCACCGGGAATCCGGCAGGGAGGAGCGCCAGCGACGACCGGTGCCCGCGGGAGCATGCGGGCCGCACCACGCCGGAAGCGGGAACATGAATCTGACCTTGAACTGCCCCGCCCCGGCCTGGCCCACAGCTCGCGGCTGTGGGATGACCGGAGGCCGAGTCAGCGGAAGCTCAGTTCACAGGCTGGCGACGTCGGCCTGCTTGGAGCGGACGGCCTCGGCGGCGGTCTTGAGGTCGGCCAGCTCGGCGTCGGTGAGCGTGGTCTCGACGACCTTCCTGACGCCCTCGGCGCCGATCTCGGCCTCGACGCCGAGGTAGACGCCGGAAATGCCGAACTCGCCGTCGACCCAGGCGCAGACCGGCATGACCGCGCCGGAGTCCTCGGCGACCGCCTTGGCCATCCGGGCGGCGGCGGCGGACGGCGCGTAGTACGCCGAGCCGGTCTTGAGCAGCGCGACCACCTCGGCGCCGCCGTTGCGGGTGCGGACGACGAGCTCCTCGATCTTCTCGGCCGGGAGCAGGTCGGCCAGCGGCTTGCCGTCGACCGTGCAGCGGGACGGGACCGGGACCATGGTGTCGCCGTGCGAGCCGAGCGTGAGCGTCTTGACGCTGCTCACCTTGACGCCGAGTTCCTCGGCCACGTTGTTGGTGAAGCGCGCGGTGTCCAGCATGCCGGCCTGGCCGAGCACCCGGTTCTTCGGGAAGTTCGTGGCGATCTGGGCGAGCGCGGTCATCTCGTCGAGCGGGTTGGAGACCACGATGATCACGGCGTTCGGCGCGTGCTTCGCGACGTTCTCCGCGACGCCGCGGACGATGCCGGCGTTCACCTCGAGCAGGTCCATCCGGCTCATGCCGGGCTTGCGCGGCAGGCCGGCGGTGATCACGACGACGTCGGAGCCCGCGATGGCCTCGTAGCCCTCGCCGCCCTTGCCGGTGGTCTGACCGACGACCTTCGTCTCGAAGCCCTCGACCGCGCGGGACTGGTTCATGTCCAGCGCGAGGCCCTCCGGCTTGCCCTCGACGATGTCGGTGAGGACGACGGTCTCGAAGATGTCGTACTCGGCGAGACGTTGCGCGGTCGTCGAACCGTAGAACCCGGCGCCGACGACGGTGACCTTCTTGCCCATGTCGCGTCACTCTTCTCTGGACGAGGCGGTTTACCCGACCGTATCAATCGGGTCACGTGTTGCCTCCGCCGGTCCAATGATCGTTAAGTAAGCCACCGACCACCGCCCGTATGTGACGCTCCGTCCACTTCTCGCACTTAACGCTCCGTAATCTAGACTGTGTCGCTTCCCACACCGTGAGCCGCGCTGTGGCTACAAATCAGTCAGTCGGGCATCAACCTCGCGTTGATCCGAGCATCCCGGAGTGAGCCGATTAGTCCGAAAATTGGTGCATAATGCCTATTAACCACTTGGGTGATTGTCGCGGCCCGCTACCAGGGTGAGCAGGGATAACGCAAGTCGATGGAGGCGTGCTAGGGCATGTCACCGCAAAGCACCGATTTGTGGGAGGGACGGACCCGCCCTACCTTTGCCCGGGCGTTGCTCAGCGTTACTCACACAGGGGCGAAGCTGCGCAGCGTAAGGAAACAAGGAGGCACCATGCAGGTCCGCAGATTCGCGGCCTTGGCCGCTCTCCCCGTCGTCACGTCCCTCGGCCTGGTCGCGTGCGGCCAAGGCGGCGACGATGCGAGCGAGAGCAACCCGACCGCGATCGTCTCGATCGAGATCGCCGAACCTCAGCACCTGATTCCGACCAACACCAACGAGACCTCCGGGTCGCAGGTGCTGGCGGCGTTGTTCACGCCGCTCGTCAGCTACGACGAGGCCAACAAGCCGGTCGAGGACGCGGCCGAGTCGATCAGCTCGACGGACAACACGGCCTGGACGATCAAGCTGAAGGACGGCTACACCTTCCACAACGGCGAGAAGGTCACGGCCGACAGCTACATCAACGCCTGGAACTACGGTGCGTACGCGCCGAACGGCCAGGGCAACTCATACTTCTTCGAGAAGATCGCCGGCTACGCGGACCTGCAGTCGACCGACCCGGACGACGACGGCCCGCAGACCGCGCCGACGCCGAAGGCGAACAAGCTCTCCGGGCTGGCCAAGGTCGACGACCTGACCTTCACCGTGACGCTGACCGCGCCGTACGTCGACTTCAAGACGATGCTCGGCTACACCGCGTTCTACCCGCTGCCGGCCGCCGCGTTCGCCTCCGAGGGCGTCATCGCGGACGGCTTCGAGGAAGCGCCGATCGGCAACGGCGCGTTCAAGATGAACGGCACCTGGCAGCACGACGCCAAGATCGAGGTCGCGGTCTTCGACGCGCACCCGGGCGAGAAGCCGAAGATCGCGGGCGTCGAATTCCGGATCTACCAGCAGCTCACCGCGGCGTACGCGGACGTGATGTCGGACAACCTGGACGTGCTCCGGACGATCCCGACCGAGAACATCACCACCGCGCCGACCGACCTGGGTGACCGCTACGCGACCAGCCCGGCATCGACGTTCCAGTTCCTGGCGTTCCCGACGTTCCAGGAGGACTACTCGAAGCCCGAGGTCCGCAAGGCGATCTCCATGGCGATCGACCGCGACGCGATCATCAAGTCGGTCTTCAAGAACTCCCAGCAGTCCGCCCGCTCCTTCGTCTCGCCGGTGGTGGGCGGTTACCGCGAGGACACCTGCGGCGCGTCCTGCCAGTTCAACGCGGCGAGCGCGAAGACGGCGTACACCGCGGCCGGCGGCCCGGCGACGATCAAGATCTCGTACAACGGCGACGGCGGCCACAAGGACTGGGTCGACGCCACCTGCAACCAGCTCAAGACCAACCTCGGTGTCGCGTGCACCGGCGTGGCCGAGGCGAAGTTCGCCGACCTGCTGAGCAAGGTCGAGAAGAAGCAGGACGTCGGCATGTTCCGGATGGGCTGGGTCATGGACTACCCGTCCATGGAGAACTACCTCGGCCCGATCTACACGACCAAGGGCTCCTCGAACTACTACGGGTACAGCAACCCGGCGTTCGACGCGCTGGTCACCGAGGGCACCAAGGCGGCGGACGAGGAGGCGGCCATCGCCAAGTACCAGGCGGCCGAGGACCTCCTCGCGAACGACATGCCGGTGATCCCGCTGCGCTTCGGCCAGAACAACTTCGGCTACTCGACGAAGGTCCGGAACGTGGACATCGACCTGTTCCAGCGGATCGACCTGCACAAGATCGAAGCGGTCAGCTGACCAGCTGGGCGTGACGGTGGCGGCGTCACCGGCCCATCCGGCCGGGGCGCCGCCACACCTTTATCTTTTTCCGGCGCGTGTCCTCCCCCTGACCCAGGGGACGCGTCGCCCTCTCCTGGGGGTTCCATACGTGATTCGCTACATCGTGCGACGCCTGCTTCAGGGCGTGCTCACATTCTTCGGGGCCACGTTCGTGGTCTACGCGCTGATGTTCGCCAATCAGGACAATCCGCTACAGGCGCTCGCGGGTGAGCGGCCGATCTCGGAGAACGTCCGGCAGGCGCTCACCGAGCGTTACCACCTGAACGAGCCGTTCATCGTCCAGTACGGCTACTACATGCGCGGCCTGTTCCAGGGCGACTTCGGTACGTCGCTGACCGACCGCAAGATCTCCGAGCTGCTGGAGAACGCCTGGCCGAACACGGCCCAGCTCGCGATCATGGCTGTGATCTTCGCGGCGGTGATCGGCATCGTGGCCGGCGTCGTCGCGGGCATCCGGCGCGCCAGCATCTTCGACCACTCCACGCTGATCATCACGCTGGTCCTGATCTCGATCCCGATCGTGGTGCTCGCACCGCTGATGCAGCTGTTCTTCGGCGTCGAGCTGCGGTGGTTCCCGGCCACCGCGGGCGCGAATCCGACGTTCTACGCGCTGCTGTTGCCCGCGATGGTGCTGGGCGCGGGCTCGCTGGCCACCTATTCGCGGTTGACGCGCACGTCGGTGGTGGAGAATCTGCGGGCCGACTATGTGCGGACCGCGAAGGCGAAGGGTTTGACCCGGAACCGGGTGATCGGCGTGCACGTGTTGCGTAACTCGCTGATCCCGGTGATCACCTACATCGGTGTGGACCTCGGTGGCCTGATGGCCGGTGCGATCGTGACCGAGGGTGTGTTCAACATCCCGGGCGTGGGTTCGCAGCTGTTCCGGGGCATCACCACGGAGGACGGCCCGCTCGTGGTCGGCTTCGTCAGCGTCCTGGTGATCATCTTCATCGTGGCCAATCTGATCGTCGACCTGCTCTACGCGGTCCTGGACCCGAGGATCCGGTATGAGTGACATGCAATCGGTGGCCGCCACCGAGGTTCCGAACCTGGAGCGGGCCCGCAGCCTGGGCCAGGACGCGTGGCGGGACCTCCGGCACAACTGGATCTTCTGGTTCGCGTCCGCGATCGCGCTGGTCGTGCTGCTGATGGCGATCGCGCCGTCGCTGTTCACGCCGAACGACCCGGCGGACTGCTCGCTGTCGCGTCAGTACGCGCCCGGCAGCGGCTGGGCGCTGTTCGGCTACGACTTCCAGGGCTGTGACATCTACGCGCGTACGGTGCATGGTGCGCGTGCCTCGATCTGGGTCGGCGTGCTCTCCACCGCGCTGGCGTCGGCGATCGGGCTGATCTTCGGTTTGTCGTCCGGGTTCTTCGGTGGCTGGCTGGACGCGATCCTGTCCCGGATCACCGACATCGTGCTCGGCATCCCGCTGCTGCTCGCCGCGATCGTGCTCGGCAAGCGGCTGGCGGCCGGTGACACCGGTGGCTCGTCCGGTCTGCTGGCCGTGGTCGTGGTGCTCGGCATTCTCGGCTGGACCACGGCCGCGCGCGTGATGCGGTCGTCGGTGATCGCGGCCAAGAACCAGGACTACGTCGCGGCCGCGCGCATGCTCGGCGCGGGAAACTTCCGGATCATGTTCCGGCACATCCTGCCGAACGCGATCGCGCCGTTCATCGTCGTGCTCACGATCGCGCTGGGGCAGTTCATCGCGACCGAGGCCACGCTGTCGTTCCTCGGCATCGGCCTGAAGGGCAATGCGATCAGCTGGGGTATCGACATCTCCACGGCGTCGAAGCACGTTCGTGAGTCCGCTCCGCCGCTGGTCGCGCCGTCGATGTTCCTGGCGATGACCGTGCTGGCGTTCATCATGCTCGGCGACGCCATCCGCGACGCCTTCGACCCGAAGCTGCGGTGACCCCCATGCCTCCTGCTGCAAGACACCTGCTCGAGGTCAAGGACCTCTTCGTCGAGTTCAAGAGCCGGGACGGCGTCGCCAAGGTCATCAACGGCGTCTCGTACCACCTGGACGCCGGAGAGACGCTCGCGGTGCTCGGCGAGTCCGGGTCCGGCAAGTCGGTCACCGCGCAGGCGATCATGGGCATCCTGGACATGCCGCCCGCGCGGATCCCGTCCGGCCAGATTTTCTACAACGGCGTCGACCTGCTCAAGCTGCCCGAGGAGAAGCGGCGGGAGGTGCGCGGCAAGGAGATCTCGATGATCTTCCAGGACGCGCTCTCCGCGCTGAACCCGGTCTTCCCGGTCGGCTGGCAGATCGGCGAGGTGCTCCGCAAGCGTGAGGGCAAGTCGCGCGCCGACGCGCAGAAGCGGGCCATCGAGCTGATGGAACTGGTCAAGATCCCAGCCGCGCGGCAGCGCGTCGGGGACTACCCGCACCAGTTCTCCGGCGGCATGCGGCAGCGCGTCATGATCGCGATGTCGCTGGCGCAGGACCCGAAGGTGCTGATCGCGGACGAGCCGACCACCGCGCTCGACGTCACCGTGCAGGCCCAGATCATGGACCTGCTCGGCGACCTGCGGCGGGACCTCAACATGGCGCTGATCCTGATCACGCACGACCTCGGCGTGGTCGCGGACGTGGCGGACCGGATCGCGGTCATGTACGCGGGCCGGATCATCGAGGAAGCCCCGGTCTACGACATCTACGAGGCTCCGGCACACCCGTACACCAAGGGCCTGCTCGCCTCGATCCCCCGGCTCGACCAGCGCGGGCAGAAGCTCGCGACGATCAAGGGCCTGCCGCCGAACCTGGCGAACATCCCGTCCGGCTGCCCGTTCCACCCCCGCTGCCCGTACGCCCAGCCGATCTGCCGGGAACTCGTCCCGGCCAAGCACGTGCTCGGCCCGCGATACAGCGCCTGCCACTTCGCCCAGGAGGTAGTCAGTGACCAGCGCTAGGGCGTCCGTGACCCCGCCGCAGCACCACCCTCGGCACGGCGAGGTGCTGCTCGACGTGCAGGGTCTGGTCAAGCACTTCCCGATCAGCCAGGGCGTGGTGTTCAAGCGCAAGGTCGGCGCGGTGCAGGCGGTCGACGGCGTCAGCTTCCAGCTGCGCCGCGGCGAGACGCTCGGCGTGGTCGGCGAGTCCGGCTGCGGCAAGTCCACGCTGGCCAAGCTGCTCATGCGGCTGGAGACGCCGACCGCGGGCAAGGCCGTGCTGGAGGGGCGGGACATCTTCTCGCTCGGCGGCACCGAGCTGCGCAGACTCCGCCGCAACGTGCAGATGGTCATGCAGGATCCGTACACGTCGCTGAACCCGCGCATGACGGTCGGCGACATCATCGGCGAGCCGTTCGAGATCCACCAGGACGCGGCACCGCGCGGTGACCGCCGCCGTCGCGTCCAGGAACTGCTCGAGGTCGTCGGCCTGAACCCGGAGCACGTCAACCGATACCCGCACCAGTTCTCCGGCGGTCAGCGCCAGCGCATCGGCATCGCCCGCGCCCTGGCGCTCCGCCCGCAGATCATCGTCTGCGACGAGCCGGTGTCCGCGCTCGACGTGTCCATCCAGGCCCAGGTGATCAACCTGCTGGAGCAGTTGCAGGACGAGTTCGGGCTGTCGTACATCTTCATCGCCCACGACCTGAGCGTGGTCCGGCACATCGCGGACCGGATCGCGGTGATGTACCTCGGCAAGATCGTCGAGCTGGGTACGGAGCAGGAGATCTACGAGCGGCCGACCCACCCGTACACCCAGGCGCTGCTCTCCGCGGTCCCGGTGCCCGACCCCCGGGCACGCGACCACCGCGAGATCATCCGCCTCGACGGCGACGTGCCCTCCCCGGCCAACCCGCCGTCCGGCTGCCACTTCCGCACCCGCTGCTGGAAGGCGCAGGACATCTGCGCCGCCCAGGAGCCGCCACTGGTGATTCGGCCGGCCGACCCGCACCCGTCCGCCTGCCACTTCCCGGAACTCCGGCACCCGGTGGCGTAAATCGGTTGCCCTCGCCGATCCGGGCGGGTGGTCTGTGCATCATGACCATCCGCCCGGCTCGCCCCTCCGACGCGGCCCCGCTGGTCGCGCTGCGCCGCACCGTCTTCCCCTATCTGGTCCGAGGCGAGGCCGCGACCCGGCGCACGCTGGTCACCCCGCCGCCCGGATCGTCGATGGCCTCGTTCGTGGCGCTCTCCGGATCCGGCGCCGTCGTCGGCTTCGCCGCCGCATTCAAGAACACCAGCACCACCTCGCGGTACGCGGGTCAGATCTCGCTGCTGCACGTGCACCCCGCATTCCGCGGCCGGGGACACGGATCGGCGCTGCTGGCCGCGTCCATCTCCCACCTACGCTCGCTCGGCCTGCGTGACCTGCGGGGCTACGCGCTGCCGTCGTCGCTGCCGTTCGCGGCCGCGCGCGGCTTCACGGCCAGCCGCGAGGTGCGCTACTCCGGGCTCGGCCTGTCCGCGCCGCTGCCACCGGCGCCGGCGCTGCCGGCCGGATACACACTCGCGCCGGTGTCGGCGATCTCCGACCGCGCGCTGTTCGCGGCCGAGGCGGCCGGAGTGGCGGACGAGCCCGGCGACGTCGCGCCGGACGCGCTCACGTTCGAGGGCTGGCGCTACGACGTGTGGGAGGACCCGGGGCTGGACAAGGAGGCAAGCTTCGTGGTGCTGTCCCCGGCCGGCGAGGTGGCGTCACTCTCCCTGCTCCAGCGCGACGGCGACCGCTGCTGGTCCGACATGACCGCCACGCTCCCGGGCCACCGCGGCCGGGGCCTGGCCCGGCTGGCGAAGACGGCCGCGCTCACCCGGGCCGCCGCCACCGGTGCCACCATGGCCTACACCTCGAACGACGCGTCGAACGGCCCGATGCTCGCGATCAACACCCGCCTCGGCTACCGCCCCGCCGCCTCCACTTGGTCCGCCCTCATCACCCTCCCCGCCTAACCACCCCCCCGGGGCCGCCAGCCCCGGCCGGGCCCTGCGGGGCACGCCCACCCCACGGCCCCGCCCCGGGTCATGCCCCACGGCCCCGGCCCGGCGTTCGGCCGCCCTCACACCCGGCCCTCACGGCCCCGGCCCGGCGTCCGGCCGCCCTC
The DNA here is from genome assembly GCF_030811575.1 of Catenuloplanes nepalensis. Taxonomy (GTDB): domain Bacteria; phylum Actinomycetota; class Actinomycetes; order Mycobacteriales; family Micromonosporaceae; genus Catenuloplanes; species Catenuloplanes nepalensis. Next base: position 8,915,251 of record NZ_JAUSRA010000001.1, on the reverse strand, counting down.
ATACCCGACCCCCACGGCCCCGGCCCCGCTCATACCCGGCCCCCACGGCCCCAGCCCGGCGTCCGGCCGCTGGCGGGCGCCGCCCGGCCACGCCCGACGCCTGCCAGGAATGTGGGTGTCCGAAATTTCGCGCTATAACCGATGCACTCAGGCTGAGCGATCAATCAGGTGAGCAAAAAGTAGGTCACAAGGGCTAATCGATCTATCTTTCGCTCACCTGATTGATCGCTCAGCAGAGGAGGCCGGGAACGGGAGGGCAGGCAACGAAGGCTGAACCCGAACCGCGGCGGGAACGGAGGCCGGCGAGAGTGGGGGCGCGGCGGAAAGGGGAGCGGGGCGGGAACGGCACCGCGGCCGGAACAGCACCCCAGCGGGAACGGCACCGCGGCCGGAACAGCACCCCAACCGGAACAGCACCCCAGCCGGAACAACACCCCAACCGGAACAGCACCCCAGCCGGACAGCACCCCAACCGGAACAACACCCCAGCCGGACAGCACCCCAACCGGAACAACACCCCAACCGGAACAACACCCCAGCCGGAACGGCACCCCAGCCGGAACGGCACCCCAGCCGGAACGGCACCCCAGCCGGAACGGCACCCCAGCCGGAACGGCACCCCAGCCGGAACGGCACCACGACGGGAAGCAGGGCGTGGCGGGAAGGGAAGGGGCGGGGCAGCGGGAATCGCTTCGGAGGGTCAAGCTGAACGGCATGGCTCGGTCCGCGGTGCCCCGGGAGCTTCGCGCGATGCCGTTCCGTCGCCGGGACGCCGTGGCCGCCGGGCTGGTCACCCCCGCCCGGCTGCTCGGCCCGCACTGGCGGCGCCTGTACCACGGCGTCTACATCGAAGCCGACGCCTTCGCGCAGCACGATCACCGCATGTGGTGCGAGGCGGCTCTCCTCGCCGCGCCGCCCGGCTCGGCCGTCGGTGGTCTCAGCGCCGCGTGCCTGTGGAGCGTCGATCTGCTCGCGTCCGGCGACCCGGTGACGGTGATCGTTCCGCGACCCCATCACCTGCGCGCGCAGCCACGGCTCCGGCTGATCCACGCGGACCTGCCGGCGCCGGACGTCGAGCGGTTCGCCGGGCTGCTGGTCACCACGCCCGTGCGGACCGCGTTCGACCTGGGGCGCGGTGCCGACCGGACAGCGTCGGTGATCGCGGTCGACGCCATGCTGCAGCGGCGGCTGGTGACGCCCGGGGAGATCGCGGCACTGGCGGACCGGCGTCCGGGTTGGCCGGGGCTGGCGCGTCTGCGTGAGGTGCTGCGGGTCGCGGACGGCGGGGCGGCGTCGCCGATGGAGACTCGGCTGCGGCTGCTCATCGTCGACGGCGGGCTGCCTCGGCCGGTGACGCAGTACGTGGCCCGGGACCGGGACGGCCGGCTGATCGGGCGGGTGGACCTCGCGTATCCGCAGCTCGGGATCGTGCTGGAGTACGAGGGAGATCACCACCGGGATCCGGCGACGTTCCGGAAGGACATCGCGAGGTTCAACCGGCTGCGGTCCGCCGAGTGGATCGCGCTGCGGTTCACGGCGGACGACGTGTTCAAGCGGCCGAGGACGATCGTCGAGGATGTCCGCAGGGCCGTAGCCGAGGCCACGGCCCTGCGGGGGGGGGCACAACCTAGTGGAAGAAGTGCCGGGCTCCGGTGAAGTACATCGTGATGCCGGCCTTCTGGGCCGCGGCGATGACCTCTTCGTCGCGGACCGAGCCGCCGGGCTGGACCACCGCGCGGACGCCCGCCTCGGTGAGGACCTCCAGGCCGTCCGCGAACGGGAAGAACGCGTCCGAGGCCGCGACCGAGCCCTGGGCGCGGTCGGCGCCGGCGCGGGCGACCGCGAGGCGGGCCGAGTCGACGCGGTTGACCTGGCCCATGCCGACGCCGACGGTGGCGCCGTCCGCGGCGAGCAGGATCGCGTTGCTCTTCACGGCGCGGACCGCGCGCCAGGCGAAGGCCAGCTCGTCGAGCAGCTCCGCGGACGCGGACTCGCCCGCGACCAGCCGCCACGCCGACGGCGCGTCGCCGGGTGCGTCGATGCCGTCCCGGGTCTGCGCCAGCAGACCGCCGCTGACCTGCCGGAACTCGACCGACGCCGGGGCCCAGGCGGGTGCGACCAGGATGCGCAGGTTCTTCTTGGCCTGCAGCACCTCGACCGCACCGTCCTCGTAACCGGGCGCGACCAGGACCTCGGTGAAGATCTCGGTGACCTGCTGGGCCATCTCGACCGTGACCGGCCGGTTGACCGCGATCACGCCGCCGAACGCGGAGACCGGATCGCACGCGTGCGCCTTGCGGTGCGCCTCCGCGACGTCGCCGGCGAACGAGACCGCGATGCCGCACGGGTTCGCGTGCTTGATGATCGCGACGGCGGCGTCGGCCATGTCGTTCGCGGCGCGCCAGGCGGCGTCCGCGTCGACGTAGTTGTTGTAGGACATCTCCTTGCCGTGCAGCTGCTCGGCCTGCGCGAGGCCGGCCGGCGCGGCCGGGTCGGCGTAGAGCGCGGCCTTCTGGTGCGGGTTCTCGCCGTAACGCAGCACCGCGGAGCGGCGCAGCGCGAGCCCGGCGAACTCCGGCCACCACGCCTCGGACGGGTTCAGCTCCTGCGCGACCCACTCCGCGACGGCCGTGTCGTACTCCGCGATGTCGGCGAACGCGCGGGCCGCGAGCGCGCGGCGCTGCCGCAGCGTGAAGCCGCCCTCGGCGAGAGCCGACTCCACCAGCGGGTACGCCCGGGGGTCGGTCACCACGGCCAGCGACGCGTGGTTCTTCGCCGCGGCGCGGACCATGGCCGGCCCGCCGATGTCGATCTGCTCGATGATCTCCTCGACCCCGGCACCGGACGCGACCGTCTCCTGGAACGGGTAGAGGTTGGAGACCAGCAGGTCGAACCCGGCGATGCCCAGGTCGGCGAGCTGCGTGCGGTGCGACTCCAGCCGGGTGTCCGCGAGCAGGCCCGCGTGCACCCGCGGGTGCAGCGTCTTGACCCGCCCGTCCAGGCACTCGGGGAAACCGGTCAGCTCCTCGACGCGGGTCACCGGCACGCCGGTCGCGGCGATGGTCGAGGCGGTCGACCCGGTGGAGACGATCTCGACACCGGCCGCGTGCAGCGCCGCGGCCAGCTCGGCCAGGCCGGTCTTGTCGTAGACGCTGACCAGCGCGCGGCGCAGCGGCCGGCGGAAGTGCTCGTCCGCGGCGGCCAGCGTGTCGCCCGCGACGACCGCCTCGCCCGAGGTGGCGGCGCCGACGGCACCGGTGGCGGACACCGCGGCCGTCACGACCGAGGCCTCACCTGGGGTGAGTGTCATGGAATGGTGACCTTTCTTCCCGTGATGGTCCAGCCTTCGCGGACCAGGCGCCCGACCTGCTCGACGAGCTGGCGGCGTTCGGCTTCCTTGATGCGCTCGGTCAGGTCGGCCTCGGTGTCGCCGTCGAGCACCGGCACGACGGTCTGCGCCACGATCGGCCCGGTGTCGACGCCCGCGTCCACGAAGAACAGCGTGGCGCCGGTGACCTTCACGCCGTATTCGAGCGCGTCGCGCGGCCCGTGGATGCCGGGGAACGACGGCAGCAGCGCATTGTGCGTGTTGAGGTAGCGGTCGCCGAACACGGCGAGGAACTCCGCGCCGACCAGCTTGAGGAACCCGGCGGAGATGATCAGGTCGGGCTTGTGCTCGGCGACGTGCGCGGTCAGCGCCGCGTCCCACTCGCCGCGGGTGGTGAAGTCCTTCACCCGGTCGACGAAGGTGGGCACGCCGACCTCGGCCGCGATGTCGAGCCCGGCGATGCCGTCCCGGTCGGCGCCGACGGCCACCACGGTCGCGCCGTAGCCGGGGTCGGCGGCCGCGTCGAGCAACGCCCTGAGGTTGCTGCCCGAGCCGGAGATCAACACCACCAGTCGTGCGGGGGTATTCACCCGAGCACCCTACCGAGGGCGCCCGAGCGGCCCAAACGTCGGGTGTCTCAGGTGTGACACACGGAGAGTCCTCTTCGTCGCGCCGAACCGATGGTGCACGCAATCAGGCGGCCTCCGGGCCGGCGGATCTGCCACACGCGGCACAGGCGAGCGCCGCGCCGGGAACGACGGTGCACGCAATCAAACGGGCTCCGGCCCGGCGGATCTGCCACACGCGGCACAGGCGAGCGCCGCGCCGGGAACGACGGTGCACGCAATCAAACGGGCTCCGGGCCGGTGGATGTGCCACACGCGGCACAGGCGAGCGTCGCGCCGGGAACGACGGTGCACACAATCAGACGGGCTCCGGGCCGGCGGATGTGCCACACGCGGCACAGGCGAGCGTTGCCGCGGAATCAGCCGGCGGACGGCGTACCCGCGCGGGGTTTGCCGGATTTTGATCCTGCGACGAACATGCGGGAGGCGATCGCGCCGGCCAGCGCGCCGACGGTGACCACGCCGGTGCCGATCAACCCGACCTGCCACGCGGACGTGCCCAGTTCGGAGAGGCGCCCGCCGCCGAGCGGACCGCCGGAGACGAACGCGGCGGCGAACAGCACCACGCCCGCGACCGGCCCGGACGTGGCCGCGGCCGCGGTGAGCCGGCGCCAGGGCACCACGCGCGGCGGCCGGGACGGGTCACGGCCGGCCCGCCGCAGCCGCCGGTGCAGCAGCCAGCCGGCCAGCATCGCGGCGACCAGCGGCACCGCGGGCAGCGCCGCGCCGACGCCACCGAGCGGCCCGGACGGAAGACCCGCCACCAACGGTACGGTCGGCAGCACTCCCACGCTGACCTGCGTGATCTGGACCGTGGTGTGGGTGCCGAGCGAGAAGCCGGGACCGAGCAGGTAGCCGACCGCCCAGATCGCGACGTTCGGCGCGTAGGCGAGGCTGACCAGCGTGATGCCGGCCTGCCCGGCCACCCCGGTGCGGTAGGCGCTGATCATGTCGCTGGCGTCGCCGCCGTTCAGCGCGATCGCGAGCCCGGTGCTTCCGGCCCCGGTGGCCAGGATCAGGAGACCACCCACCACGCCCGTCCGGACGGCGTCGCGCAGGAACCGGGGCAGGCGCGTGGCCAGCTCGCCGAGCGCGCCCGTGGTCCGTAGCGCGCCGGTCAGCGAGGCCAGCCCGCCGACCGCGAAGAGCGTGCCGAACGCGCGCAACGCGTTGATCTCCGGCCCGCCGCCCGCGCCGACCAGCAGCGCCGCGAGCAGGCCGAGCCCGCCCCAGCCGAGCCCGATCGCACCGGCGACGGAGAACGCCTGCCTCAGCGTGCCGTCGTCCCGCGCGCCGATCGCGCGGGTGACGTGCACGCCGGCCCGGGCCAGCCGCCAGGCGATCAGGACTGCCAGGCCGAGCGGCGCCAGGCCGACCGGGCCGAGCGAGGTTCCCAGCGGTACGCCGTGGCCGAGCAGCCAGGCGCCGAGCCCGATGATCACGGAGCCGCCGATCGAGCCGGCGCCCTCGACGAGCTGCGCAAGCCACATGACGATCACGACCGGCGCAAACGAGACCAGGAACGCCCACCCGGACGCGACCGCGGCGGCCACGGCGAGCGGGGCACGACCCGCCTTGGCCTGCGCGCGGGCCCGTTGCAGCGGCAGTCGCACGGTGTCCCGGGTGCGCAGGTCCCGTCCGTCGGACGCGTCGATGGGGACCGTGTCGCGGGCAGCGAGATAGGCGGCCTCGGCGTCGGTCAGCGTCTCGTCCGGCTGGGCGCCTGCGGCCGGACGGTCCGGGGTGCTCGGCATCGGTGCCTACTTTTCCACGTCAGCCCTGTTCTGGCTAAGGAAAACCCCCGCCGAGTGTCCTCACTCGACGGGGGTGTGATGCAGAACGCAGTCAGCTCATGATCTCGCGCATCAGGCGCGCGGTCTCGGACGGCGTCTTGCCGACCTTGACGCCGGCCGCCTCGAGCGCGACCTTCTTCGCGTCCGCGGTGCCGGCCGAGCCGGAGATGATCGCACCGGCGTGACCCATCGTCTTGCCGGGCGGGGCGGTGAAACCCGCGATGTAGCCGACGACCGGCTTGGTCACGTACTCCTTGATGAAGTCCGCGGCCCGCTCCTCGGCGTCGCCGCCGATCTCACCGATCATCACGATCGCGTCGGTGTCCGGGTCGTCCTGGAACGCCTTGAGCGCGTCGATGTGCGTGGTGCCGATGATCGGGTCACCGCCGATGCCCACGGCGGTGGAGAAGCCGATGTCCCGCAGCTCGTACATGAGCTGGTAGGTCAGCGTGCCGCTCTTGGAGACCAGACCGATCCGGCCGGCGCCGGTGATGTCACCGGGGATGATGCCGGCGTTGGACTGGCCGGGCGACGCGATGCCGGGGCAGTTCGGGCCGACGATCCGGGTCTTCTGACCCTTGGCCACGTTGTGCGCCCAGAACGCGGCGCTGTCGTGTACCGGGATGCCCTCGGTGATCACGATGGCCAGGCCGATCTCGGCGTCGATCGCCTCGACCACCGCGGCCTTGGAGAACGCCGGCGGCACGAAGATGACGGTGACGTCCGCACCGGTCTTCTCCATGGCCTCCTTGACCGTGCCGAAGACCGGCAGCTCGGTCCCGTCGAAGTCCAGCTTCTGGCCGGCCTTCTTCGGGTTGGTGCCGCCGACCACGTTGGTGCCCGCGGCGAGCATGCGCTTGGTGTGCTTGGTGCCCTCGGACCCGGTGATGCCCTGGACGATGACCTTGGAGTCCTTGGTGAGCCAGATAGCCATTGTCGTCAGACCCCCGCAGCCGCGAGCTCGGCGGCACGCGCGGCCGCACCGTCCATGGTGTCGACCCGCTCGACGAGCGGGTTCGCGGCCGAGTCGAGAATCGCGCGGCCGGCCTCCGCGTTGTTGCCGTCCAGGCGGACGACCAGCGGCTTGGTGACCTGCTCGCCCCGGTCGGCCAGCAGTTGCAACGCCTGCAGGATGCCGTTCGCGACCGCGTCACAGGCGGTGATTCCGCCGAAGACGTTGACGAAGACGGACTTCACGGCCGGGTCGGAGAGCACGATCTCCAGGCCGTTCGCCATCACGGTGGCGCTCGCGCCGCCGCCGATGTCGAGGAAGTTCGCCGGCTTCACGCCGCCGTGGTTCTCGCCCGCGTAGGCGACCACGTCGAGCGTGGACATGACCAGGCCCGCGCCGTTGCCGATGATGCCGACGGAACCGTCGAGCTTCACGTAGTTGAGGTTCTTCTCCTTGGCCGCCTGCTCCAGCGGGTCGACCGACGCGGCGTCGACGAAGCCCTCCTGGTCGGCGTGCCGGAAGTGCGAGTTCTCGTCCAGCGTCACCTTGGCGTCCAGGCAGAGGACCTTGCCCTCCGGCGTCCTGGCGAGCGGGTTCACCTCGACCAGCGTGGCGTCCTCCTTGATGAAGGCCACCCACAGCTTCTGCGCGATGTCGACGACCTGCTCCGCGACGTCGGCCGGGAACTTGGCGGCGGCGACGATCTCGCGCGCCTTCGCCTCGTCCACGCCCTGGATCGCGTCGATCGCGATCTTGGCGACCTTGTCCGGGTCGGTCTCGGCGACCGTCTCGATCTCGATGCCGCCCGCGACGGAGGCGATGCACAGGAACGTGCGGTTCGCCCGGTCGAGCAGGTAGGAGAGGTAGTACTCCTCGGCGATGTCAGCGGTGACGGTCAGCATGACCTTGTGCACCGTGTGACCCTTGATGTCCATCCCGAGGATGTCCGTGGCGCGAGCCGTGGCCTCTTCCGTGCCCTCGGCCAGCTTGACGCCGCCGGCCTTACCGCGGCCACCGACCTTCACCTGCGCCTTGACGACGACCCGGCCGCCGAGACGGTCGGCGATCGCGCGGGCCTCCTCGGGGGTTGTGGCGACGCCACCGGCCAGCACGGGCAGGCCGTGCCGCTCGAATAGCTCGCGCCCCTGGTACTCATACAGGTCCACTTGCGCGTCCCGATTCACTCCGCGGCACCCCGGCGCCGCTGCCAGCGTGGAATGCACCGCTCATCCGGTGATGAGAAGGTGCCTTTCCCGTCACCCTAGCGACCAGGGCACTCCGAGCCGTCAGGCGGGTACATGGTGTGCGGTACTGCACATTCCGCCCCCTCGGAAGCTTGTGGTGCAGGAGATTCCAGCGGGACACGAGATGCCTCAAAAATCGCGTGACCGGTTCCGTAACCCCTGTTCAGAGGCGGTCGTTGAGTCAGATGTCAGCGCACCGCACGGCGGGAGCGCGGACGAGAAAGCGGCCGATGCCCTGTCGGTCGAGGGGTGGCGGCGGGGCATCGCGCATAGAAGGGCCGGACGTGTGAGGGGTGCGTCCGGCCCTTCCCTAACTACCGGTCGGCACTATTTATTAGTGGCCGGGAATCCCGCCACGTTGCTCCGCACCCAGTCGACGATCGACTGCATGGTCGCGCCGGGGCCGAAGATCTTCGCCACCCCCATTCGCCTCAGCTCCGGGATGTCCGCGTCCGGAATGATGCCGCCGCCGAACACCACCAGGTCGTCGACGCCGCGCTCGGCCAACAGTTCGACCACGCGCCGGAACAACGTCATGTGCGCGCCGGAGAGCACGGACAGCCCGACCGCGTCCGCGTCCTCCTGGATCGCGGTCTCCACGATCTGCTCCGGGGTCTGGTGCAGCCCGGTGTAGACGACCTCCATGCCGGCGTCCCGGAGCGCCCGCGCGACCACCTTCGCGCCGCGATCGTGCCCGTCCAGGCCCGGCTTCGCGACCACCACCCGAATTCGCGGTTCCATAGCTGCCGCACCTCTATTCAGTGACGAGAGATGTCCACGGAGCCACCTTAACGATCGTGCAGCCCTTAGGGGGTGGAGCGACCCGCAATCGAGTCGTCACGATGAGGTAGCGGCGGCTGCATTACGTTAGGTATTGGCCAAAATTACGCAGCGCCACTAACGACAGGGGGTACAAATGGTTACGAGTTAGGGCAAATTGCGGCATGACGTCGCACACCCTGTCAGCAAATCGGCCGCAGAACTTGTGACGGGCCCACCGCTTGGCTACCGTGTCCAACGGCTGTCAACCGGGATACCCCGGACCAGCCGCCCCAACCAGCCAGTGTTCACTCACGGTCAGCGCCCGGCAGTCCGGAGCGCGACAGCGCCGGAGAGCGAACAGATATCGGAGGGTGTACGTGCGTCAGCGGCTTTCATCCGAGCCAGACCGTTATCGCGGTCGACGTCGCGTACCCACTGTTCCCGGAGGCCGTTACGCGGCGGTGGTGACCACCGCGCTGGTCGGCGCGGGCGTGGTGGCACTGGGCGCGGGCGCCGCGCTGGACGACGCCAAGGGTGTCGACACCACCGCGCTGAAGAACTCGCTGGACAGCGCGACCACCGCGGAGGAGCTGGCCGAGCGCGAAGCGAGCGCCGAGCGCTCCACGCGTGACAGCGACCGTGAGGAGTCCGCGGACGCGGGCCTGGCCACCTCGCTGGCCGAGTCTCCCGATGCCTGGCTCCTCCCGCTGCACGGATACGACTTCACCGCGCCGTACGGCATCCGGTGGAACGAGGTCCACCAGGGCATCGACCTGGCCGCCCAGGAAGGCACCCCGTACAAGGCCGTCCACGGTGGCACCGTGAAGCTGGCCGGGTGGTACGGCGGTTATGGCTATGCGGTCATTGTCGACCACGGCGACGGCGTCGAGACGATATACGGACACTCGTCGCAGCTCATGGTCGAGGCGGGCCAGCAGGTCAAGGCCGGCGACACGCTCGGGCTGGTCGGCGACACCGGCCACTCCTACGGCGCGCACCTGCACCTGGAGATCCACGTCGACGGCGAGCCGCGCGACCCGGTGCCGCTTCTCCGCGAGAAGGGCGTCGACATCCAGCTCGAGGTCGAGCAGGTCTACGGCGCCGTGACGGCCCCCTGACGCTCCGCTTCTCGATCCGCCCTTCCCGTGCCGGGGAGGGCGGTTTTTCGTCTTCCCCGCATTTCCGCTGTTCATCATGTCACTGAAGAAATTGTGTCCCAGCACACAAACTTCAAGATCACATTTCCGGACGGTACGTCAGCGCAGCGGACAAATCGGTCCGGATCCGGACCGACGGGGTTCGATACGGCCTAGCCCGGCTTTGCCCCTCATAGCGTGATCGATCAGCATTCTTCGTCATTGCTCCTGCTGAGCCGACGGAGGTGCGCCCGTGCACGACGACGCGGACACCGGCACGACGACGGCACCGGACGATCGGGCGACCCCCGACGCCCCGGCCGTCCCCGAGACCTCGGCCCCACCCGGGGCCCTGACCGCTGCTCCGGTCATCCCCGGCCCACGGAGAAGCCCTGAAGCCCGGACGGTCCCCGAAGCCCGGCAAGCCGCCGACGATCAGGGCGCACCCGGCGCACCCGGCGCACCCGGCGCAGCCGGTCGGCCGGACGACCATGCCGGTCGCCATCGGCGGCTGCCCGGCCGTCATCGGCACCGCTACCACCTGCGCCTCGCCGAACTGAAGGCCGGCGCGCATCGGCGCCCGGACCCGAAGGCCGCTCATCTTCGCCACGCCGCCGCGGCCACGCTCGCCGTGACCGGGATGGCCCTCACCGGCGGTGTGACGCTCCACGACGCCGTCACGGCCCCGGACGACGCCGCTCAGGCCGTCCCGACCCCGGCCGCGGTCGCGAACGCCGAGGTGCTGGCGGAGCGCGCCGAGTCCGCCTCCGCGGCGAACCGCTCCGCCGGGCGCAGCCCGTCCCCCACTCCCCCAGCACGGTCCGCAAGTCCCACGCCGGGCAACCCGAGCCCCAGCCCGTCACCGTCCGCGCCCAGCCCGTCACCGACGAAGACCACGGGCAAGCCCGCGGCCAAGGCCTGGGTGGATCCGATGCCGGAGGGCCGCACCACGTCCTGCTACGGCCGGCGCTGGGGACGTCTGCACGCCGGCATCGACCTGGCCGCGGCCAGCGGCACCCGGGTTCGCGCCGCCGGCGTCGGCGCCGTGGTCACGGCCGGGTCGAACTACGGCGGCTACGGCCTGTCCGTGCTGATCGACCACGGCAACGGCTTCTACACGCACTACGCGCACCTGTCCCGTGTCTCGGTCGAGCCCGGCGACCGGGTCGCCCCGGGCCAGACCGTCGGCGCGGAGGGCTCCACCGGCAACTCCACCGGCCCGCACCTGCACTTCGAGGTGCACGACGGAATGTGGAACCAGGTCGACCCCGCGGCCTGGATGGCGGACCGCGGCGTCGACCTGGGCTGCTGACGAGGCGCCCACGGGAAGGCGCTGTCTCATCGAAGGTCGACCAGCCGGGCTGTCGAGCCGGAAGGATCGTTCCGCGAAACGATGGCGGCCCCGGACCACCGGCCCGGAGCCACCGTCGATCACATATGCCCGGCCGGGCTGAGGGCTACATCTTCTCGATCGGGGCGTGGCGCAGGACCAGCCACACCTTCTGGTCGCCGAAGTCGATCTGGGCGCGTGCGCCCGCGCCCTGACCCTCGACCAGCAGCACGCGGCCCAGCCCGTACCGCTGGTGGTTGACCCGGTCGCCGGGGGACACGGAGGGCGCCTGGTTGCGCAGGTCACTGGCGGTGGCGAGCTTGCTCGCGTCGATGCCGAGGCCCTTCGCGATCTGCTGTGCCTTACTCGTACCCCCGACGAAGGTGGAATTGCGCGAGGCGCCGCGGCCGCCGACGCCGCCGGCCGAGCCGGACCACGTCGTATACGACCCCTCGGTGCGCTCCCACCGGACCAGCTCGGACGGCAGCTCGTCGGTGAACCGCGACGCCGGGTTGTACTGCGGGGCGCCCCAGGCGGAACGGGTGACCGCGCGGGACATGTAGAGCCGCTGCCGGGCCCGGGTGATCCCGACGTACGCCAGGCGGCGCTCCTCCTCCAGCTCCTTGGTGTCGGACATGGCCCGCATGTGCGGGAACACGCCCTCCTCCATGCCGGTGAGGAACACGACCGGGAACTCCAGGCCCTTCGCCGTGTGCAACGTCATCAGCGTGACCACGCCCTGGTGATCCGAATCCGGCTCGTCCGGGATCTGATCCGCGTCCGCGACCAGCGCGACCTGCTCCAGGAAGCCGGCGACGGACGACTCCGGCCCGTCCGCGGCCTCGGTGCGCTCGGTGTATTCCCGGGCGACGCTGACCAGCTCCTGCAGGTTCTCCACCCGGCCCGCGTCCTGCGGGTCGATGCTCTCCTCCAGGCCGGTCAGGTAGCCGGAGCGGGTGATCAGCGCCTCCAGCACCTCTTCCGGCGGCGCGGTGCGGGCCAGCTCACGCACGTCGTCGAGCATCGCGACGAACTCGCTGATGCCGTTGACCGCGCGGGTCGAGATGCCCGGCGCCTCCGCGGCCCGGCGCAGCGCGGCGCCGAACGAGACGCGCTCCCGGTTGGCCAGCGCCTCGATGCACGCCTCGGCGCGCTCACCGATACCGCGCTTCGGCGTGTTCAGGATGCGGCGGATGCTCACGGTGTCGTCGTCGTTGACCACGGCCCGCAGGTAAGCCAGCGCGTCCCGGACCTCCTTGCGCTCGTAGAAGCGCACCCCGCCGACGACCTTGTAGGGCAGGCCGACGCGGATGAACACCTCCTCGAACACCCGGGACTGCGCGTTCGTCCGGTAGAAGACGGCCACGTCACCCGGCTTGGCCAGACCGTTGTCGCCGAGCCGGTCGATCTCCCTGGCCACCCAGTCCGCCTCGGCGTGCTCGGTGTCCGCGACGTAGCCGACGATGCGCTCGCCCTCGCCCTGGTCACTCCAGAGGCGCTTCGGCTTGCGGGACGTGTTGCGGTCGATCACCGCGTTCGCCGCGTTCAGGATGGTCTGGGTGGAGCGGTAGTTCTGCTCCAGCAGGATCGTCCGCGCGTCCGGGTAGTCGCGCTCGAACTCCAGGATGTTGCGGATCGTGGCGCCCCGGAACGCGTAGATCGACTGGTCCGCGTCGCCGACCACGCACAGCTCGGCCGGCGGCAGCCCGGCCTCCGGCACGCCGTCGCCGACCAGCTCACGGATCAACGTGTACTGCGCGATGTTGGTGTCCTGGTATTCGTCGACCAGCACGTGCCGGAAGCGACGCCGGTACGACTCGGCGACCAGCGGGTGCGACTGGAACAGGTGCACGGTCGCCATGATCAGGTCGTCGAAGTCCAGCGCGTGCGCCTCCTTCAGACGGCGCTGGTAGAGCTGGTAAGCCTCGGCGACGGCCCGCTCGTTCGGCCCGGACGCCTTCGCCGCGAACTCCTCCGGGTCGGTCAGCTCGTTCTTCAGGTTGGACACCTGGGTGGCGAGGCCGCGCGGCGGATAGCGCTTCGGGTCGAGGTCCAGCTCGCGCGCGACCATCGTCATCAGCCGGCGCGAATCGTCCGCGTCGTAGATCGAGAACGTCGACTTCAGCCCGGCGTGCTCGTGCTCGGCGCGCAGGATGCGCACGCACGCGGAGTGGAACGTCGAGACCCACATCATCCGGGCGCGGTTGCCGACCAGCGCGGCGACCCGCTCCTTCATCTCGCCGGCGGCCTTGTTCGTGAACGTGATCGCCATGATCTCGCCGGGGTGCACGTCGCGCGCGGCCAGCAGATAGGCGATTCGGTTCGTCAGCACCCGGGTCTTGCCCGACCCGGCGCCGGCCACGATCAGCAGCGGCCCGCCGGCGTGCGTCACCGCGTCACGCTGGGGACCGTTGAGCCCGGCGAGCAGCGCCTCCGCGTCGCGGCGAGGCGGCGCGGGGCGGGTCGGCGGCGTGGGCTGGACCGGGGGGACATCAAACAGCGATTGCATCGCGGGCAAGTCTAGGCCGTCGGTACGACAGGCAACCTCGCCGATGCCAAGACGACACTCAAGCACCCTGGCGGGGGACACACCGATGGATAAGCATGCGTGCATGGATCGATCTCGCAACCGCCTCTGGCCGGTGCTGCGCGCGCTGGCGACGCCGGCCGCCGCGCTGGCCGTCGCCATAGCGCTCGTCCCCGGCAGCGTCCCGACGCAGCAGCAGCCCCCGGCCGGCGCGCTCACACCCGTCAACGTGTCGTTCCAGCACGGAGGCCGGACCGTCAAGGGCAACCTCCTCAGCTACAACGACTTCCACGGCGCCATCGACCCACCGGCCGGCAGTGGCGGCCTGGTCACCGGCGTTCCGGCCGGCGGCGTCGAATACCTCGCCACCTGGCTGAAGAAGCTCCGGGCCGAGGCGAGGAGCGAGGGCCGCGGCCGCAGCATCACGGTCGGCGCGGGCGACCTGATCGGCGCGACGCCGCTGGTCAGCGCCGCGTTCCACGACGAGCCGACGATCGAGCTGATGGACCAGGTCGGGCTGGAGATCAGCTCGGTCGGCAACCACGAGTTCGACGAGGGCGTCACCGAGCTGCTGCGCCTCAACCGCGGCGGCTGCCACCCGGTCGACGGCTGCCAGGACGGCGACGGGTTCGCCGGCGCGCGCTTCACCTACCTCGCGGCGAACACCGTCCACAAGCGGTCCGACCTGCCGATCCTGCCCCCGGTCGAGGTGCGGCTGGTCGACGGCGTCCCGGTCGGCTTCGTCGGCATGACGCTTGAGGCCACGCCGAGCATCGTCAACCCGGCCGGCATCGCGGACGTGAAGTTCCTCGACGAGATCGAGACCGCGAACAAGTGGGGTGGCCTGCTCCGCGCGTTCGGCGTGAAATCCCTGGTGCTGCTGCTGCACGAGGGCGGCCAGCAGAACCCGCCGCCGGCCGTGCCCGGCCTCTCCGAATGCGCGAACTTCTCCGGTCCGGTCGTCGACATCGTCAACGGGCTGCGCCCCGAGTTCGGCCTGGTCGTCTCCGGCCACACCCACCGTTACTACACCTGCGCGCTGCCGAACGCGCACGGTGCGCAGACCGTGGTGACCAGCGCCGGCAGCAACGGCACGCTGGTCACCGACATCGACTACGCGCTCGACAAGCGCACCGGGAAGTTCGCCGAGATCACCGCGCGGAACGTCATCGTGGAGAACGGCGTGCGTAACGCGGACGGCAGCTGGCAGACCGACCCGGCCGGTGCGCCGGTCCGCAACCCGGCGCTGGCCGACCCGGCCGCGAAGCGGATCGCGGACAAGTACCGCACCGCGGTCGCGCCGATCGCGAACCGGATCGTCGGCTCGATCACCGCGACCATCAGCCGCGACGCCGGCGCAAACCAGGAGAGCCCGCTCGGCGACGTGATCGCGGACGCGCAACTGGCGCACACGCAGGGCAACGGCGCGCAGATCGCGCTGATGAACCCGGGCGGTATCCGCGCGTCCCTGCCGTACGACTCGCAGGCCGGCGGCGAGGCACCCGGCCAGATCACCTACGGCGAGACGTTCACGGTGCAGCCGTTCAACAACCTGGTGGTCACCCAGACGTTCACCGGCGCGCAGCTCAAGGACGTGCTGGAGCAGCAGTTCGCCGGCTTCGGCGGGCAGACCACCCAGCGCGTGCTGCAGGTCTCGGCCGGCTTCACGTACAGCTTCGACAGCACCGCCGCGGCCGGCAGCCGGGTCAGCGACCTCGCGCTGAACGGCACGCCGATCGACCCGGCCGCGACGTACCGGGTCACCACGAACGACTTCCTGGCCAACGGCGGCGACGGCTTCAGCAACCTGACGCTCGGCACCGACCGCACCACCGCGCCCGGCTTCGACATCGACGCGCTGGTGGCCTACCTGGGCGCGAACAGCCCGGTCGCGCCCGGCCCGGCCGATCGGATCACGCGGCTGGGCTGACGAACCGATCGCGGACGATCGGGAAGACGGTGGAGATGTCCGTTTGGTGGGCAAAAGCTTGCGCGAGCTCGTCAAGCCTGGGCATACTCGACGGCGTGTTCCCGCGGGTGCGATTTTATGGCTACGGCTCCGGAGTCCCGGCAGCCGTGGGTCGCGCCTGAACGACAGACCTACGACAAAAGCCCCGGGCTCGGCAGCCCGGGGCTTTTTCGCGTCCCCGGGTCCCCCGGACCCAGCCTGATCAGGAGACGAGCATGGCCACGGTAGTGGAGCAGCCGCAGGACGCCGACCAGCCCACTCAGGACACCGGCACCGCGGAGGCGACGGCGTCCGCCGAGATCATGGAGATCCGCGCGCGGATCAACGAGATCGACGACGCGATCATCGCGCTCTGGCAGGAGCGCGCCGCCCTCTCCCAGCACGTCGGCGCGACCCGGATGGCCTCCGGCGGCACGCGCCTCGTCCTCAGCCGCGAACGCGAGATCATGGAGAAGTTCCGCGACGCCCTCGGCCCCGACGGCAACCAACTCGCCCTCCTCATCCTCCGCGCCGGCCGCGGGCCGTTGTAAGGCCTTCGCGGCCGTTAATCCTTCGGTCATTCCACAGCGGCCAGCTTTGGGCCAGGCCGGGGCTGGGGGAGGTCAAGGGCTACGAGCAGAGGGGCATCTTCCCGCTTCCGGCGTGGTGCGGCCCGTTTGCTCCCGCGGGCACCGGTCGGCCCCGGGGGCCTCCCTTCCGGTTTTGCGGTGGTCCTGCAGATCAAGGTCGGGGCGTCTCCGAAGTAGTTCTCACTGCTTCGGGGACGCCCTGATCTCGGTTTTGGGTTTGGGTTTGGGTGACCAGCGGCGGAGCTTGCAGGGAGGAGCGCCAGCGACGACCGGTGCCCGCGGGAGCATGCGGGCCGCACCACGCCGGAAGCGGGAAAGCATGCACTTGGATTTGATCTTCGAGGTCTTCGGGGTCTTCGGGGTCTTCGGGGTCTTTGAAATGCGAAGGGGGTGCGGCCGGAGCCACACCCCCTTGATGCGGATGTTTTTCTAGTCGACTGCGTGGACGACGTCGCGGACCTCGGCGAAGTGGCACGCGCTCGGGTGGCTGGACTTGGGGCGCAGCGTCAGCATCGGGTCCTCGTCGGCGCACTTCTGCTGGGCCTTCCAGCAGCGTGTCCGGAACCGGCAGCCAGACGGGGGGTTGGCTGGGCTCGGGACGTCGCCTTCGAGGACGATCTGGTCGCGGTGGCCGCGCAGCGTCGGGTCCGGCACCGGCACCGCGGAGAGCAGCGCCTGAGTGTACGGATGCGTCGGCTGCTCGTAGATCTCCAGGTCACGGCCGGTCTCGACGATGCGGCCGAGGTACATGACCGAGACGCGGTCGGCGATGTGCCGGACCACGGACAGGTCGTGCGCGATGAAGATGTACGACAGGCCCAGCTCGTCCTGGAGTTGCTCCAGCAGGTTGATCACCTGCGCCTGGATGGACACGTCCAGCGCGGACACCGGCTCGTCGCAGACGATGATCTCCGGGCGGAGTGCCAGCGCGCGGGCGATACCGATGCGCTGGCGCTGGCCGCCGGAGAACTGGTGCGGGTAGCGGTTGATGTGGTCGGGGTTGAGGCCGACCAGGTCGAGCAGGTCGCGGACGCGGCGCTTGCGGTCGCTCTTCGGCGCGACGTCCGAGTGGATCTCGAACGGCTCACCGATGATGTCGCCGACCGTCATGCGCGGGTTCAGCGACGTGTACGGGTCCTGCAGCACCATCTGGATGTTGCGGCGGGCCCGGCGCAGTTCGCCGCCCTTGAGCTTGGTCATGTCCTGACCGCGCACGTTGATCGCCCCGGACGTCGGCGTCTCCAGCCCGACGAGCAGGCGGGCCAGCGTGGATTTGCCACAGCCGGACTCGCCCACGATGCCGAGCGTCTCGCCGCGCTTGAGTTCCAGGTCGACACCGTCGACCGCCTGCACGGCGCCGACCTTCGACTGGAAGACGATGCCCCGGTTGATCGGGAAGTGCTTCTTCAGACCCTGCGTCTGCAGCACGATGTCACTCAACGCCGGCGACCTCCTTCCAGAAGTGGCACCGCGCGGTGCGGTTGTGGGTGACCTGGTACGCGGGCGGCACCGGGTCCTGACGGCAGACGTCGCGGGCGAACCGGCACCGGGCGGCGAACGCGCAGCCCGGCGGGATGTTCGTCAGCGTCGGCGGGAGGCCCTTGATCACGCTGAGCTGCTGGCCCTTGAGGTCGACCCGGGGGATCGATTCGAGCAGCGCCTTCGTGTACGGGTGGGCCGGCCGGGCGTAGATGTCGTAGACCGGCGCCTCCTCCACCACGCGGCCGGCGTACATGACCGAGATCCGGTCCGCCACGTCCGCGACCACGCCCATGTCGTGCGTGATCAGGATGAGGCCCATGTTCCGCTCGCGCTGCACCTCGGCGAGCAGGTTCATGATCTGCGCCTGCACGGTCACGTCGAGCGCGGTGGTCGGCTCGTCCGCGATCAGCACCTCCGGGTCGAGCGCCAGCGCCATCGCGATCATGACGCGCTGCCGCATGCCGCCGGAGAACTGGTGCGGGTAGTCGCCGACCCGCTGCCGCGCCGCCGGGATCCTGACCTGGTCCAGCAGCTCGATCGCGCGCAGCTTGGCGTCGCCGCGCGACATGCCCCGGTGCTTGCGGAACAGCTCGCCCAGTTGGAAGCCGACCGTGAAGACCGGGTTCAGCGCGGAGAGCGCGTCCTGGAAGATCATCGCGATCCGGTTGGCCCGGACCTGGCGACGCTGCTCCTCCTTGAGTTTGAGCAGGTCGACGCCGCGGTATCGCACCTCGCCGCCGGTGATGAAGCCGGGCGGCGTGTCCAGGATGCCCATGATCGCCTGCGCGGTCACGGACTTGCCGCAGCCGGACTCGCCGAGGATCGCGAGCGTCTCGCCCTCGGCCAGCCGGAAGTTGGCACCGTTGACGGCCTTTGCCACACCGTTCGCGGTGCGGAACTCGACCTTGAGATCCTCCACGGCCAGCAGCGGTGCCGCCGCGTCGATCGGGAGGGACTCGGTCTTGACCTTGATGTCAGTCATTGTCGTGCTCACCGCAGCTTCGGGTCGAAGGCGTCGCGGATGGCGTCGCCGAGCATGATGAACGCCAGCACGGTCATCGCCAGGAACATCGACGGCGCGACCAGCGGCGGAGCGGACTCACGAACGTGCTTCGACGCCGTGGAGATGTCGATACCCCACGAGATCGCGTTGCCCTTGAGGCCGATGCCGAGGAACGACAGCGTGGCCTCGAGCGCGATGAACTGCCCCAGCGCGATCGTCAGGACCACGATGAACGGCGCGATCGCGTTCGGCAGGATGTGCCGGAACATGATCCGGAAGTTTCCCGCACCCAGCATGCGCGCCGCGGCCACGTAGTCCTGGTTCTTCGCCGAGATCACCGAGGACCGCATCACGCGCGCGGCCGTGGTCCAGCCGAGGATGCCGAGGACGACGACGACCGCGAGCAGGCCCGAGGACGAGCCACCGGTGTCGCCGGCCGCCAGCCGCTTGCCGAGCACGATCGCGGCGAGCAGCAGCGGGATGCCGAGCACGATGTCGGTGATCCGGGACAGGATCGCGTCCAGCCAGCCACCGAAGAACCCGGACGACAAACCGAAGGTCAGCCCGATCGCCGACGCCAGGGCCGTGGAGAGCACGCCGACCCAGATCGAGGCACGCGCGCCGTAGACCGTACGCGCGTAGATGTCACAGCCCTGGAAGTCGTAGCCGAACAGCGCCCAGCCGCTGCCGGGCGCGTACTGACGGCCGAGGGAGCAGTCCGCCGGGTCGTTCGGCGTGAACAGCGACGGCGCGATCGCCATCAGCAGCACGACCAGCGCGATGGCCGACGCGAACCAGAAGATCCAGTTGTGCCGGAGGTCCCGCAACGCGTCCTGCGTCAGGCTGCGCGACTTCTCGCCGCCGGTGCCCTTGACGGCGGTGCCGCTCGGCACCTCCGTCGCGGCAATCGATTGCAGATCACTCATGACACTTCGCCTCGCTCCGGTCGCCCCGTCCCTTTCCTGCCGTGTACTCACTCATACCGGATCCTCGGGTCCAGGACCGCGTAGAGCAGGTCGACGATCAGATTGGCCACGATGAAGATGATCACCAGGACACTCACGAAGCCGACCACGAGCGGACCGTCCTCCGTGGTGATGCCCCGGAACAGCTGCGAACCCACACCCGGAATGTTGAACACACCCTCGGTCACGATCGCACCGGCCATCAGGCCGCCGAGGTCCACACCGATGTAGGTGATCACCGGGATCAGCGAGTTACGCAACACGTGCACGCCGATCACCCGGTTCCGGGTCAAACCCTTCGCCTTCGCGGTCCGCACATAGTCGGCCCGCAGATTCTCCACCACCGACGTGCGCGTCAACCGCGAATAGGTGGCCAGCGAGCCCGCGCCCAGCACCATGGCAGGGAGGATGAGCCCGTAGAACGTCGGGTTCGCGCCCGCGGTCGCGGGGAACCACCGCAGCTCCACGCCGAAGAACAGCTGCATCAGCGGTGCGAGCACCACGATCGGGATCGAGATCAGGACCAGCGTGATGATCAGCGTGGAGTGGTCGAAGATGCTGGCGCGCCGGATGCCCGCGACGACGCCGGCCACGATGCCGATCAGCGCCGCGAAGACGACCGCCATGACCGCGAGGCGGAACGTGTTCGGCCAGGCCCCGTCGAGCAGCTGGGTGATGGGCCGGCCGGTCAGCGACGTGCCGAGGTCACCCGTGAAGATGCCGCGCATGTAGTAGCCGTACTGGACGATGAACGGCTCGTTGAGGTGGTAACGCTCGGTCAGGGCCGCGCGGGCCGCTTCCGAGATGGGTCGCTCGCCCGCGAGCGCCTGCAACGGGTCGTTCTGGTTGGCGAACATGAGCGCGTAGACGACGAGCGTGGCTCCGAAGAACGTGAGCACGCCCTGAAGTATGCGCCGAACGATGTAACGAAGCATTTCTCAGGCCTTCTCCGCGACGGATCGCGGTGCAAACTGCCTCGTGAGCAGCGACTGCGTGACACGGCGGTGGCGCCGCGCGTCCGATTGGACCCGCGGCGCCACCCCCGTCATGACGCGGCCTTGACTCAGGCGGCCTCGATCTTGAGGAGGTTCACGCGGTTGAAGAGGTCCATCTCGACGTTCTTCACCTTCGTGGAGTGCCCGAAGTTGTTCTGACCGAACCGCAGCGGGATCACCGGCATGTCGTTCGCCAGGATGTCCTCGGCGGCCTGGTACTTCGCGATGGCCTCCTCCGGCGTGGCGGCGGAGACACCCTCCTTGTACAGCGTGTCGAACTGCTTGTTCGAGTAGCCGTAGTAGTTCGACGAGCCGTCGGTCGTGTAGATCGGGCCCAGGTAGTTCTCCATGGACGGGTAGTCCATGACCCAGCCCATGCGGAACATGCCGATCGGCTGCTTCTGGTCGAGCTTGGTCAGCAGGTCGGCGAACTTCGGCTCGGCGACACCGGTGCACTCGATGCCCAGGTTCGTCTTGAGCTGGTTGCAGGTCGCGTCGACCCAGTCCTTGTGGCCACCGTCACCGTTGTAGGTGATGGTGATCTTCTTCGGGCCGCCGGCCGCGTCGTACTCCGACTTGGCCTTCGCGGCGTCGAACGCGCAGTTGACGCCGCAGGTGTCCTCGCGGTAACCGGCCACGACCGGGGAGACGAAGGAGCGGGCGGAGGTCTGCGAGTCCTTGAAGACCGACTTGATGATCTCGTCGCGGTTGATCGCCTGCGAGATCGCGCGCCGCACCTCGGGCTTGCTGAACTCCTGCTGGTACGTCGGGAACGCGACGAACTGGAACGTCGAGGCCGCGCTCTTCTTGAACCGGTCGCCCAGGTCGGCCTCGGCGCTCGAGATGTTCTCGGTCGGGATCGTCTTCAGCACGTCCAGGTTGTCCGAGGCCAGGTCGGCATAGGCCGCCGGCAGCGCCTGGTAGATCTTGAAGATGACGCCCTGGATCTTCGGCTTGTCGCCCGGGTACTCGGCGTACTGCTCGACCTCGATCTGCGAGTCGTGCTGCCAGGTGCCCTTCATCTTGAACGGGCCGTTGCCGATGATGGCCTCTTCGAAGTCCTCCTTGACGACCCCCTCGGAGGCGAACGCGGCGGCCGGCAGCGGGTAGAACGCGGTGTAGCCGAGCATCGTCTTGAACTCGGAGAACGCCGCGGACAGCTTGACCGTGAAGGTCAGGTCGTCCACCTTCGCCAGACCGGTCAGCGTCTTGGCCTTCGGCTCGGGCGCCTTCTGCGGCCCTTCCTCACCATCCGGGTCCTCGGACTGCAGGTCGGACCAGCCCTCGACCTTCTCCCAGAAGTAGGAGTTGTTCTGGCCGTTCGGACCGTACGAGCCGTAGTTCCACGCGTTGATGTAGCTGTCGGCCGTGACCTTCTCACCGTTGTGGAAGGTGTAACCGTCCTTCAGCTTGATGGTCCAGGTGACGTTGTCCGTCGTCGTGACGGACTCCGCGGCCACCTCGACCGGCTTGTTGTCGGCGTCGTAGTCCACGAGCGGCGTGAACAGGGAAGCGAGCACCTGCGAGCCACTGGTCTCGTTCGTGTTGGACGGGAGCAGGTACTGCGGCTCCGCGACCTCGACGGACACGACAGCGTTGCTGGCACCGGCCTCGTCGTCGCCCCCGCCACCGCAGGCGGTGACGAGCAGGGCGGTCGCGGCAAGACCAGCCGAGATCTTTATTGCGGTTTTCCCGCGCATGGGAAGGGCCTCCTCAGGGCACTCACGAGGGGTATGTGAGGTGAGGAACACTGTGACACCGCAGGGACTCACAGGTGAAGGTGCTGTTATCAAGCCGATACTTGTCAGGGTGGACGACATAGCCTGTTACCTGCATGTTTCGGGCCGCAAGCCGTCCCACCTGATCAGGTATTTCGTTGCTTCGACTGCAGACTGTCGTCGTTTCCGCAGGCAGCGGCTGTGATGTTCCCCGCGCCTGGTGTAACCCCCTGATTAACAAAATCCGATGTGGACGCGCAAGGGATTTATGCGGACAGACCGGATTGCGAGGCCTAGACGAGGCGCCGGTCGGCCGCCCAGCGGGACAGCTCGTACCGGTTGCTCATCTGCAGTTTCCGGAGCACGTTCGACACGTGCGTCTCGACCGTCTTGATCGAGATGAACAGCTCCTTGGCGATCTCCTTGTACGCGTAGCCCCGGGCCAGCAGCCGCAGCACCTCCCGCTCCCGGTTGGTGAGCTGGTCCAGCTCCGGGTCGGCCACCGGCGCGTCCGGCCGGGCCGCGAACGCGTCCAGCACGAAGCCGGCCAGCCGCGGGCTGAACACCGCGTCGCCCTCGGCCACCCGCCTGATCGCGGCGGCCAGCTCGTCCGGGGAGATCGTCTTCGTGACGTAGCCGCGCGCGCCGGCCCGGATCAGGCCGATCACGTCCTCGGCCGCGTCCGAGACGGAGAGCGCCAGGAACCGCACCTGCGGGTGCGACTTGCGCATCGCCTCCAGCACCGCGCGGCCGCCGCCGTCCGGCATGTGCACGTCCAGCAGCACCACGTCCGGCGTGGTCGCCGCGATCCGGCCGACCGCCTCCGCGACCGTGCTGGCCTCACCCACGACCTCCACGTGCGCGCCCAGCTCGGCGCGGACACCGGCACGGAACATCGCGTGATCGTCGACGAGGAAGACTCTGAGACTCATACCGACTACCTTTCCCTACCCGCGGTCACCGCGTCACGTTCCATCGGGAGGAACAATCGGACCTCGGTGCCGTCCCCGACCTCACTGCGGATCTCCGCGCGCCCGCCGTGCCGGCCCATCCGGCCCAGGATCGAGCCGCGCACGCCGTGCCGGTTCTCCTCCACCGACTCCATGTCGAAGCCCTCGCCCCGGTCCCGGACGAACACGCTGAGCTGGTCCGGCTCGACCTCGGCGTAGAGCGACACGGTCGCCACCCCGGCGTGCCGGGCCGCGTTCACCAGCGCCTCCCGGGCGGCCATCACCAGCGCGGCGACGCGCTCGTCCGTATCCCGGTCGCCGACCACCACGACCTCGACCGCTATCGCGTACGTGTCCTCGACCTCGGCCGCCGCCTCCTCCAGCGCGGCCGCGAACCGCTCGGTCGGCGACGCGGTCGGCTTGTAGAGCCAGTTGCGCAGGCTGCGCTCCTGGCCCCGGGCCAGCCGCTGCACCGCCTTCACGTCGTCCGCGTTGCGCTGGATCAGCGCCAGCGTGTGCAGCACCTGGTCGTGCACCATCGCGGCCAGCTCGGCGCGCTCGGTCTCCCGGATCCGGCCCTCCCGCTCCGCGCGCAGCTGGCTCATCGTCCGCCACAGCACCGGCGCCGCGACCACGGCCACGCCGGCCAGGCCGAGCCCCGCGAACAGCATGCCGTTGACCACGGCCTCGGAGTTCTCCGCCGGGACGTACACCGCGACCATGCCGATCACGCCGACCGCGACCAGCAGGCCGCCGCCGATGAACCGGAACAGGAACAGCCGCCGGTCGCTCTCCTCCAGAAACGTGCCCAGCCAGGGGAAACGCGGCAGCGCCTCGGTCCACTGGCGGCGCCGCTCCGGTGTCGACTCGTGCCAGATGATGCCGGCGCCGACCGCCACGATCGCGACCAGCCAGCCGGCCGTGCTGGTCACGCTCGCGTTCTGCCCGAGCACCAGCACCTGCAGCAGGATCAGGCCGGCGCCGATCGCGATGAACGGGACGAGCTGCGCCACGTCGCGCCGGCGCGGCTCGCCGGTGACCCGCTCGTACGGCAGGACCGCCCAGAAGCCGGCGTAGAGCATCAGGCCGAGCCCGTTGAAGCCCAGCAGGATCACGAACGCGGCCCGCACGGCCAGCGGCGACACCCGCAGGTGCCGGGCCAGGCCGGACGCGACACCGGCGACCACGCGGTGATCGCGTGCCCGGAAGAGGCGGCGGGGCTGTCTGGCGGTGTCGATCGTGACTCCTCATGCGGGTGCGGCGCTTACCGCATCGATCGTCACACGCGCGCGAAGCCCTGACCACGGGTTACCACCCGGACATGCGGCACCCGGCAAACTCAGGGTGGGGTCAGGGTCGGCGCCTGAGGCGATCCGGCCGTCCGAGGGCCGAACATCGAATGCATGAACACGCAGCAGGACCCGGCCCAGCCGGGACCCTCCGCCCCGCCGCCCCCGCCGGGCCCCGGGCCCGCTGCCGCGCCGGGTGCCGGGGAGTTCCCCGGCGGCGCCGCGGCACCGCGCCTGTTCGGGCTGGTCCGCCCTCAGCACGGCCGGTACGTCGCCGGCGTCTGCGCGGGCATCGGACGCGCCACCAACACCGACCCCGTGCTCTGGCGGGTGCTGCTCGCCGTACTCGCCGTCTTCGGCGGCACCGGCCTTCTCGTCTACCTCGCCGCCTGGCTGATCATCCCGGCCGAGGGCGACACCGGCTCACCGCTGGAGGGGGTGCTCGGCAAGGGCGACTCCGGCACGTCCCCGATCACGGTCGTCGGCCTGGCGATCCTCGCGATGGTGACGTTCGCCTACATCATGTCCGACACCTGGCGGGCGATGCTGCTGGTCGCCTGCGCCGCGATCGTGGGCGTGCTGATCGTCAACCGCGGACGGCTCTCGCCACCGGGACACCCCGCGGCGCCACCACCGCCACCGCCGTATCCCGGCGCACCGGCCGCGTCGGACCCCTTCGCCTCGTCCGCCGAACCCGCTCCAGGAGTGCAACCCGTGCCACCGAACGATTCGTACCCGCCCCAGCCCGGCTACGCCCCGGCACCGCCGCCCTGGCAGGCACCGCCGACCGGGGGCTACCGGCCGCCGTTCGCGCCGCACGGGCCGTACAGCAGCCCGTACACCGCGACGAACCCGCCGCCGCCGGCACCACCGCGCCAGCGCCCGCCGAAGCCCCCGAAGGAGCGCTCGCCGCTGTTCGGCGCCACCGTCTCGCTGATCCTGATGGCGATCGGCGTGCTGGCGATCATCGACCTGAGCAACCTCGCCAACCCGGCCGCCGGCGCGTACTTCGCGGTCGCGCTCGGCATCATCGGCGCCGGCATGCTCCTCGGCACGAGGTGGGGGCGCGGCCGAGGCCTCATCGTCCCCGGCCTGATCGCGGCCGTCGCCCTGGGCATCTCGGTGGCCGCCGAGACCGACGGGTACGACGAGACCGACGCGAACACGGTGTGGGCACCCAAGACCATGAACGAGCTGTCCGTCCGGCAGAGCGCCGCGTTCGGCGACGCCACGCTCGACCTGCGGGCCCTCGACTTCACCGGCCAGGACAAGAGCACCCAGATCGAGCTGGGCGTCGGCGACGTCACCGTGCTGCTGCCGCCGAACGTGGACGTGATCGTCGACGTCGACCTCGGTGCCGGCAACGCGGACGTGCTCGGCCGGACGATGGACGGCGTCGGCAGCAGCCGACGGTTCGAGGACCTCGGGGCGGACGGCGTGGGCGGCGGCAAGCTCGCGCTGACGATCTCGAACGGCGCCGGAGACGTGGAGGTCACCCGATGAAGGCACACCGCACCGACGGCGTCTCGCTCAGCTTCGGCATCGTCTTCCTGTTCTTCACCGGCTGGTGGGTGCTCGCCCAGTTCGTCACGCTGGCCCTGCCCGCGGTCGGCTGGATGGTCGCGATCGCCCTGATCGTCTTCGGCCTGACCGGCCTGGTCGGCGCGTTCCGCTCCGGCCGGGGCGCGGTGCCGGCCCCGACCAGCGGCGCGCCGGTCAGCGCGGCACCGGCCACCGGGCTCCCGATCGGCATGCACGCGGACATCGTGCGCGAGCTGATGGAGAACCAGCGCACGTCCGGCGGCGCCGGCATCGACGACACCCGGATGGAGACCGCACCGGCCCGAACCGCCACGCTCGCACCGGAACCCGCCTCCCCCTACGCCACCGACTACCTGACCGTCCCGGACCCGGACCCCGCCACCAGCGATGATCCGCGGCGCGACGATGATCCGCGGCGCGACGATGATCCGCGGCGCGACGATGATCCGCGGCGCGACGATGATCCGGACGGCGACCGGACCGAGGTGATCGAGGAGAAGACCGAGGTCATCGACGAGACGCCGACGAAGGAGATCCGCGCGGAGGGCGACGGCGGACGGCGATAGCAGCGCGCAATATGCTTGGCGGGCGGAGGGGTCACCCTCCGCCCGCCGGCCGCGTCCCCGACGGCCGCGACAGCACAGCCTGCTGCGAGGAGCACACGCGCATGTCCCAGACCCCAGCGTCCGTCGAGGTCGGAGAGCGGGCCGCCCGCACGCTCACCGCCGAACTGGCCCGTCACTCCGGGCCGAAGACCGCGCTGGTGGTGGGCGCGCACGCCGGCTCGGCCGTGCTGCCCGCCGCGTTCGACGCACTGCTGCCCGGCGATCGGCTCACACTCGTACCCGCGGAGAGCTCTTCCGTTCTTGATCTGCGTGACCACGTCGAGGCGCAGGGCGCCTGGATCGCCGAGCGCGTCACCGTCGCCGGCTCCCAGGAGGAGGCCGACCCGGCCGACGTCGTCATCGTCGCCGAGCCGCTCACCGGCGGCGCCACCCGGACCCGCGCGATCATCGACGGCCTCACCAAGCTGATCGCGGACGGCGGCGTGCTCAGCGTCGCCGCGGTCGCGCTCCCCGGCCTGGCCGGCGAGGCGAGCGCCGAACTCGACCGCCAGTCCGCGCTCTTCGGCGCCGGCACCGACCTGGTCCTGCGCAACCGCCCGCCGCTGCGCGTGCACCGGCTGCGCTTCACGCCCGCGTCCCCGTCCCTGGCCGGCCGGCTCGCCCCGACCTACCGCCCGTCCAGCGTGCCGATGACTCGCACCATGCACATGGACTCCAACGGCGTCGCCGCCGCCGGCATCGCCCTCGGGCTGGCCGCGCTCACCCGCGTCACCCGCCCGAAGTCCAAGCTGTGGTGGATCCCCGCGCTGGCCGCCGCCCCGGCCGCCGCCTTCTTCCGCGACCCGCAGCGCGACGTCCCGGACGACGAGTCCGCCATCGTCGCCGCCGCCGACGGCAAGGTCCTCTCCATCGAGCGCATCCGCGACGACCGCTTCGGCGACACCGAGTTCCTGCGCATCGCGGTCTTCCTGTCGATCCTCGACGTGCACATCAACCGGACCCCCACCCCCGGGCGCGTCGCGGACTACTTCGTCACCGACGGCGGCTTCGCCGCGGCCATGAAGCCCGAGGCCGAGCACAACGTCGCCGCATACACCGTGCTGGACACGCCGCACGGCACCGTCGTCGTCGCCCAGCGCACCGGCCTCATCGCCCGCCGCATCGTCCAGCGCGCGCCCGTCGGTTCCGTCCTCGCCCGCGGCGAACGCTTCGGCCTCATCCGCTTCGGCTCCCGCACCGACGTCTACCTCCCCGCCGACTCCGTCGAGCCGCTCGTCGGCATCGGCGACCGCGTCTCCGGCGGGTCCAGCGTCATCGCCCGCTGGCTCTAACCCCTTTCAATTCCCTTTTCCCACTCCCGGCGACTTCCGTTGGGCATGCTCCCGCGGGCACCGGTCGTCGCTGGCGCTCCTCCCTTCCATTCCCAGCCCACCCGGACCACCCCATCGGCGCGAGTGAGGAGAGCGGGCTCACCCCCGCTCTCCTCACTGGTCGCCGCCGCACCCGCGGCCCCGGCTCCCGCCCCGGCGGGAGCTTCGCGATCGGCATTCCGGACAAAGCCGCGGGCCTGCGCCCTACGGGGCGAAGCCGCGGGCCTGCGCTCTACGGGGCGAAGCCGCGGGCCTGCGCCCTACGGGGCGAAGCCGCGTGCCTGCGCCCTACCGGGCGAAGCCGCGAACCGCACGCGCCCTACCGGGCGAAGCCGCGAACCGCACGCGCCCACCGGGCGAAGCCGCGAACGCACGCGCCCGAAGCATCGGCATCGTTTCCGCGCACCACGTCGCCAGCCGGGCATCCACGCGCGGTTTGCCAGATCCGGTTCGGCGCCGATCTCTTCAAGTAATCGCGTGCCGGAAATATCGGCATGAGACAGCTCCGGCCATGTTGAGTCACGACTAAAGATGCGAAGGCCGGCAAACCTTCATCGTCCACGCAGCACCACATTGAACAGGCGACCTACACCAACCCCTCCTTGCGTTTAAGACACACTGAGGCTTATTCAGCAGGGCTGAGTCGGCGCCGCGTCGCCGCAGGCCAGCACTGTCGGCGCGCTACACGCTGAATAACCCTCACTGCTCTGCGTATCCTTAAACGATTTGAGGTCAGCAATGTTTATTGAGCGGCGTCCTTACTAGGCCGCCCGGCCTGCGGCAACACGGTGCCGGCTCGGCACCCGCTGAACAACCTCGACCTATTCGCTGGGCGACCGCAGCTTTTCGACGGACACGTGGGGGCGCGTGCCCGATATTTCACCATAATGCGCCCCGGCCAGGCCGGCCGTCGCCCGCGAATGTACGTAAGGGCCCTTCAGAAGGGCCCATAAAGGCTCGCACGTACATTCGACCGATGGATCGATCACAAAGGCTCGATCACAACTGCTGAGCGACGCCAGCGACGGTTCGCATTCGCCTGCGACTCTGTTGCCCGTTCGGCGGTGGCTCGCCGTAAGGGATCATTAACCGACACGAAAGAGAGGTCGAATATCGAAGTTGACCTCTCTTTCGTGTCGGTCAATGATCCTTCGGGCATGAGTGGTCGCGACAGCACGACCACCACGCCGGCTTCCGCTCGACGCTGTCCGAGCTATGGCGGAAATAATCCGAAATTTCGGGCTGATGCTTCCGGTCTCCGGGCCGGGCTCGCGGCTTCCGATGCCGAATGGCAACGGAGTCGCATGCGTGCGCAAGCACATGTTGGCGCAGCCAGGCACGCGAGACCCCACACCCCGCCTACCGCGATGAGCGACCGGGACGACGCAACCAGCGGTGGCACGGGAAGCAGGATCTCCCCGGAGCCCGAGACTCGCCGGAGGCGCCCGACACCGCAGTTTCCAGCCTAAGGGCATCCATAACGGGGAATGCCGGGCGCGGCGCGCCCGGCCATCACTTCATCAGCGAGCGCACGCTGCGAGAGTCGACAGATGCAACCCGGCAGGCAGGGGAATCGACGCGGCACTGGGAATCTGCGGGCACAGAGAGCTCGGCACGCACGCGAAGCGAGCAGACCCGAGAACCAGCGGGCACGGAAAGCTCGGCACGCACGCGAAGCGAGCAGACCCGAGAACCAGCGGGCACGGAAAGCTCGGCACGCACGCGAAGCGAGCAGACCCGAGAACCAGCGGGCACGGAAAGCTCGGCACGCACGCGAAGCGAGCAGACCCGAGAACCAGCGGGCACGGAGACCGGCGCGGAGGCGGAAGGTGCGGGTGGGGAAGCAGCGGCTGGGATTTGAGGCCGGCGGACGTATGGCTGGATTTGCGGGTGCATCGGAATCAGCGGCGGCGCAGGGGTCCGGCGACCGGACTCGAGCACAACGCCGCGCGAGCGGGGGACCACGGTAGCGAGGCGAGCGTGGGCGGCGACGGGGCTCGCGGCTCTTCGGGACCCACGACGGACCGGCTGCGCCGCGGCGGCCGGAGCGGAGCGCCGGCGGAGTCGCAGGCCTCCGCGCGGTTTGCCCGCTCCGAGCATGCCCAGAGCGGCCACGCCGGTAGCGGGAAAATAAAGACCGGGCACCGGGGTCGAGTCCCGGTGCCCGGTCGGGCGTCATTGCACGATCGTCAGGCGATCCGGTGTGGGGTCCGCCGGTTGCGGAGCCATAGGAGGGGGCCGCTGAGCAGGTATGCGAAGACGATCAGGGCGAAGGTCAGCCGCGGGTTGAGCACTGCTCCCGCGATGGGGATGAGCGCCAGCCACGGCGGGAGCTTGATCAGGCGGGCCAGTTTCGCGTAGGGGAAGCTGGACACCATCGCGATCGCGAGCAGTGCCACGCCGGCCACCTGGAACTCCCCGGAGATCGGCAGGCCGATCAGCACGGCGATGGCGAGGACCGCGGCCGCCATGGTGGTGGGCACGCCGCAGAAGAAGCGCCCGTCCTTGGGTGACACGTTGAAGCGGGCCAGGCGGATGGCGGCGCACCCGGCGACCAGCGCGCACGCGAGCCCGGCCGCGATCGTGGAGACGCTGCCGGCCAGGCTGGCGTAGACGACGATCGGCGCGGCCAGTCCGAACGAGCACATGTCGGCCAGCGAGTCCATCTGGGCGCCGAACGGGCTGGAGACGCCGAGTTTGCGGGCCAGCGCGCCGTCGAGGCCGTCGAAGACCACGCAGGCGATCAGGCACAGGGCGGCGGCCTGCACGTCGTCGCGCATGGCCAGGAAGACCGCGCTGAGGCCGAGGAAGATGCTGGCCAGCGTGCAGGCGTTGACGACGGCGAAGGAGATCCGGCGGCTCATGGTGTGGGCACCCGGGAGCAGGGACGAGTCGGTGGGGGTGGGCTCGGCGATCGGGGTGGCCTCGGCGATCGAGCGGAGTTCGGCGAGGGTCGGCACGTCCGACGAGGTGGGTAGCGCCTCGGGGAGTGGATAGGCCACCGGCTGTGGGTGGCTGTCGGAGACGACCAGCGGACGTTGGTTGGGTCGTCGAAGACCCGCTCGCACCTGCAGCACCTGCCGGGCGAACGATCCGCTCCGGCGCAACCCGGCCCACCGGCGGCCGGCCGGGCGGGGGCTGTCTGCGGTACGACGCCGACGCCAGGGGGCTCTCGGCACTGTCCCTCCATCGCCGGCACTTTGTGCAGTTCGTGCCGGCTTGTCCCTAAGGTCGGCCCAGTGCGCCCGGACCGACGTGTGTCGTCGCCGGTCGCCATGGTGCGCGGCCAGCGAAAATGGTCGCCGGCCTCGGGTCGTGGGCCGGTGGAGTCGACGGTCCCGTCCTCGTGAGGGTGTCGACCGTTATGCGGCCTACACCATTGCACACGACACGGCCGTCTGGCGATAGCCAGCAGTTAAACTTTGAGCCGCCTAACGCCCGAAACAACCCAATTGACCCGATGTCCAATTTGTGCGGTTTCGTCGTAAGGCGGTTTGTCGTGGTGCGATTTCGTCGTTGCGTCGGCCCGGCTTGAGCTGACTCCGTAGTTTACCGGACGGCATGCGGCCGTTAAGACCGCGGGAGCTTTCAGCGGCGCGGAGCGGGTGCCGCCCTGACCTGTCCGTGCAGCCACTCCAACGCGGCCTGAGCGACGTCGGAGAGCGCCAGCGTGCGCGCCTCCGCCGGGCTGAACCAGCGCGCCTCGGCCGTTGACCCGCCGGCCGCCTCCGTCACCACCGGCGGCGTCGGCTCGTCCACCACCGCGGTGTACGTGACGCGCACCGAGTGCCAGTCGATCGGATGCCCCTCGGGCCCGCGCGCGGCCGGATTGCGCCGGTGCGAGACGCGCAGCAGGCCGGTGACGCGGCCGTGCTGGCCTGCCTCTTCGACCAGTTCGCGGAGGAACCCGGTGTCCGGCTGTTCACCGAAGTCGGTGCCACCGCCGGGCAGGTGCCAGCGGCCGGCCCCCGGGTACGCCCCGGCGATCTTCGTCAGCAGCACCCGCCCCTCCGGGTCCGTCACCAGACCGTAGGCGGCGAACCTCTGCCCCCGTGGCCCGGCGGACGGCGTCGCGACCGTCTCCGGCAGGCCGACCCGGGCCGCGGTCCGCAGTGTCTCCTCGACCAGCTCAGCGTTCGCCGGCACGCCGAGCAGCCGCGCGGTGAACGGCAGCAGCGGCAGCGTCCCGAGTTCGGCCCGCTCGACCCAGCGAACCAGGTCGATGGAACCGTCCGCCTCGTGCCGTAGGTCGCCGCCCTCCATCGCCACATCGAAGATCACCCGATCGTGGTGCAGTGTCAGGTCGCGGAACGGCAGCGGCGCGACGTCGGAGAGCACGGTGTGCAGGCCGGTGGCGCGCACCGCCAGGCCGGTCTGCTCCGCGAACTCGCGGACGACCGCCCACTCCGGGTGCTCACCGTGCTTGAGGTCGCCGCCGGGGACCTGCCACACACCCGGCGTGTCAGAGAAGGCGGACGCCCGGGTCAGCAGCACCCGGCCGTCCTCGTCGCGGCATATGCCGTAGGCGGCGATCCGTCTCTTCTGCTCCACCGCACAAGATTAAGGCCTGGATCGGGGCGGAGGGCCGGAGTGAGACGAGGTCCGGCACCCCGGCCCGGGCCTTCGGCCGGCTACGGGAGTTCGGCCGCCCGCATGGCCTCGATGGTCACCTCGGTCATCTCCGACTCGGCCAGCGCGGCCACCTCGGCCATGGTGAACCAGCGGACGTCGTCCGTGGACCCGCCGACGTCGTGGATGGTCGGCGGGCACGGACGGTCGACCGCGACGCGGTAGAACGCACGCACGCCGTGCCAGTCGATCGGGTAGCCCTCCGGGCCGAGCGAGGCCGGGTCGCGGTGGCTGCCCACGCCGAGCA
Organism: Catenuloplanes nepalensis; assembly: GCF_030811575.1. GTDB lineage: Bacteria > Actinomycetota > Actinomycetes > Mycobacteriales > Micromonosporaceae > Catenuloplanes > Catenuloplanes nepalensis. The sequence goes on along the minus strand of NZ_JAUSRA010000001.1, from coordinate 8,882,259 downwards.
ACTCGACGATCTCGCCGGGCTGGCCGGTCTCCTCCAGCAGCTCGCGGAGCAGCGCGGCACCGGGCTGCTCGCCGTAGTCGGTGCCACCGCCGGGCAGGTGCCAGCAGCCGCCGCCGGGGTAGTCGGCCGCGATCCGGGTGAGCAAAATGCGGCCGTCCGGGTCGGTGGCGACCGCGTACGCCGCGAACCGCTGCGCCCGGTGCAGGCCGTCCGGCCCCGGGTACGCGTAGAACGACGGGAAGTCCGGCGCCTCGTCCGGCCGCAGGTCCACCGACGCGGGTGCGAGCCCGAGCGCGGTCGCGGCGAACGGGCGCAGCGGCAGCGCGGCCGCCTCGTCGAGCGTGAACCAGCGGGCCAGATCGGTCGGCTGGCCGACTCGGTCGATCAGCGAACCGCCGCGGATCGTAACGGTGTAGATCAGCCGGTCCGTGTGGATCGTGATGCCCTTGTGCGGAAGCGCGCGCATGTCCGCCACCACGTCGTGCAGGCCGGCGACGGCGACGGAGAGCCCGGTCTCGGCGGCGGTCTCGCGGACCACGGTGTCGTTCGGGTTCTCGCCGTGGTCGACGGCACCGCCGGGCAGGGACCAGGCGCCGGGCGTGCCGGAGCGGGGACTTGCCCGCACCAGCAGCACACGGCCGTCGGAATCGGTACAAAGTGCATATGCCGCGATCCTGCGGAGCGGCTCAAGCGCGGGTGTCACGCCGTCACATTGTTCTCGCGCTTTGTAACCCGCCCGTGAACAGTGTCGGATGGGTGACAGTTGAATCGGTCAAAAGCACACGCGCGAAGGACATTGTCCGATTTGCCCACTGAATTACAGCGGACGAATTACTCCCACTCGATGGTGCCCGGCGGCTTGCTGGTCACGTCCAGGACAACTCGGTTGATCTCCGCGACCTCGTTCGTGATCCGGTTGGAGATCTTGGCGAGCAGGTCGAACGGCAGCCGGGACCAGTCCGCGGTCATCGCGTCCTCGCTGGAGACCGGGCGGAGCACCACCGGGTGCCCGTACGTCCGGCCGTCGCCCTGCACGCCCACGCTGCGCACGTCGGCCAGCAGCACCACCGGGAACTGCCACACGCTCCGGTCCAGGCCGGCCGCGGTCAGCTCCTCGCGCGCGATCAGGTCGGCCTGGCGCAGCACGTCGAGGCGCTCGCGGGAGACCGCACCGATGATCCGGATCGCCAGGCCCGGGCCCGGGAACGGGTGCCGCTGGACCATCTCCTCCGGCAGGCCGAGCTGGGCACCGAGCGCGCGCACCTCGTCCTTGAACAGCGTGCGCAGCGGCTCGATCAGCGAGAACTGCAGGTCGTCCGGGAGGCCACCGACGTTGTGGTGCGACTTGATGTTCGCGGTGCCGGTGCCGCCGCCGGACTCGACCACGTCCGGGTAGAGCGTGCCCTGCACCAGGAACTCGACGTCGCGCTCCGCGTCGACCTCGCGCGCCGCGGCCTCGAAGACGCGGATGAACTCACGGCCGATGATCTTGCGCTTCCGCTCCGGGTCGGTCACGCCGTCGAGCGCGCCGAGGAAGCGCTCGGACGCGTCGACGACCTTGAGCCGGATGCCGGTGGCCGCGACGTAGTCCTTCTCCACCTGCTCGGCCTCGCCGGACCGCAGCAGGCCGTGGTCGACGAAGATGCAGGTCAGCTGGTCACCGACGGCCTTGTGCACGAGCGCGGCGGCCACGGCGGAGTCGACACCGCCGGAGAGGCCGCAGATGACCTGCCTGTCCCCCACCTTCTCCCGGATCACCGCGACCTGCTCGTCGATGATGTTGGCGGAGGTCCAGGTGGGCTCGATGCCCGCGATGTCGTAGAGGAAGCGGGTCAACATCGTCTGGCCCTGCTCGGTGTGCAGCACCTCGGGGTGGAACTGCACGCCGGCGCGGCGGGCGCCCACGTTCTCGAAGGCGGCGACCGCGGCACCGGGCGACGACGCGATGACCGAGAAGCCTTCCGGCGCCTCGGTGACCGAGTCACCGTGACTCATCCAGACCGGCAGGTCCGCGGGGAGTTCGCGGAGCAGCACGCCCGGGTCGGTGGCGGGTGTCAGAAGCGTGCGCCCGTACTCCCGCAGGCCGGTGTGCGCGACCGTGCCGCCGAGCGTCTGCGTCATCGCCTGGAAGCCGTAGCAGATGCCGAAGACCGGCACGTCCGAGTCGAGCAGGCCCGCGTCGAGCTGCGGGGCGCCGGGCTCGTAGACGCTGGACGGGCCACCGGAGAGGATGATCGCGGCCGGGTTCTTCGCCAGCATCTCGGCGACCGGCATGGAGTGCGGGACGATCTCGGAGTAGACGTTCGCCTCGCGCACCCGGCGGGCGATCAGCTGGGCGTACTGGGCCCCGAAGTCGACGACCAGGACCGGGCGCGGTGTGCTCATGTCGGGGAAGAATACCGAGGGGCCCGGACGCGTCCGCGCCCGAGCCCCCACACCTCATCGCTTGTACGTATACGTCGGCGACCAGGACACGTTGCCGAGCTTGTCGTACGCCCGGACGCGGACCGTGAACTTCTTGCCGTACCTCCCGGTGCTGATTTTGAAGGACGTGCCGGTGCCGGTCACCTTGCCGTTGACCAGCAGCTCAACCCTGGCGACGCCGCGCTTGTCGGAGGCCGAGACCTTGACCGTGACGGTCTTCTTCACCGTCGAACCGCTCTTCGGTGCGGTGACGGTCAGCGCCGGCCCGCGGTTGTCCGCCTCGAACCTCCGGGCCGCCGTGGTGACGCGCCCGGTCCAGTCGACCGCACGGACCGCGACGTTCACGATCCCGTGGTGCGCGGCGGAGTTCCAGCGGAACGAGTACGGCGCGGCGCGGTCCACGCCCACGACCGTGTCGTTCACGACCAGCTCCACCCGGTCCAGCCCGGTGTTGTCGGTCGCGGCCGCGGTCACCGTGGCGGTGCCGTGCAACAGCGTGCCGGCCGCGGGCGCGCCGAGCGAGACGGCCGGCGCGGCGGCGTCGGTGACCGCCCAGACCGCGCGGCCCGCGTTGATCCGGCCGTGCCGCACCCAGCCGAGCTTCGAGGAGCTGAGCGACAGCACGGTGCCGAGGTAGGCCCCGCTGACCGACGGCGCGCGCGACTGCATCAGCGCGGCCACGCCGGCGACCAGCGGCGTCGCGGACGAGGTGCCGCAGAAGTCGACGTAGCCGCGGCTGCGGTAGTCCTGCGCCACGTTGCAGCCCGGCGCCGCGATGTCCACCCAGCTCGTGCCGTAGTTCGACCAGGAGTAGCGGCCGTCGCCGGACGTCGAGCCGCCGACCGAGAGCACCTGCGGGATCGCGGCCGGGTACTGGCGGACCGCCGTGTCCTCGTTGCCGGCCGCCGCGATGACCAGCGAACCCTTCTCCGTGGCGTACTGCACGGCCGTGTTCAGCAGCGGCGAGGACGCGGCGCCGGCCAGCGACATGTTGATCACCTTCGCGCCGTGGTCGGCCGCGTACCGGATGCCCTTGGCGATCGAGAGGTAGTCGCCGGAGCCCTCCGAGTCGAGCACCTTGACCGGGAGGATCCGGCAGTCCCAGCAGACGCCGGCCATGCCGGTGCCGTCGTCACCACGACCGCCGATCACGCTGGCCACCGCGGTGCCGTGGCCCTCGTCGTCGGCCGGGTTCGCGTCGTCGTTGATGAAGTCGTACCCGGGCAGGACCCGGCCGGCCAGGTCACTGACCTCGTTGACGCCGGTGTCCAGCACCGCGACCGTGACCGGGTCGCCGGTCGTCATCGACCAGGCGCCGGGCACGTTGACCTTCCGCAGGCCCCACTGTTCCGGGTAGAACGGGTCGTCCGGCGTCACGTCGGCCTTCGCGGCGACGTGGTTGCGGTCCACGAACGCGACGCCCGGGTCGCGGCGCAGCAGCGCGACGGCCTCGTCCGCGTCCCGGGCGGACACCTCGGCCACCACCGCACCGGCCTCCCGGGCCGCGTCGTCGACCACCCGCGCGCCGCCGGCGTCGTCCGCCGCGGCCAGCGCGTCCTCCGCCGAGGTGCCGGGCGCGAGACCGACGACCAGCTCGACCGGGGTGCCGGGGTTCGCGGACGCGGGCGCGGACAGGCCCACGCCGGCCGCGACCGCCATCACCAGCGCGACGGTCATCCGCCGCTGATTGACAAGCTTACGCACGTGACTTTCACCGTTCCTCGGGGACACATGACCCCGAGAACCGTAAAAATCCGGAATATGATGATCAGGTCGCTTTCAGGTGCGGTTCGGATGCGATCCGCCGGTACGGCGCACCGAGCGGCGGCCTGGGGTCCGGCTCGCCCCTGCGCGGCCAGAACGAGCAGGCCCGCTCCGCCTGCGCGGTGATGGTCAGCGACGGGTTCACGCCCAGGTTCGCGGTGACCGCGGCGCCGTCCAGCACGTGCAGGCCGGGGTGGCCGAAGACCCGCTGGTACGCGTCGATCACGCCGTCCGCCGGGGTCGCGCCGATCGTGGCGCCGCCCAGGATGTGCGCGGTCAGCGGGATGTCGAACGCCTCGGTCACCGCGCCGCCCGGCACGCCGCCGATCTCCTCGGCCAGCGCCCGGACCGCCGCGTTGCCCGCGGGCAGCCAGGTCGGGTTCGGCGCGCCGTGCCCGGGCCGGCTGCGCATGGTCCAGCGCCCGAGACGGCGGCGATACGTCGTGGTGATCGAGTTGTCCGCCGCCTGCATGACCAGCGCGATGATGGTCCGCTCCGACCAGCGCCGCACCGAGAGCATGCGCAGCGTGGTCAGCGGCGACCGGGCGAGCGCGCCGAGCCAGCGCAGCGGGCGCCCGGGGCCGCCGTCGGTGAGCGCGGTCTGCAACAGGCCCATCAGGTTCGCGCCCCGGCCGTACCGCACGCCCTCGATGTGGGTGTGCTCGTCCGGGTGGAACGAGCTGGTGATCGCCACGCCGTCGGTGTAGTCCAGGCCGGCCGGCGGGTGCAGCACGGACGCGCCGAGCACGGCCTCGGAGTTGGTCCGGGTGAGCGCGCCGACCCGCGCGGAGAGGTGCGGCAGGCCGCCGGTGGCGCGGCCGCGGTGCAGCAGCCGCTGGGTGCCGAGCGCACCGGCCGCGAGCACCACCTGGTCCGCCTCGATCGTCCGCCGGTGCCGGCGCAGGCGCGCTCCGGTCCGTACCGTGTCGATCAGGTATTGATCTCCGGCAGCGCGCACCGCGGTCACCGTGGTGAGCGGCAGGACCGTCACGCCCGCCCGCTCCGCGAGGTAGAGGTAGTTCTTGACCAGCGTGTTCTTCGCGCCGACCCGGCAGCCGGTCATGCAGCTGCCACAGTGCGTGCAGCCGGTGCGGTCCGGGCCGGCGCCGCCGAAGTAGGGGTCGGGCACGGTCCGGCCCGGCTCGCCGAGGAAGACGCCGACCGGCGTCGCGTGCACGGTGCCGGCCACGCCCATCCGCGCCGCGACCGCGCGCATCGCCCGGTCCGCGGCCGTCACCCGCGGATAGACGGTCACGCCCAGCATGTGTTCGGCCCGCGCGTAGTGCGGGGCCAGCTCGGCGCGCCAGTCCGTGATGTCGCGCCAGGCCGGGTCGTCGTAGAACGCGGGGAGCGGCTCGTAGAGCGTGTTCGCGTAGACCAGGCTGCCGCCGCCGACGCCCGCGCCGGACACCACCAGCACGCCGGACGAGCGGGCGCCGCGCTCGCCGCGCAGCAGCGTGATGCGCTGCAGACCGAAGCAGCCCAGCGCGGGCGCCCAGAGGAATCGCCGCAGCCGCCAGGAGGTCTCCGGGAACTCGTCGTCGGCGAACCGCCGACCGGCTTCGAGCACGGCGACCCGATAGCCCTTCTCGGCCAGGCGCAGCGCCGCGACGCTGCCACCGAAGCCGGATCCGATCACGACCACGTCGAACCGCATGAATGCATGATTACCCATCGGTAACGAGAACACCAGGGCGCCGGCTGCGCTTGTGCGCGTACATCGCCGCGTCCGCCGCGCCCAGCAGCTCGTCCGCGGTCGGGTGGTCGCCGCTGTTCGCGTGCCCGACGCTCAGCTCCGGAACCAGCACCGCGGACGGCAGCGAGATCGGCCGGCAGACCGCGCTGGTCAGCCGGGAGACGATGGTGGTGACGTCCTCCGGCTTCGCCTGGTCGTCGCAGAGGATGACGAACTCGTCGCCGCCGAGCCGGGCCACCGTGTCCGACGGGCGCACGCACTGCCGCAGCCGGCTCGCCACCGTGGTCAGCAGCGCGTCCCCGATCGCGTGCCCGAACGTGTCGTTGACCTCCTTGAACCTGTCCAGGTCCAGGTAGAGCAGCGTGACGGTCCTGCCGGTGCGCCGGGTCCGGTTCAGCGCCATGGTCAGCCGGTCCATCAGCAGCGCGCGGTTCGGCAGGTCGGTGAGCGTGTCGTGGGTGGCCATGTGGGCCAGGCGGGCCTCATATCGGCTGCGTTCCGCCTCCATCTGCTGCTGGGCCGTGATGTCCCGGAGGAACGCGTTCGCCTCCATCCGGCCGTTGTGCTCGGTGATCCAGAGCTTCATCTCCACCGGTACGTCGCGCCCGTCCCGGTGCCGGGCCACCACCCGGATCGGGTCACCGGTCGCCAGCGTCGGCACCCGGGTCCGCAGCAGCCGCGCGAACCCGGCGTCGTGCGCGGCGCGGTCCTGCGGCTGGATCAGCACGTCGCGCAGCGGGCGGCCGATCACCTGCGCGGCCGGCCAGCCGAACGTGCGTTGCGCAGCCGTGTTCCACTCCGTGATCGCGCCGTCGGAGTCCATGCTGACCAGCGCGTCACCGGCGGTCTCGATGATCCGGGACAGGCGCTGCCGCTGCTCGGCCAGCATGCGGTGCTCCGTGGCCTGCTCGGTGATGTCCCGGCCGACCACGGCCACGCCGACCACCGTGCCGGTACGGTCCTTGACCGGCGACACGGACGCGGACATCTCGATCAGCCGGCCGTCCTTGCGGACGTAGGAGCTCTCCTGGTTGAGGAGGACCTCGCCGTCCGCGATGCGCGGCAGCAGTCCCATCGCGCGCTCCGGCTCGTCCTCGGGGAGCAGCAGGCTGCCGTGCCGGCCGATGATCTCCTCGGCCCGGTAGCCGAAGATGCGCTCGGCGGACGGGTTCCAGCTGTCGATCACGCCGTCCATGCTCAGGCCGATCACCGCGTCGTCGCACCACTGCACGATCGCGGCGAGCCGGGCGGAGGCGGAGACGGTCCGGCGCTGCCGCCAGTAGTGCAGCGCGAGCAGCCCGATCACGGTGCCGCCGACGGCCACGATGCCCGCGAAGATCACCTCCGGGGGCGTGATCGGCCCGTCGGTCAGCAACCAGTAGACGTCGATCGAGGCCAGCACCACGAGCGCCAGCAGCACCGACAGAAAGAGCCAGGCGCGGTCGAACGGCTTGATCACCGTTTGCCCTCCTTCGCCGGGTTCGACTTCCTCCCGCCTCATCGGCAAGGGTGACGCGAATCGCAGAAAACCCGCTGGGCGTCATGGGGCTGCAACGCGCGGCGGGCGTCATGCGTCTTCCCACTGCGGGAAAGGATGTCGATATGCCCCGGCGGCGCCTGATCATCGTCTCACTCACGGCCGTGCTCGCGGTGCTGATCGCGGGAGGCGCCTACGCGGTCGCGCGCTCGCGGCCGGGCGTGCCCACCGCGGACCTGCTGCCGTCCGCGGCACCGTCGTCGCCACCGTCGCCCACGGTGCCGCCCGGCGCGGACATCACCGGCGGGCCACTGAACCTGCTGATCGTCGGCGTGGACACGCGGATCGGCGAGCCGGGCTGGCGGCCGCACTCGGACGCGCTGATGATCCTGCACGTCACGCGGGACCTGCGCGCGGCGTACCTCACGTCGCTGCCGCGGGACCTGGTCGTGGACGTGCCCGCGTTTCCGCCGGCCGGCTTCGAGGGCGGCCGACACAAGATCACCGATGCGATGGCGTACGGGAGTGTGGTCCCCGGCAAGCGGCCGGACCCGGCGCAGGGCGTCCGGCTGCTGGACACCACGGTCGGGAACTACACCGGGATGAAGAACTTCGACGCGGCCGCGGTGATCAGCATGGAGGGCTACGACGAACTGATCGACGCGCTCGGCGGGGTGCGGATCCACGTGGACGTGCGGACGCCGTCGATCCACCGCAAGCCGGACGGCACCCGGCGGGCGGGGGACGGCGACCCGCAGCAGGTGTACCGGGTCGGCACGATGACCATGGCCGGGTGGCAGGCGATCGACTACGCGCGGCAGCGCTACCTGACCGGCGGTGACTACACCCGGCAGCGGCACCATCGGCAGTTGCTCAAGGCGATGCTGACCGCGGCGACGGACGAGGGGTTGCTGCGCGACGTCGCGCGGATGGAGTCGGTGCTGGCCGCGGTCGGCGACATGATGGTCTTCGACGGCGGCACGCACTCGGCGGTGGATTTCGCCTACGCGCTGAGTCACCTCCGGCCGGCGGACCTGACGCTGGTCGGGCTGCCGGGCGACGCGGTCTCCGAGTTCGGCGAGTACCGCGGCGAGGAGCTGAAGCCGCCGTCCGCCGACTACTTCAAGTGCTTGCGCGCCGGCACACTCCCGGATTTCGTCCGCGACCACCCAGACCTGATCGACCAGGGCTGACCCCGCTCACGATCGAGGCGTCCCCGAAGTCGTTCTAACGACTTCGGGGACGCCCTGATCCTGATCTGCCGGACCACGGCGGCCCCGGTGCCCGCGGGAGCACTCGGAACCCAGCCCCGCCGGAAGCGGGAATATCCGCCCTTGCTCCTTGCCCTTGACCTTCTCCAGCCCCGGCCTGACCCAAAGCTGGCCGCTGTGGGACGACCCAAGGATTGACAGCCGCGAGGGCCCTACAGAGCCCTTGCTCGTAGCTCTTGACCTTCTCCAGCCCCGGCCTGACCCAAAGCTGGCCGCTGTGGAATGACCCCAGGATTGACAGCCGCGAGGGCCCTACAGAGCCCTTGCTCGTAGCTCTTGACCTTCTCCAGCCCCGGCCTGACCCAAAGCTGGCCGCTGTGGGACGACCCAAGGATTGACAGCCGCGAGGGCCCTACAGAGCCCTTGCTCGTAGCTCTTGACCTTCTCCAGCCCCGGCCTGACCCAAAGCTGGCCGCTGTGGAATGACCCCAGGATTGACAGCCGCGAGGGCCCTACAGAGCCCTTGCTCGTAGCTCTTGACCTTCCCCGGCCCCGGCCTGACCCAAAGCTGGCCGCTGTGGGACGACCCAAGGATTGACAGCCGCGAGGGCCCTACAGAGCCCTTGCTCGTAGCTCTTGACCTTCCCCGGCCCCGGCCTGACCCAAAGCTGGCCGCTGTGGAATGACCCCAGGATTGACAGCCGCGAGGGCCTTTACGGTGGGGTTTTTGAGAAGAGCCAGGCGTCGAAGAGGTCGCGGAGCGGGCGGCCGGAGACGCGCTCGGCGAGGGCGATGAAGTCCGCGGTGACCGCGTTGCCGTTGCGGCGCTCGCCGGTCCAGGCCTTCAAAATCTTGAAGAACGCCTCGTCGCCGACGGTCCGGCGCAGCGCGTGCACGGTGAGCGCGCCCCGGTGGTAGACCGCGTTGCTGAAGATGCCGGCGCGGCCGGGATCGCCGGTCGGGACGCTCCAGTCGGTGCCGCGGTAGGTGGAGTCGAACACGTCCTGGACCGGTATGCCCCGGTTGTGCTCGTCCCACAGCCACTGCGCGTAGGTGGCGAAGCCCTCGTTCAGCCAGATGTGCTGCCAGCCGCCGATCGAGACGCTGTTGCCGAACCACTGGTGGGCCAGCTCGTGCGCGACCAGCCAGGTGCCGTCGTCCTCGCGCCGGAAGTAGTCCGGGCCGTAGACCGGGCGGGACTGGTTCTCCAGCGCGAACTTCACGCTCTCGTCGGCCACGATCACACCCCCATAGGCCTCCATCGGGTACGGGCCGAAGCGCGCCTCCAGGAAGTCCGCGATCTCGCCGGTGCGGGCCATGGCCGCGTCCTCGACGCCGCCCGCCGGGATCGACGCGGCCACGGCCGTGACGATCGGCCGGCCCCGGTGGTGCCCGGACGACACCCGGTAGTCACCGACCACCATGGTCGCGAGGTAGCTGGCCATCGGCACCCGCTCGGCCCACCGCCAGGTGGTCCAGCCGTTCGCGGTGGCCACGCCGTCCGGCACGCCGTTGCTGAGCGCGGCGCGGCCGGCCGGAACCGTGATCTCCAGGTGGTAGGTGGCCTTGTCCAGCGGGTGGTCGTTGACCGGGAACCACGCACCGGCGGACTCGGGCTGGCCGATCACGACCGCGCCGTCCGGCGTGTGCCGGAAGCCACCGCGGCCGAGCGCCGAGTCGTCGATCATCGTGGGCACCCCGGCGTAGTCGATCTCCACGGTGAAGCCACCGGTGATCTCCGCGGCCGGCGTGACCAGCAGCTCGCCGCCGTCCTGGCGGGTCGCCGCGGCCCGGCCGCCGACCTCGGCCCGGCTGACCGGGAGGCCGGCGAAGTCGAGGTTGAACCGGCGCAGCGGCGCGAGCGCGGTCGCGGTGATCACGGCGGTGCCGGTCAGCCGGTCGGTGCCCGGGTCGTAACGGATCCGGAGCGCGTAGTGGCTGACGTCGTAGCCGCCGTTGCCGTAGCGCGGGAAGTAGGGGTCGCCGAGGCCGTTCGCGCCGATGCCCGGCGCGGTCTCGACCACGATGCCGCAGCCCGCCAGCGCGCCGGCCAGGATCAGCGCGGCGGCTCTCACGAAGGTGCGTCGGGGGGACACACCAGTGAGACACCCGACGGGCCGGAAAGGTTGCAGTCGCTAGGGTTTCGGCACCGGCGGCTGTGCGGTGCCGAAGAGCCAGGCATCGAAGAGCGGGCGCAGCGACTTCCCGGAGACGCGCTCGGAGAGCGCGATGAAGTCCGCGGTGACCGCGTTGCCGTTGCGGCGCTCGGTGGTCCACGCCTTCAAGATCTTGAAGAACGCGTCGTCGCCCACGGTCAGCCGCAGCGCGTGCACCGCGAGCGCGCCGCGGCGGTAGACCGCGCCGCTGAAGATGTTCGCCGGACCGGGGTCGCCGGTCGGGACGGTCCAGTCCATCAGTCCGTAGACGTCGTCGAACTGGGACTGGACGCTGATCTTCCGGTCCTTCTCGGCCCAGAGCCACTCGGCGTAGGAGGCGAAGCCCTCGTTCAGCCAGATGTGCTGCCAGCCACCGATCGACACGCTGTCGCCGAACCACTGGTGGGCCAGCTCGTGCGCGACCACCCAACTGCTGTCCGAGCCGGCGCGGAAGAACGACGGGCCGTAGACCGGGCGGGACTGGGTCTCCAGCGCGTAGCTGATCCGCGGGTCCGCGACGACCACGCCGCCGTAGGACTCGAACGGGTACGGCCCGAACTGCGTCTCCAGGAAGTCCGCGACCTCGGCGGTGCGGGCCATCGCCGCGTCCGCGTCGCCGCCCTCCGGGAAGGACTTCGCGACCGCGGTCAGGATCGGCCGGTTCCGGTGGCTGCCCGAGGTGATCCGGTAGTCGCCGATGACCAGCGTGGTCAGGTACGGCGCCATCGGCGCGCGCTCGGCCCACCGCCAGGTGGTCCAGCCGTCCGCCGTGGTGGTGCCCTCCGGCGTGCCGTTGCTGAGCGCGGACAGGCCCTCCGGAACGGTGATCGCCAGGTCGTAGGTGGCCTTGTCCAGCGGGTGGTCGTTGACCGGGAACCAGGAGCTGGCGGACTCGGGCTGGCCGAGCGCGATCGCGCCGTCCTCCGTGTGCAGCCAGCCGCCCTCGCCGAGGATCGCCTTGATCGGCTGCGGCACCCCGGCGTAGTCGATCTCCACCGTGAAGTCGCCGCTCACCTCGGCCGCCGGCGTGACGCGTAGTTCGGACTCCTGCTGCTCCGCGGTGGCGGGCTGCCCGTTCACGGTGATCCGGGTGGTGGGCAGGCCGGTGAAGTCGAGGTTGAACCGTCGCAGCGGGACCGCCGCGACCGCGGTGATCGCGACGCGGCCGGTCAGCTGGTCGGTGGCCGGGTCATAGCGGACCTGGATGCCGTAGTGGCCGACGTCGTAGCCACCGTTGCCGTAGCGCGGGAAGTACGGGTCGCCGATGCCCTCGGCACCGATGCCGCCGGCTCCCTCCGCACCGGACGGGGAGATCGACGGGGTCCGCAGAGGCGAGGTGCAGGCCGTCGCCAGCAGGCCTGCGGTCAGCACCGCAGCCGTGCTCTTCCGGACGCTCCGTCGCAGGCTCTTCACGCTCACGGCGGAAACGGTATCCGACTGCGATGGGAGGGCTCGTGGTGATGGGCGCGGCCCTCGCCGGGCCGGTCCTTTGATGGGGAGGGCCGCGCCCCTGGTGACGGGCGCGGCCCTCGCCGGGTCAGTCCAGGACCAGCGAGACCTTCTGGAACTCCTTGAGGTCCCGGTAACCGCACTTGGCCATCGCCCGGCGCAGGCCGCCGAACAGGTTCAGCTGACCGCTCGGGTCCGCGGCCGGGCCGTAGAGCAGCGTCTCCAGCGAGCCGAGCGGCTCGTTGGACGGGCCGAACGAGCCACGCGGCAGGTTCGGGTGGCTGGCGGCGGAGTGCCACCAGGCGCCGGACGCGGGCGCGCCCTCGGCCAGCGACAGCGGCTCGCCGAGCATCACCGCGTCCGCGCCGCAGCCCAGCGCCTTCGCGATGTCGCCGGAGGTGGAGATGCCACCGTCCGCGATCAGGTGCACGTAGCGGCCACCGGTCTCGTCCAGGTAGTCGCGGCGGGCCGCGGCCGCGTCCGCGATCGCGGTCGCCATCGGCACCCGGATGCCGAGCACGGTGTCCGTGGTGGCCCACTCGTCCGCGCCGATGCCCACGATCACGCCGGCCGCGCCGGTGCGCATCAGGTGCAGCGCGGTCTTGTAGTCCGTGCAGCCGCCGACGATGACCGGGAGGTCGAGGTCGGCGATGAACTCCTTGAGGTTCAGCGGCTCGTCCGTGGTGGACACGTGCTCCGCGGAGACCAGCGTGCCCTGGATGACGAGCAGGTCCACGCCCGCGTCCAGGATCACCGGCGCCAGCGCCAGCGTGTGCTGCGGCGAGACGCGCACGGCCACGGTCACGCCGCCCTCGCGGATCTGCCGGACCCGCTCCGCGATCAGCTCCGGCTTGATCGGCTCGGAGTAGATCTCCTGCAGGCGCGGCGTGGCCGACTCGTCGTCGTCCAGTCCGGCCAGCTCGGCCAGGACCTTGGCCGGGTCCTCGTACCGCGTCCAGAGGCCCTCCACGTTGAGCACGCCGAGGCCGCCGAGGCGACCCAGCGCGATCGCGGTGTCCGGGCTCATGGTGGCGTCCGACGGGTGCGCCACGCAGGGGATCTTGAAGGGGTACGCATCCAGCTGCCACACCGTCGAGACGTCGTCGACGTCCCGGGTGCGGCGGCTCGGCACGATCGCTATGTCGGACAGGTGGTAACCGCGCTGCGCGGTCTTGCCCAGCCCGATCTCGACGACGTCACGCACGAAAGTCAGCTCCAGCCTTCAACGGATCAGCGACTGTGGTAGTTCGGGGCCTCGACGGTCATCTGGATGTCGTGCGGGTGGCTCTCCTTGAGGCCCGCCGCGGTGATCCGGACGAGCTGGCCACGCTTGTGCAGCTCGGCCACGTTCTCCGCGCCGACGTAGAACATCGCCTGCCGGAGACCGCCGACCAGCTGGTGCGACACCTGGGCCACCGTGCCCTTGTAGGGGACCTGGCCCTCGACGCCCTCCGGGATCAGCTTGTCGTCGCTGGTCACGTCAGCCTGGAAGTAACGGTCCTTGGAGTATGACTTGGCCTCGGGGCCGCGGCCCTTCATGGCGCCGAGCGATCCCATACCCCGGTACGTCTTGAACTGCTTGCCGTTGATGAAGAGCAGGTCGCCCGGGCTCTCCTCGCAACCGGCCAGCAGGCTGCCGAGCATCACCGTGTCCGCGCCGGCCACCAGCGCCTTGGCGATGTCGCCGGAATACTGGATGCCGCCGTCGCCGATCACCGGCACACCGGCCGGGCGGGCGGCACGGGCGGCCTCCATGATCGCGGTGATCTGCGGGACCCCGACACCCGCGACGATCCGGGTGGTGCAGATCGCGCCCGGGCCGACGCCGACCTTCACCGCGTCCGCCCCCGCCTCGACCAGCGCCTTGGCGCCCGCGTAGGTGGCGATGTTGCCGCCCACGATGTCGATCGTGGTGTCCTTCTTCAGCTGTCGCACCATGTCGGCGACCGCGCGGTTGTGGCCGTGCGCGGTGTCCACCATGAGCACGTCGACGCCCGCGTCGACCAGCTGGCGAGCCCGCTTGTAGGCGTCCTCGCCGACGCCGATCGCCGCCGCGACGCGCAGCCGGCCCGCGTCGTCCTTGGTGGCGTGCGGGAACTTCTCCGACTTCGTGAAGTCCTTGACCGTGATCAGGCCGCGCAGCACGCCGGCGTCGTCGACGATCGGCAGCTTCTCGATCTTGTGCTGCCGGAGCAGCCCGAGCGCCTGCTCCTTGGAGACGCCGACCGGCGCGGTGATCAGCGGCAGCTTCGTCATCATCTCCCGGACCGGCGTGGCCGGGTCGGTGACGAAGCGCATGTCGCGGTTGGTGACGATGCCGACCAGCTTGCCGTCCGCGTCCGCGACCGGGACGCCGGAGATGCGGAACCGGCCGCAGAGCTTGTCCACCTCGGCGAACGTGTCCTCCGGGCTGCAGGTGACCGGGTTGGTGACCATGCCGGACTCGGAGCGCTTGACCAGGTCGACCTGGCTGGCCTGCTCGTCGGCGGACAGATTGCGGTGCAGCACGCCGATGCCACCCTGGCGGGCCAGGGCGATCGCCATCCGCGCCTCGGTGACGGTGTCCATCCCGGCGGAGACCAGCGGGATGTTGAGCGTCACGTTCCTGGTGAGCTGCGTGACCGTGCGCAGCTGGCTCGGCAGCAGATCCGACTCACCCGGCTGCAAGAGCACGTCGTCAAAGGTGAGCCCCAACGGCACGGTCTGCTCTACGGACGACGAAAGGTCCACGATGAAAATCCCCTGAGCTTGGACGGCGGCGCGATGGTTCATCGTAACCGGACCCCTGATCGAGGCCGTTCGGTCGGCGCCGGAAACGACGCAGGTCACCCGCCTGAGCCCTGTCGATGGCGCCCGGATCACCTTCAGGGGGCGGCGGGCCGACGAAGAGGGCGGGTCTGCCGCTACGGTGGAGGCGTGCACGACGAGCCGATCGACCCCTTCAGCGGCGACCCTGTCGACCCGTCTGCGGGCCTGGACGACCTCACCGATGGGGACAACCTGGATCCGCTGACCGAGGCTGAGCGCCAGGACGTGCTGGAAGATCTGGCCGATCTCGAGATCTACCAGGCGCTTCTGGGCCCGATCGGGGTGCGGGGCCTCGTCATCGAGTGCGAGGACTGTCACGAGCCGCACTACTTCGACTGGGACCTGCTGCGCGGAAACCTGCGTCACCTGCTCAGCTCCGGGCGCCCTCGGGTGCACGAGCCGGCCTACGACCCGGACCCGGACCACTACGTCACGTGGGAGTACGCGCGGGGTTACGCCGACGGGGTCCACGACACCCTCACCGAGGGCACCGACGAAAACGAGTAGGACCGGGCGCTTTCTAGCGCCCGGTCCCTTTTGTCACTCTTATCAGTCGACCAGGCCCGCGCGGAACCCGGCCGCCACCGCGTGGGCACGGTCGCGCGCGCCCAGTTTGCGGAAGAGCCGGCGGGCGTGGGTCTTCACGGTGTCCTCCGAGACGAACAGCTCGCGGCCGATCTCCGCGTTGCTCTTCCCGTCCGACATGCCGCGCAACACCTGCAACTCGCGTTCGGTGAGCGCGATCCGCCGCGCGGCCGGCTCCGGCTCGCGACCGAGATCACCCTCGCCCGGCCGGGTCGCCGGCCAGCCGCGACCGAGGTCGCTCAGGCCGTCGCCCGGGTCTCCGAAGTCGCCACGCTGCGCGGGCACGACCTGGGTCGGCACCCGCCCCTGCATCATGCCGAGCGCGGACGCGGCGCCCTGCTCGGCGACGGCACCGGCGGTGGCCCGCACCTGACCGGCGACGGCCGCCTGAGCGGGACCGGCACCGGCCGGCCGTGCCCCGGCGGGCGGACGGGCGGGTAGGCAGAGCAGGAGCACCGCCTTGGCCACCACGCTGACCATGTCCTGCTCGGCACCGCGGATGACGCCCCGGGCGCCCGCGGCGACCGTGGCCGCCGCCGCACGGGGGTCTTCAGCGCCGAAGAGCACGATCACCGCCCCAGGGGATCTGGCCAATACTCTCCGTGTAAATCCGACGCTGTCGGGCCGGGTGACCGCGGTGTCGGCCAGGACCACGTCGGCGGGCCTCTCGGCCAGCCGCAGCATCGCCTCCGGCTCGGTCACCGCAGTTCGGACGGCTCCGGCCACTCCCAGCCGGGCCGCCGTGGTTGCTACGGCCTGAGCCGCCAGCGGCGTCCGGACGCAAACGAGGACGGTACGCACAGTGATCCTCCTCTCCTCATAGGAGGAGACCACGAACCTGGGGCAGTATTACGCGCTTTCGACGGATAGAAGAGGAAACTTCCGGACACCTCGACACGCCGGGGAACAGCGTGCGAATAACGATTCGATCTGTCATGTGTGAGCACTCCTCCCCCTGGGTAGAACGCCGTGAGGTCGGATCGGATGCGCCTGCTTTGGTCGCCGCCATCATCCGGCTCCACCGGTTGAGCCACATGAGCCGTCGCGCGGCGCCGCGAGGGAGGGTGCTGATGTCTAACGTACGCAGACTGCCCGGTCCCATCTCCGACCTCTGGGAATGGCAGCGACTCGGCCTGTGCCGAGGACGCGACAGCGCACAGTTCTTCCACCCCGACGGCGAACGCGGCTCCTCCCGGAACCGGCGCGAGTCCAAGGCCAAGCAGGTCTGCGGTGCCTGCCCGGTCCGGGCCCAGTGCGCGGCGCACGCGCTCTCCGTCCGCGAGCCGTACGGCGTGTGGGGCGGATTCAGCGAGTCCGAGCGTCTGCGCCTGCTGGCCGTGGGCTGGGAGGACCTCGCCGACCGGCGGCACAGCGCGGTCGACGTGGCGCGCCTGGAGGCTCGCCTCGGCGCACCCCACAAGAGCGCGGTCCCGGCGCAGCGGACGCCCACCGCAGCCTGAACCCCCCGTCACTTCCCAGTGAATCTTCACACCCCCGGATACGTCGCGGCGGCGCCCAATGGTTCAGCGGGCGCCGCCCTCGCGTTTCTACGGGGCCGTGACCTCGACCTTGACGGTGTGCCAACCGGTGGCGCCGTCCGGTGCGACCGGCGCCTCGGCCTCGGTCTGCACCGCGCCGCCCGCGTCCGTGGCCCGCACCCGGAGCGTGTGCTCGCCCGGCGTCGCCGCCCACGGGTAGCTCCACTGGCACCAGGTGTCGGTCGAGACGCTCGGGTGCAGCACCGCCGCGGTCCACGGGCCGTCGTCCACGCTCACCTCGACCTTCGTGACGCCGACGTGCTGGGCCCAGGCGACGCCGGCCACGGTGACCGTGCCGGCCGTCGCCTTCCGCCGGGGCGTGTCGATGCGTGACTGGGTCTTGATCGGGCCCCGGGCGGACCAGCCGCGCGGCACCCAGTAGGCGTCGAAGTCCGCGAAGCTCGTCAGCTCGATCTCGGTGATCCACTTGCAGGCGCTCACGTAGCCGTACAGCCCCGGCACCACCATCCGCACCGGGAACCCGTGCTCGACCGGCAGCGGCTCCCCGTTCATGCCGATCGCGAGCAGCGCGTCCCGGCCGTCCCGCAGGATCTCGGTCGGCGTACCGCAGGTCCAGCCGTCGGCCGAGCGGCTGACCACCTGATCCGCGCCGTCCAGCGGCCCGGCCTCATCAAGAAGATCCTTCACGGGTACGCCGAGCCAGCGCGCGTTTCCGATCAGGTCGCCACCCACCTCGTTCGAGACGCAGGCGAGCGTCACGTATCGCTCGACCATCGGGCGTTTGAGCAGCTCGGCCCAGGTGAGCGTGATCTCTCGCTGGACCCGGCCGTGGATCCGCAGCGTCCACGACTCCGGATCGACCTGCGGCACGCTCAGCGCGGTATCGATCCGGTAGAAGTCCTCGTTTTTCGTGACATAGGTGGCGCCGTCTGGCGCCGGGTCGAGGCCGCCCGGGAGCACCGGCGCCGGATCCACCGGCCGCGGCAGCGTCACCGCGGCCCGCACCTCCGACACGCTCAGCCGCGTCGACAGCCATCGCCCGGCATACCCCGCCACCGCTGCCCCGGCCACGACCAGCCCGGCCGCCTTCAGGAACCGCCGCCGCGCCTCAGGATCAGGCGCCGCCACAGCCCTGCCCCTGCCGCCGGCCACCGGGGCGCCGACCCGGTCAACGCTCCCCGCAGCACCGGGCACCGCCATGCCGGTTCCGTCACCACCCGGTGCGGCGCCGGGTGCACCCGGGGCGACCGCCGCGGTCCTGGCCCCGCCGGAGGCGGCAGCCGCAGCGACGGACGCGGACCGGGCGCCGCCGACGATGGAATCCGCCGGAAGCAGGCGTAGGAGGAACCAGCCTGCCGTCAGCGCGCCGGCCACCGCGGCCAGTGACGGCAGCGCCCAGGCCGCGTTCGCACCCGGCCGGGTCAGCGCGGCCGCCACCCCGATCGCCCCGAACAGCGCGGTCCCGCCCACCGCGTAGGCCAGCGACCGCACCGCCAGCGCGCCGACTCCGGCCGCCGCCAGCGCGAGCAGCAGCATGGTGCCGACGATCAGCGCGGTCTTGTCATGCACGCCGAACACCGCGATCGCCGCGTCCTTCACCGCGGCCGGCACCCGGTCGACCACCACGCCGCCGACCGCCACCACCGGCGCCGACCTCGGCCCGATCAACACCGCCACCAGCTCCGCCACGCCCAGCCCGGCCGCGGCCGCCGCCACCCCGGCCACCGCACCCCACCGGGCCGCGCCGCGGCCGGTGCCCGTCGGTGCGGCCGTCTCCGTCGTCATCGCCACGCCTCCAGTCTGCCGCGTGGCACCACGACGGCTCCGGCGCGAATCATTACGGCTCACGAACGGATCCGGCCGCAGCTCGCCGACGTGTCCCTCGCCCCACCGAGAACGGATGGACCGGCGATGCGGCACTACAGCCGGGCTTCACGGCACGTCATGGCGAGCGCGTTCAGCCCGGGGCCGGGTGAGCCGACCCGTCGCGCCCGCTCGCCGCACGTCCGCGAAGGCGTCGCGGCGGAGGCAGGCAGCGGGCCCACGCGAAACGCCCCGGAACCATCGGGTTCCGGGGCGTTCGGGTGCTCAGCGAAGCTCGGGTCAGAAGCCCGGGCCGTGCTGGTGGCCGTGGCCGTGCGAGTGACCGCCGGCCGCGGCCGGCTCCGGCTCGGCCGGCTTCTCGACGATCAGGGTCTCGGTCGTGAGGAGCAGGCCGGCGATCGAGACGGCGTTGGCGACCGCGCTGCGAGTCACCTTGACCGGGTCGATGATGCCGGCGGCGGCCAGGTCGACGTACTCGTCGGTGGCCGCGTTCAGGCCGTGGCCCCACGGCGAGTCGATGACCTTGTTGACCACGACGTAGCCGTCGTGGCCGGCGTTCTGGGCGATCCAGCGCAGCGGCTCGACGAGCGCCTTGCGCAGGATCCGGACGCCGGTGGCCTCGTCTCCGGTCTTGCCGAGGTCGCCGTCGAGCACGGAGACGACCTGAGCCAGCGCGGCGCCGCCGCCGGGCACGGTGCCCTCCTCGACCGCGGCCTTGGTGGCGGCGATCGCGTCCTCGATGCGGTGCTTGCGCTCCTTCATCTCCACCTCGGTCGCGCCGCCGGCCTTGATGACCGCGATGCCGCTGCCGAGCTTCGCGAGACGCTCGGAGAGCTTCTCCCGGTCCCAGTCGGAGTCGGTCGCCTCGATCTCCTTCTTGATCTGGGCGACCCGGTCGGCGACCTCGGCGGAGTTGCCGCCGCCGTCGACGATCGTGGTGTTCTCCTTGTCGACGACCACGCGGCGGGCGGTGCCCAGCTGGGAGATCGTCGTCTGGTCCAGCTTGTAGCCGAGCTCGGGGGCGATGAGCTCCGCGCCGGTGGAGATCGCGATGTCCTGCAGCATGGCCTTGCGGCGGTCGCCGAAGCCGGGCGCCTTCACCGCGGCGACCTTGAAGGTCTTGCGGATCGCGTTGACCACGAGCGTCGCGAGCGCCTGGCCCTCGACGTCCTCCGCGATGATCAGCAGCGGCTTGCTGTCCTGCAGCACCTTCTCCAGGAGCGGCAGGACCTCCTCGACCGTGGAGATCTTCGAGGTGGTGATCAGGATGTACGGGTCCTCCAGCACCACCTCCTGCGCCTCGGCGTCGGTCACGAAGTTCGGCGAGATGAAGCCCTTGTCGAACTGCAGGCCCTCGGTGATGTCCAGCTCGGTGGCGAGCGTGGAGCCCTCCTCGACGGTGATGACGCCGTCGCGGCCGACCCGGTCCATCGCATCGGCGATCAGCTCGCCGATCGTGGCGTCCTGCGCGGAGACGGTCGCGACGTGCGCGATCGCCTTGTGGTCCCCGACCTCGACGGCCTTCTCGATCAGCGCGTTCGACACGGCCTCGACGCCCGCGTCCAGGCCGCGCTTGATGCCGGCCGGGTTCGCGCCGGCCGTCAGGTTGCGGATGCCCTCGCGGACCAGCGCCTGAGCCAGCACGGTCGCGGTGGTGGTCCCGTCACCGGCGACGTCGTTGGTCTTCGTCGCCACCTCCTTGACGAGCTGCGCGCCGAGGTTCTCGTACGGGTTGGTGAGCTCGATCTCCTTGGCGATGGTGACGCCGTCGTTGGTGATCGTCGGAGCGCCGAACTTCTTGTCCAGCACGACGTTGCGGCCGCGCGGCCCGAGGGTGACCTTTACGGTGTCCGCGAGCGCGTTGACGCCGTGCTCGAGCAGGTGGCGGGCGTCATCCGAGAAGCTCAGGATCTTCGCCATTGTTGTCCCTTCACGGACTTGGAAGCTGCGGTCACGCCGTCGGGCGCGAAACCGCTGAGAACCGCCTTATGAGCGCAGACAGCCCCGGCCCCCGCGAAACGGGTTCCGGGGCTGACCGCAGAAATTACTTAGAAA
Organism: Catenuloplanes nepalensis; assembly: GCF_030811575.1. Lineage (GTDB taxonomy): Bacteria > Actinomycetota > Actinomycetes > Mycobacteriales > Micromonosporaceae > Catenuloplanes > Catenuloplanes nepalensis. The sequence continues at coordinate 8,861,311 of NZ_JAUSRA010000001.1, read as the reverse complement.
GTCACTTCTCGATGACGGCGAGCACGTCGCGCGCGGAGAGCACGAGGTACTCCTCGCCGGCGTACTTGACCTCGGTGCCGCCGTACTTCGAGTAGATGACGGTGTCGCCGACCTTCACGTCAACCGGGATGCGGTTGCCCTTGTCGTCGATCCGCCCGGGGCCGACCGCCTTGACGGTGCCCTCCTGCGGCTTCTCCTTGGCGGTGTCGGGGATCACGATGCCGGACGCGGTGGTGGTCTCGGCTTCGTTGGCCTGCACGAGGATGCGGTCCTCGAGCGGCTTGATCGCAACCTGGGTCGCGGTAGTCACGGGCATACCCTCCTGGGGTACTGGTGTCGTTACCGGCCACGCGTGCGCGAACGCGCGCTGGACGGCGTCAATCTGCCTCATGCCACCGGGCGGGCCGTCGTCGCGGGTGCCGGACCGCCAGGCGTTGCCCCCCGGGACGGGCCCGGGAAGCGCTCCTGGGACGGGCCCAGGAAGCTTGGTGCTCCCGGGAACGAGCCCGGAAGGCTGGCACCCACCCATGGCGAGTGCTAACGGAAGGTTATTCCGGGGGCTAGCACTCCGTCAAGGAGAGTGCCAACACCCCGCGCGCCGCGGCGGATCGGGCCGCCCGGGAGGATGAAGGGCGTGGAGCTGGATCTGCTGCGTACCCCCGAGGGAGAGGCCGCGCTCGCCGCGGCCACGGCGACGGACGGCGGTGACGTGCTGGCCGCGGCGGCCGGGATGCGGCGCGCCGGCTTCCCGCCGGAGCTGGCCTCGGCCGCGCTGACCCAGGCCGAGCTGCGCCGGCGCGCGACCGCGAAGTTCGGCGCGGACGCGGACGTCATGTTCTTCACCCGCGCCGGGCTGGAGCAGGCCACCCGCGCCACGGTGGCGGCGCGCCGGGCAGCCAGGCTGCACGACGCCGGCGTACGCGTGCTGGCCGATCTGGGTTGTGGACTCGGCGCGGACGCGATCGCGGCGGCACGGCGGGGCATCCGGGTGCACGCGGTGGAGGCGGACCCGCACACCGCGTCGCTGACCAGGGCCAACGCGGCCGTCCTGGGACTGGCCGAGCTGATCACCGTGACCACCGGCGACGCGGCCGAGGCGGACCTGACCGGCGTGGACGCGGTCTTCTGCGACCCGGCCCGGCGGGCCTCGAAGACCGGCAAGCGCGTCTTCGACCCCGCGTCGTTCTCGCCGCCGTGGGACTTCGTGGCCGGGCTGGCCGGGCGCGTGCCGCGGACCGTGCTGAAGCTCGCCCCCGGCATCGACCACGCGCTGATCCCGGACGGCGCGGAGGCGGAGTGGGTGAGCGTGGGCGGCGACGTGGTGGAGGCCGCGTTCTGGTGCGGGCCGCTGGCCGGCGTGCCGCGCCGGGCCACGGTGCTGCCGAGCGGCGGGGAGCTGACCGGCGCCGCCGACGTTCCCGCCGAGGTCGGGACGGTCAGGCGGTACGTCTACGACCCGGACGGCGCGGTGGTCCGGGCGCACCTGGTGGCCGCGTTCGCGGAGCGGGTCGGTGGCGTGCTGGCCGACCCGCAGATCGCCTACGTCTACGCGGACACGCCGGTGCCGACCGGATTCGGCCGCTGCCTGGAGGTGCTGGACACGATGCCGTTCTCGCTGAAGCGGCTGCGCACGGAGCTGCGGCGGCGCGAGGTGGGCCGGGTGGAGATCCTCAAGCGCGGCTCCGCGCTGGACGTCGCCCAGCTGCGCCGGGACCTGCGGCTGAGCGGTCCGGAGGAGCTGTCGCTGGTGCTCACCCGGGTGGCCGGTGCGCCCGTGACGTTGCTCTGCCGACCCGTACCCTCGGGAAATCTATCCTGATCTGGTGAAATGCCAGGCCTCCGGCGGGCATAGTGGTTTTTATCCCCTGAAGCGGATGAAAGGCCCACGTATGCGTCGCGGTCTCGCCACCCTCACCGCCGCCCTCGTCGCGGCCGGCTCGATCGCCGCCTGCGGCGGTGACGACGCGGGCGACGCACCGGTCCCCAAGATCGGCGTGATCCTGCCGGACAGCGCCACCTCCGACCGCTGGGAGACCGCGGACCGGAAGTTCCTGGAGAGCGCGTTCACCAGCGCCGGCATCCCGTTCGACATCCAGAACGCGCAGGGCGACAAGAACGCGTTCGCGACCATCGCCGACCAGCAGATCACCAACGGCGCCACGGTGCTGATGATCGTCAACCTGGACTCCGGCACCGGCAAGGCTGTGCTGGACAAGGCGAAGAGCCAGGGCGTCGCCACGATCGACTACGACCGGCTCACGCTCGGCGGCAGCGCGGAGTACTACGTGAGCTTCGACAACGTCGCGGTGGGCAAGCTGCAGGGCGAGGGTCTGCGGCGATGCCTGACCGAGCTGAAGGCGACCAAGCCGGTGATCGCGGAGCTGCACGGCTCCCCCACCGACAACAACGCCACGCTCTTCAAAGAGGGCTACCAATCCGTTCTGACCCCGCTGTACGCCAGCGGCGTCGCGGTGAAGGGCCCGGAGCAGGCCGTGCCGGACTGGGACAACACGCAGGCCGGCAAGCTCTTCGAGCAGATGCTCACGCAGAGCCCGAACATCCGCGGCGTGCTGGCCGCGAACGACGGCATGGGCAACGCGGTCATCCAGGTGCTGAAGCGGAACAAGCTCAACGGCAAGGTGCCGGTCACCGGCCAGGACGCGGACGTGCAGGGCCTGCAGAACATCCTCGCCGGCGACCAGTGCATGACCGTCTACAAGGCGATCAAGGAAGAGGCGAACGCGGCCGCGAAGCTGGCGATCTCGCTGGCCAAGGGCGAGCACCAAGAGGTCACCGGCAAGGTCACCGACCCGGAGAGCGGCCGCGAGGTCCCGTCCGTGCTGCTGACCCCGAAGGCGATCTTCCGGCAGGACGTGAAGTCCGTGATCGTGGACGGCTACGTCACCCGCAACGAGCTGTGCACGGACGCGTTCGCCGCGGCCTGCCAGGAGCTCGGGATCTACTGAGGTTCGTTATCCTTCGTCCCGTGGCGAAGTCTGCGAGCAAGGCCGGCGGCACCCCGGCGACGACGCTGCTCACCCGGCAGAAGATCACGTTCACCGCGCACACGTACGAGGTCGACCCCAAGGCCGCGTCCTACGGCGAGGCGGCCGCGGCCGCGCTCGGCGTCGCGCCGACCCGCCTGTTCAAGACGCTCGTCGCGACGGTCGACGGCCGGCTCGCGGTCGGCGTGGTGCCGGTCTCCGCGTCCCTGGACCTGAAGGCGCTGGCGGCCGCGCTCGGCGGCAAGCGGGCCACGATGGCCGACCCGGCCGCGGCGGAGCGCGCCACCGGCTACGTGACCGGCGGCATCTCCCCGTTCGGCCAGCGCTCCCGCCTGCCGATCGTGGTCGACTCGTCCGCTGCGGGACAGGAGACGGTCTTCGTCTCGGGCGGGCGCCGCGGCCTCCAGGTCGAGGTCCCGCCGTCCGCCTTCCCGGACGCGGCCGGCGCGACCTTCGCCCCGATCGCCACGGCGTAGGGCGGTTCCGGACGTTTTTCCGATTTCGCTTTCGGCGAGGCATAGCGGCTCTTCGAGGTTAAGCGGGGTTGAGGTGGCCGCGGGATTTTCGGGTGGTGGCGGCGCGGGTGCGTAGGCGTTGGTTTTCGGGGTTGCGGAAGCCGTAGGCGTTGCGGGCGACGGTTTTGATGACGCGGTTGGTGCCCTCGGAGCCGGCGTTGGTGATGCCGGTGTGGAGGAACGCGAGGATCTGCGGCCACCAGGTCTCGATCGTGCGGGCGAGGCGGGTGAGTTCGGGCTGGCCGGAGTCGGCGCAGCGGGTGTAGAAGCGGTGCAGGTGCCGGGTGATGGTTTCGCGGTTCGGGTGGGTGCGGGCCAGGGCGAGGAGGTCGAGGAGGTCTTCCTTGGCGTTCCATGCGGCCAGGATCGGTGTGCTGATCTTGGCTGGCAGGGTGGTGAGGTCGTCGCAGAGTTTGTCGACGCGTTCGGCGCGGAGCCGGCGTGCGGAGCGGGTCAGGCGGTTGCGTAGGTCCCATTCGAGGTCTCCGGCCCGGCCCCGGCGGCCGCGGTGCTGGACGGTGATCCGGCGGCGGACGTCGTTGAGGGCCTGGTGGGCGAGTTGCACGACGTGGAAGTGATCGACGACCAGGATCGCGTGTGGTAGCGCGGTGGTGATCGCGGATTTGAAGATCGTGCACATGTCGATCGCCACGTATCGGACCTGGTCACGCCAATCCTGGCTGCGGGCGGTAAGCCAGTCGATCACGGTCTGGGCGGTCCGGCCCTCGACCTGGCCGAGGAGCCCTTGGCCGCCGGTCAGGTCACACATGCCGACGTGCCACCGGTCCACGCTCGTCTGCCACGCCTGGGTGACCGGGTCGAACTCCCATTTCGGCCGGCCCCGGCGGGTCTCGTCGATCCCCAGCACCTCGACCGGATCGGGCTCGGCGGGCAGCACCGCTGCGGCGTGAGCGGTGAACGCCGCCGCGACGACCGGCCACGACAGTCCGTGATCACGGGCCGATTGCACGACCGTCCGCCCGCCGTCAGCGACTGCGGCCCCGGCCGCGGCGCGGAGCCTGCCGGTCAGTCTCGCCCGGGCCGGGACCTGCCCGACCTGCTCGGTGAACGACACACGCGGACAACTATCGGTCGGGCAGTGCCAGCGGCGTTTACGCCACCGCAACCGCACCGTCCGGCCGGCGACCGGCAGATCCCGCGGCCGGGTCGTGACCCACGCCTTCACCCGCACCGCCTCCTGACCGCAGTCCGGGCAGCAACGCGCCTGCTCACACCCAGTGGACAAGACCACCACCGGCACACCAGCGGCATCCAGCTCGACCCGATCGACGACCAGGCCGTCAAGGCCCAGCAGCCGGGTCGTATCGTTGACCATGCTCGCAGCTCTTCACTTGTGACTATCCGATCTAGACACTCAGATGATCACCGACGAGCTGCGAGCCCGCTACGTCCGGGTCGCCGTCAACACCGCACCCCGCTCAACTTCGAAGAGCCGGCATAGCTCTGGACGCCGCGCAGGCGCCACCTGATTGCCGGTCCGCATGGCGGAAGATCAGTCTCAGCATGCGGCAATGGCGCGGAGATGATTTCGCACGGCGAAGATTCGGGTCCGAGATTTCCGGACAAAGCGGGTCGGCGCTGATCGACTCGGAGCAGCTCCAAGATCCTTCCAGCCCTCATTGCTGTTTGAACCCGCACGAAACAGCAATGAGGGCTGGAAGGATCTTTACTCTCACTTATTACAAGATCCAGTCCAGATGCCGGTAGGGCGCAGACGTTCAACCGCGGGGTTCCTTTCCGGAGCGACATACAAACCCGACAAATCCAAACGACTTTCCCGCTTCCGGCGTAGTGACGCCCGCGTGCTCCCGACTCCGTTGCCCATTCGGCATCGGAAGCCGCGAGCCCTGCCCGGAGACCGGAAGCATCAGCCCGAAATTTCGGATTATTTCCGCCATGGCTCGGACAGCGTCGAGCGGAAGCCGGCGTGGTGGTCGTGCTGTCGCGACCACTCATGCCCGAAGGATCATTGACCGACACGAAAGAGAGGTCAACTTCGATATTCGACCTCTCTTTCGTGTCGGTCAATGATCCTTCGCGGCGAGCCACCGCCGAACGGGCAACGGAGTCGCTCCCGCGGGCAAACCTCGCCGAGTCCTTCGACTCCGCTAGCGCTCCGCTCCGGACGCGGCGTCGGAGCCGGTGCCGCCGCTGGCCACCGACAACCACGCGACCCGCATCGCCGCGCACCGAACCACCCGCCAGCGTTGGGCACGCGCAACCCCGCGTCCCGCGTCGCAGTTCACCACACACCCCGGAGCGGGCACCGCCGCTGGCCACCCGAGCCGACGAAACTTCGCCATGAGTCATCCGTGACCCGGCAACCGCCAATACCGGGACGAGCGACACTTCCGCCCTACGGCGCTTATATACCGAAATTTCGGGAGCGAAGCGCCCTGACCTCCTCGTTTCATCTGAGGGGTTCAGCCACGCAGATGGGGACCTACGCCGACGAGCTACATCGAGTTGCGCCGGAAGCAAGTCCGGCCAGGAGCCGAGCGTGGCTGGATCGCAACCCGGCCGAAGTCTCAGCCAGGCCCGGAATTCAGGGCACGCCGAAGTCCCAGCCAGGCCGGAAGCCGAGGCACGCCGAAGTCCCAGCCAGGCCGGAAGCCGAGGCACGCCGAATCCGGCCCGGGTCGGGATCCGAGACACGCCGGGACCCGAGGCAGGCGGAGACCCAAAGCACGCACGGACCCGAGGCGCACCGGGAGCCAAGGCACGCCGGAAACCAAGGCACGCCGGAAGCGAGGCACATCGAGACCGGGGCGCGGGGCGGGCTGTGTCAAGGCGCGGGTTGCGGCGGGAATCAGGAGTGGATGGGCGGGAGGCAGCGGAGCGCCGGGGCAGGAGGTGGGGTTGCGGAAGTGGAGCGGGTTCGGGGTTGGTGGGCGTGCCGACGGGATGGGCGTTGATCTTGGGTTGGGGGGTGTGTCGGGCGCGTTGCGAAATTGTTATGCCATTAAACAAAAGTGGGGGTTGTGCCGTGGGCCACAGGCGAAATACGTTGCCGGGCACAACAAATCTTCGACAACCGCAGGGAGCTCCACCACACGAAAGGACCATGCACAATGCGCAGAGTCCTGACCACGCTGGCCGCGGCCGGCCTTGTCGCGGGAGCGCTCGTCGCGTGCGGCGACGACTCCGGCACCGGAGCCACGCGACCCGCCAAGATCGGCGTCATTCTGCCGGACAGCGCCTCGTCGAACCGCTGGGAGACCGCGGACCGCAAGTATCTGGAGGCGGCGTTCAAGGCGGCGGGCGTCGAGTATGACATTCAGAACGCGCAGGGCGACAAGAACGCGTTCCAGACCATCGCCGACCAGATGATCACGAACGGCACCACGGTTCTGATGATCACGAACCTCGACTCCGGCACCGGCAAGGCCGTGCTCGACAAGGCGAAGAGTCAGGGTGTCGCCACGATCGACTACGACCGGCTCACGCTCGGCGGCAGCGCGGAATACTACGTGAGTTTCGACAACGTGCAGGTCGGCAGGCTCCAGGGCGAGGGCCTGCAGAAGTGCCTGACCGACCTGAAGGTGACCAAGCCGGTCGTCGCGGAGCTGCACGGCTCCCCCACCGACAACAACGCCACCCTCTTCAAGGAGGGTTACGAGTCGGTCCTGAACCCGTTGTACGACAACGGCACGTACGTCAAGGGGCCGCAGGAGCCGGTGCCGCAGTGGAACAACACCACGGCCGGCACGATCTTCGAGCAGATGCTGACCCAGACGAACAACAAGATCGACGGCGTGCTGGCCGCGAACGACGGGCTCGGCAACGCGGTGGTGACCGTGCTGAAGCGGAACGGCCTGAACGGCAAGGTGCCGGTCACCGGCCAGGACGCGGACGTGCAGGCGCTGCAGAACATCCTCGTCGGCGATCAGTGCATGACGGTCTACAAGGCGGTCAAGCAGGAGGCGAACGCGGCGGCCGAGCTGGCCATCGCACTGTCGAAGAATGAGCGCAAGGAGGTTCCCGGCCGGGTCACCGATCCGGAGACCGGCCGGGAGGTTCCCTCCGTGCTGCTCACCCCGAAGGCGATCTTCTTCGATAGCGTCAAGGACGTGGTCGCGGACGGCTACTGGACCGCGGCCGAGCTGTGCACCGGTGTGTACGCGGCCAAGTGCACCGAGGCCGGCGTCAGTTAGAGCCCGCAGAGCCGCGCCGCCCGGATCGGTGATCCGGGCGGCGCGAGAGCCGCTAGGAGAGATGTGTCCGCGACCCCCCTGCTGGAACTGCGCGGGCTGGACAAGGGCTTCGGCCCGGTCCAGGTCCTGCGCGACGTGAACCTCGCGGTTTACCCCGGCGAGGTCACCGCGCTGGTCGGCGACAACGGCGCCGGCAAGTCGACGCTCGTCAAGTGCGTCAGCGGCATCTACCCCATCGACTCCGGGCAGATCTTCTTCGAGGGCCGGCCGGTCTCGATCAACAGTCCGCGCGACGCGGCGGCGCTCGGGCTGGAGGTCGTCTACCAGGACCTCGCGCTCTGCGACAACCTCGACATCGTGCAGAACATGTTCCTCGGCCGGGAGAAGCGCAGCGGGCTGGTGCTGGACGAGCCGACCATGGAGCAGCTCGCGGCGGAGACGCTGGCCAGCCTGTCCGTGCGCACGGTCAAGTCGCTGCGCCAGCACGCGTCCAGCCTCTCCGGCGGCCAGCGGCAGACCGTGGCGATCGCCAAGGCCGTCCTCTGGAACAGCAAGGTCGTCATCCTGGACGAGCCGACCGCGGCGCTCGGCGTGGCACAGACCGCGCAGGTGCTGGAGCTGGTCCGCCGGCTCGCGGACCGGGGCCTGGCGGTGGTGCTGATCTCGCACAACATGAACGACGTCTTCGCCATCTCGGACCGGATCGCCACGCTCTACCTTGGCCGGATGGCCGCGCAGGTGAAGACCACGGACGTGACGCACTCGCAGATCGTCGAACTGATCACGGCGGGGCGCAGCGGCGACCTGGGCCTGGCGGAGAACGGGGGGCCTCGATGACCACCGCGGAACCGACGGTGCGCGGGCACGTCCAGGACTATCTGAGACGGGTGCGCGGCGGCGACATCGGCTCGCTCCCTGCCGTACTCGGGCTGATCGCGCTCTGTGTGTTCTTCGGTGTGATGCGGCCCGCGTTCTTCAGCGCCGGCAACTTCGCGAACCTGTTCACCCAGGGCGCGGCCGTCACCATCATCGCGATGGGCCTGGTCTTCGTGCTGCTCCTCGGCGAGATCGACCTCTCCGCGGGTTACGCCAGCGGGGTCTGCGCGTCCGTGCTCGCGGTGCTGCTGACCTACCAGGGCTGGCCGTGGTACGCCGCGACGCTGGCCGCGCTGGCCACCGGCGCGGTGATCGGCGTGTCCATCGGGTTCATGGTGGCGAAGGTCGGCATCCCGTCGTTCGTGGTCACGCTGGCCGCGTTCCTGGCGTTTCAGGGCGTGGCGCTGATCCTGATCAAGGGTGGCACCAACGTGCCGGTCCGGGACGACGTGCTGCTCGCGGTCTCGAACCGGAACGTGCCGCCGGCGCTCGGCTGGGCACTGTTCGCGCTGGGCGTGCTGATCTACGCCGGGATCCAGCTCTGGCAGTGGCGCAACCGGCACCGGCGCGGGCTGATCACCGACCCGCTCGGTGTGGTGCTGGCCCGGATCGGCGCGCTGGTCGCGGTGGTCGGCACCGCGGTCTACGTGCTCAACCTGGAGCGCAGCCGCAACGTGCTGATCACCTCGCTCAAGGGCGTGCCGGTGGTGGTGCCGATCATCGTGCTGCTGTTGGTGATCCTGACGTTCGTGCTGCACCGCACCGCGTACGGCCGGCACGTCTACGCGGTCGGCGGCAACCGCGAGGCCGCGCGCCGGGCCGGCATCAACGTCGACCGGATCCGCATCTCCGTCTTCGTCATCTGCTCGTTCATGGCCGCGATCGGAGGTGTCGTGGCGGCCAGCCGCGCCGCCTCGGTGGACGCGAACACCGGCGGCAGCAACGTGCTGCTCTACGCGGTCGGCGCCGCGGTGATCGGCGGCACCAGCCTGTTCGGCGGCAAGGGCCGGATCATCGACGCGGTGATCGGTGGCGCGGTGGTCGCGGTGATCGACAACGGCATGGGCCTGATGAACGCGAGCGCGGGTGCGAAATTCGCCTGGACCGGTGCGGTGCTACTCGCCGCCGCTAGCATCGATGCGCTGTCCCGGCGTCGCGCGGCGGCCACCGGTCTCCGTTAACCCAGGTCCACCATGGAGAGTTCACACTGATGCGCGCCGGACCCAGCCAGGACGAGGTCCGCCGGCAGAACCTCGGGGCGTTGCTGCGCTATGTGCACGTGCACGGGCCGATCTCCCGCGCGGAGCTCACCACCCGGCTCGGGCTCAACCGCAGCACGATCGGGGCGTTGACCGCGGACCTGACGGCGGCCGGGCTGGTGCGCGAGGAGGCGCCGCGGGGCTCGCGCCGGGCCGGCCGGCCGTCGCTGGTGGTGCTGCCGGAGTCCGGCCGGGTGTACGCGTACGCGCTGAGCATCGAGGTCGATCGGTTGCGCGCGGCCCGGGTCGGGCTCGGCGGCGAGGTGCTCGACGAGCGCGTCTACGACCGTCCCCGGGACCTGCGCGTCTCCGAGGTGGTCGGCCCGCTGGCCGCGTTCGTGAAGGAGATGCAGCACGCGGCGCCGGACGGCGGGCGATATGTGGGCGTGGGCGTGGCCGTGGCCGGCATGGTCCGCCGCCACGACGGCCTGGTCCGGCTCACGCCGAAGGCCGGCTGGGTGGACGAGCCGCTCGCGGAGCCGCTGGCCGAGGCGCTCGGCGGCGACCACACGGTCCGGGTCGGCAACCACGCGGACCTGGCGCTGCTGGCCGAGCACCTGCGCGGCGTGGCCGTGGACACCGAGGACGTCATCTACCTGCACGGCGAGGTGGGCATCGGCGCCGGGATCATCGCGCACGGCTCGCTGATCACCGGCCACGGCGGCTACGCCGGCGAGGTCGGCCACATGATCGTGCACCCGGGCGGCCGGACCTGCAGCAGCTGCGGTGCACGCGGCTGCTGGGAGTCGGAGATCGGCGAGGAGGCGTTGCTGCACGCGCTGGGCACGGACGGCAGCGGCCGGATCCCCGCGCACCAGCTGATCGCGGCGATGCGCGGGGACCCGGGCAGCCACGAGGCGCTGCGTCAGATCGGTGAGTGGCTCGGCCTCGGCGTCGCCAACCTGGTCAACATCTTCAACCCGGAGATGGTCATCTTCGGCGGGACGCTACGGAACCTCTACCTGACCACGGCCGCCCAGGTGCGGTCGCGGCTCAACTCGCTCGCGTTGCCGGCCAGCCGCGAGCTGCTGCGCCTGCGGACGCCGAAGCTGGGTGAGGACGCCGCGCTGATCGGTGCCGCGGAGCTCGCGTTCACCCAGCTTCTCGCGGATCCGTTGAGCGAAGCCCCCGTAGTGCCTCGTCCACCAGCCGATCGGTGAACTCCGCGCCGACCGGGTCGCCGGAGACCAGCACCCGGTAGTAGATCGGGCCGACCAGCGTGTCGACCAGCAGGTCCAGGTCGAGGCCGGCCGGCAGGTCGCCGCGGGCCACCGCGCGCTCCAGCGGCGACCGGTCCAGCTCGCGCTGCCGGCTCAGGTGCTCGGTGCGCAGCCGGGCGGCCAGCGTCGCGTCGTGCTGCGCCTCGCCGTGCAGCGCACGGAAGACCGCGCCGGCGTCGTGCTCGGTCAGGAAGAGCGCCAGGCCGCGCAGGTGCAGCCGCAGGTCGGTGACGAGCTCGCCGGTGTCCGGCGGGCTCAGTGCCTCGCGGGCGTCCGTGGTGAACGCCTCCAGCAGCACATCGGTCTTGGACTGCCACCAGCGGTAGATGGTCTGTTTGGCCACGCCCGCACGGGCCGCGATCCCCTCGATCGTGAGCTGCGCGTAGCCGCGCTCGACCAGCAGATCGTCGGCCGCCTCCAGGATGCTGAGGCGCGCCTCCTCGCTGCGGCCGTGGCGGTTGCCTCGATGCGCCGTCACGCCCGATTTCTCCTTTTTTTCTGCATTCTTTTTCATGCCCGAGAATAATCGCGCTGCTTTTTCCGGAGCCCTTGTTCCCGGCCCTTGACTAGACGCAACGTTGCGTCCACTCTACCTCCCATGAACTCTCTGTCAGCACCACGTGTGCGCACCGTCCTGAACCGCCTGCACGCCGCCGCCGATCTCGACGAGGACCGGCCGCACCCGCACGTCGACGCCGGCGCCTCCGCGCAGGAGCGCGCCGACCTGCTGGCCGGCGCTTACATGCCGATCTCCGCGCGCGGCGGCGACCTGCTCTACGCGCTGATCCGGGCGGCCCGGCCGGAGCGCGTGGTGGAGTTCGGCACGTCGTTCGGCATCTCCACGCTCTACCTGGCCGCCGCCGTGACCGACAACGGCGCCGGGCACGTGCTGACCACGGAGCTGAGCGCCGCGAAGGTGACCGCGGCACGCGCCAACCTGGCCGAGGCCGGCCTGCAGGACGCGGTCACGGTGCTGGCCGGCGACGCGCTGACCACGCTCGCCGACACACCCGGCCCGATCGGCGTGCTGCTGCTCGACGGCTGGAAGGAGCTGTGCCTGCCGGTGCTGCGGCTGCTGGAGGACCGGCTGGCCCCGGGCGCGCTGGTGGTCGCGGACGACGTGAGTTTCCCCGGCATGGCGCCGTACCTGGAGTATGTGCGGGACCCCGCGGCCGGCTACGTGAGCGTGGAGTTCCCGGTCGGCGACGGCATGGAGATCAGCTGCCGGGCGCGATAAATCGGTGGATCCGGACCCACTCCACACAGTAGCTTTTCGTAACTATGCGTGACCTGCCGCGACCCGATCCGGGAGTCGCCGACCACCGGTCGGCGGGCCGCCTGCTGTGGTGGATGGTCCGCCGGGTCCGGCACAAGCTGGCGGTGTCGGTGGGCCTCGGCGTGGTGTGGATGTGCACGATGGCGCTCGCGCCCGCGCTGATCGGCATCGCGGTCGACCGTGGCGTGGCCGGGCGGGACTCCGGCGAGCTCGCCGCGTGGTCCGGCGCCGTGCTCGCCCTCGGCGTGGTGCAGGCCGTGGCCGGGATCCTCCGGCACCGGTACGGCGCCCACAACTGGCTCGACACCGCGTACGGGACCGTGCAGCTCACGGTCCGGCAGTCCGCCCGGGTCGGTGCGGCGCTCCCCCGCCGGATGTCCAGCGGCGAGGTGGTCAGCATCGGTGTCTCCGACATCGAGCAGCTGGGGAGCGCCATCGAGATCGTCGACCGGGCGGCCGGCGCGGTCACCGCGGTCGTGGTGGTCACCGCGATCATGCTGAACACGTCCACGCGGCTCGGCCTGGTGGTGGTGATCGGCGTGCCGCTGCTGCTCGCCGCGGTAGCGCTGCTGCTCCGCCCGCTGCAGGCCCGGCAGGAGGCGTACCGGACGCGCCAGGGCAAGCTCACCACCCGGGCCGCGGACATCGTCACCGGGCTGCGTGTGCTGCGCGGCGTCGGCGGCGAGTCGCTGTTCGCGGCCGGCTACCGCGCCGAGTCGCAGGAACTGCGGGCCGCCGGGGTACGGGTGGGACGCGTCGGCGCCGTGCTGGAGGCGACCCAGGTGCTGCTCCCCGGACTGTTCCTGGCGCTGGTCGTCTGGCTCGGCGCCCGGCTCGTGCTGACCGGCGGGCTCACCCCCGGCCAGCTCGTCGCGTTCTACGGCTACACCGCGTTCCTGGTCCCGCCGCTGCGCACGCTCACCGAGGCGGCCGACAAGTTCGCGGTCGCGCTGGTCTCCGCGCGGCGCGTGGTGCGGCTGCTCGCGCTCGACCCGGACCCGGCGTCGCCGGCGCGCCCGGTGCCGGTGCCGCCGGGCCCGGCCGTGCTCGCGGATCCGCGGTCCGGGCTGCTGGTGCGCCCGGGGGTGCTGACCGCGATCGCGGCGGCCGACCCGGCGGACGCGGCCGCGATCGCGGAGCGGCTGGCGCGGTTCACCGACTCGGAGGCGCGGCTGGGCGGCGTACCGCTGCGGGATCTTGATCTTGATGAACTGCGGTCCCGGGTGCTGCTCGCGGAGAACGAGGCGCGGTTGTTCGCCGGTCCGCTGCGCGAGTCGCTGGGTGGCGGCCAGGTGGAGGACGCGCTGGTCACGGCCGCGGCAGAGGACATCGTGGACGCGCTGCCGGACCGGCTGGAGACCGAGATCGCGGCGCGCGGGCGGGAGTTCTCCGGCGGGCAGCAGCAGCGGCTGCGGCTGGCCCGGGCGCTGCACGCGGACCCGGAGATCCTGATCCTGGTCGAGCCGACCAGCGCGGTCGACGCGCACACCGAGGCACGGATCGCGGCCCGGCTCGGACCGGCGCGCACCGGGCGCACCACCGTGGTCTGCACGACCAGCCCGCTGGTGTTGACGCACGCGGACCGCGTCGCCTACGTCGAGGACGGCAAGGTGATCGCCGAGGGCACCCACCGTGAGCTGCTCACCGGCGAGCCCCGCTACGCCGCCACCGTCACCAGGCAGGAGCCATGACGACCATGCTGCCGATCGCCGACGGCATTCAGATCCGGCGGTACGTGCTGGGCCTGTTCCGCCGGCACCCGCGCGAACTCGGCGCGATGCTCGGCCTGCACGGGCTCGGCGCGCTCTGCGGACTGGCCTCCCCCTGGCTGCTCGGCGAGCTGATCGAGATCATCCGCGGCGGCGGTACGACCGGCGCGCTCGACCGGATCGGGCTCACGCTGGCCGCGTTCGTGATCATTCAGACCGTGCTGGTGTACTTCGCGCGGTACGCGTCCGCGCGGCTCGGCGAGCGCGTGCTGGCCGAGCTGCGCGAGGAGTTCGTCGACCGGGTGCTGGCCGTGCCGATCGGGACCGTGGAGCGGGCCGGCACCGGTGACCTGCTCACCCGCACCACCCGGGACGTCTCCTCGCTGGCCTACAGCGTGCAGTGGGCCGCGCCGGAGATCCTCACCGCGCTGATCACCATCCTGCTGCTGATCGTGGCGCTCGCGCTGGTGTCGCCGCTGTTCCTGCTGGCCCCGCTGATCGCGGTGCCGACGCTGTGGCCGCTGACCCGGTGGTACCTGCGCCGCGCCGCCGGCGGCTACCTGCGCGAACGCGCCGCGTACGCGCGGATCACCGAGGGCCTGGCCGAGACCGTCGAGGGCGCGCGGACCGTGGAGGCGCTGCGGCTGCACGAGCGCCGGCGGCGGCAGACGGACGCGGACATCCACGGCTCCTACCTGGCCGAGCGGTACACGCTGTTCCTGCGCACGGTCTGGTACCCGCTGGCGGACCTGTCCTACCTGCTGCCGATCGCCGGGACGCTGCTGCTCGGCGGCCTCTACTACGCGAACGGCTGGATGGCGCTGGGCACCGTGATCACGGCCGTGCTCTACATGCAGCAGCTGGTCGGCCCGGTCGACCAGGTGCTCTCCTGGCTGGAGGATCTACAGGAGGGGGAGGCCGCGCTGGCCCGGGTGATCGGCGTCGGGAACGTCCGCTCCGAGCCGGACGGTGAAGGCGGCGTGCCGCGCGGCAACGGGATCCGGCTCGACGACGTGACGTTCGGCTACGTGCCCGGCCGTCCCGTGCTGCGCGGCATCTCGCTGGACATCGCACCCGGCGAACGGCTCGCGGTGGTCGGACCGTCCGGCGCCGGCAAGTCCACGCTCGGCCGGCTGCTGGCCGGCGTGCACCGGCCGGAGTCCGGTGCGCTCACCGTGGGCGGCGTCCCGGTGTCCGCGCTGCCGCCGGAACGGCTGCGCGGCGAGGTCGCGCTGGTCACCCAGGAACACCACGTGTTCGCCGGGACGCTGCGCTTCAACGTGATCCTCGCCCGGCCCGGCGCTTCCCCGGAGGAGGTGCTGGACGCGCTGGCCGCGGTGGACGCGCTCGGCTGGGCGACCGAGCTGCCGGAGGGGCTGGAGACCGTGGTCGGCGAGGGCGGGCACCCGCTCACGCCCGCGCAGGCGCAGCAGGTGGCGCTGGCCCGGCTGGTGCTCGCGGACCCGCACACGCTGGTGCTGGACGAGGCGACGTCGCTGCTCGACCCGCGCGCGGCCCGGTCGCTGGAACGCTCGCTGGCGGCGGTGCTGGCCGGCCGGACCGTGGTGGCGATCGCGCACCGGCTCTTCTCCGCGCACGACGCGGACCGGGTGGCGGTGGTCGAGGACGGCCGGATCGTGGAGTGCGGCTCACACGACGAGCTACTCGCGGCGAACGGCTCCTACGCCGCGCTCTGGCGCTCCTGGCAGAGCTGACCTGGTCTTTTTCTCAGCCACCCACCCGACCGGCAGGGAGGCCGCCCGCGGCCGACCGGTGCCCGCGGGAGCATGCGGGCCGCACCACGCCGGAAGCGGGAAAATCGCCTTCAAGATCTTAAAAATCCCAGACCGACACGCCGCCGGTACGCGTGGGTGCGCGCCCGGTCAGGTCGGTGAGCAGCGACTCCACCACGGCCCGGTGCGGCTGGTCGTTCGGCAGCACGATCACCGAGGTCTCCCAGTAGGCCAGGTCCGCGGCGAACGAGGCGCGGTCCCAGGCGGTCAGCGGCGGAAGGTACCCGGTCGAGCTCACCGCCACGAGCAGTCCGTGTGTGGGCCGCCGCCACGGGCCGAACATGGCACGCCCGCCCTCGGACGGGTCCGGGCCGAGGAAGTAGCCGAGCGCGAGCGGGAAGTCGAGGCCGGTGCGGGCGGCCCAGCGCATGCCGGTGGTGTCGGTCCAGATCCGCGGCGTGACCAGCATGCTGCCGCCGTCCGCGAGGTGCTCCCGGTAGCCGTGCCCGGCGATGTAGGCCGGGACCGGCGCGATCTGCTTCGTGGCCAGCGGCATCGGCACGATCGGCACCAGCGCGACCGTGACCAGCGCGACCGCGATCCGGGACCGGTCCACCGCGAGCGCCAGCAGCAGGCCGAGGCACGGGATCGCGATCAGCGACAGGCGGGTCGGCACCACCGAGTCGAAGAGCGGCAGGTGCGCGAACGGCTCCCACGGGCCGGGGCGGCTCACGTCGCCGTACCCGTTCACGATCACGTCCCGGCCGATCGAGAGGACCGCGAAGACCACGGCGGTGGTGGCGGCGGCGAGCGCGGCGGCACTGCGGCGCAGCATGACCGCGAGCAGCACGAACACGATCACCAGCGGGATGCCGAACGACGCGTTCTGCTCGGTCTCGTTCGGCGAGAGGTGGCCGAACGGGGAGATCGGCCCGGCCAGCGAGTGCGTGGAGAACTGGGCGAACGCCGCCACGTCGTTGCCGTAGCCGGTGGTGAACTCCGGCACGCCCCGGTAGCTGCCCGGGCCGGTGAACTGCACCCACAGCGGGTACGCGACCAGCGCGCCGGCCACCGCGAGCGCGACGCCGAGATTGATCAGGAACCGGGTCTTGTCCACCTCGTGCCGGCGCAGCGCCAGGAAGAGCAGGCCGAAGACCGCGCAGCCCAGGCCGGTGAAGAAGAGCGACTCCTCGTTGATGAAGACCTGCGCGGCCATGATCAAGCCGAGAAGCGCGCCTCTTCGGGGACTCGGCGCCGGGTGGAAGAGGAGGTGGACCACGAACGGGAGCAGCAACTGGGCGGTCCAGTTCGGGTGGCCCTGCGCGTGCGTGTAGATGCCGGGCGCGAAGCCGCAGAACGCGCCGCCGACCCAGGCCGCGACCGGTGACACGTGCAGTCTTCGCGAGAACACCCAGAACCAGCCGTACGCGGTGAGGCCCAGGCCGAGCAGCACCAGCAGCGCGAGCGAGGCGGCCGGGCCGGCGAGCAGCGTGGCCGGCGTCAGCGGGATGCCGAGCGCGAGCACGGACGTGTTCGCCATCATGTTCACGCCGAGCGGCACGTTCAACGCGTCCGTGACGAACGGGTCGCCGACGTCGCCGGTCACCAGCGCGGCGGACCGGGCCAGGACGTACTCGAAGAACGCGTGATCGCCCTCGTTCGCCTCCGGCACGGCCCGGTCCAGATCCCGCCACAGCGGGAAGGTCAGGACCAGAGCGATCAGGAGGTACGTCGCGAGCGCCGCGATGTCCGCCCTGTGCTTCACCGACGCATTCTCGCTCGTTGGATCGGACTTACCGGTCCACTTGGGTAAATTCCCAGACATGGGGTGACCGGGCGACAAGGTGTTCCGGCGGCTCGGGAAGATCGACCGGGCCACTGCGCCACTTCGAGATCACCACGAGCCGGTTGTCCGCCGAGGAGAACACCTCGGTCGACATGTGCAGCGGGTAGACCTCGATCGACGGGACCGCGGCGTCGCACACCCAGGTGAGCAGCTCCGCGTGACTCGCAGGCCGGGCCTTGACCTCCCACATCCGAACGATCACGTCCGGCATCGCCCCCTCCTCCCCTGGCGGTGAAACTCTTTCATCCGCGGGGATGACTCCGGAGGCTACCGTTCCCGCTCCATGATCAGGGCATCGGTGTTGCTCGGCTGGTAATAACCCCGGCGAATGCCGATCCCCTCGAAACCGTACGTGCCGTAGAGGCGCTGCGCGGCGACGTTGTCCACCGCGACCTCCAGCAGCACCCGCTCCGCGCCGCGCCGATCCGCCTCGGCCAGCAGCGCCTCCAGCAGCGCACGGCCGACGCCGTGCCGCTGCCGGTCACGGCGGACCGCGATGTTCTGCACCCAGGCGTCCGGCTCCTGCATCGCGAGCCCGGCATATCCGTCCACCCGGCCGTCGCCGTCCAGTGACACCAGGTAGTAATGACCGTTCGCCAGCTCGTTCCAGAACATGGCCGCGGTCCATGTCTCGGCGCCGAACAGGTCGGCCTCGATCGGCATCAGCTCGTCGATGTGCCACCAGCGCAGCGGCCGGATCGCGTCACTCATCGCCGGACACCTTAACCGTTGTCCCGGAAGTCGCACGTCACAAGGGGTGCGCGGCTCTGTGACCGGTCAGTAGGCTGGAGGCCATGTGGCAGGCCGAAGTTCGAGTTGATCTCGACGCGATCCGGGCGAACGTGGCCCACCTCGTCGCCGGGACCAGCGCCGAGGTCATGGCGGTGGTCAAGAGCGACGGGTACGGGCACGGCATGGTCGCCTCCGCGCGGGCGGCTCTGGACGGCGGCGCCACCTGGCTCGGCGTCGCCACCCCGACCGAGGCGATCACTCTGCGTGAATCCGGGCTGACCGCGCCGATCCTCTCCTGGCTGATCGTCCCCGGTCTCCCGCTGCACGACGCGGTCGCGGCCGACATCGACCTGAGCGTCGCCACGCTGGGCCTGCTGGACGAGGTGATCGCCGCGGCCGAACGGGCCGAGCGCGTCGCCCGCGTGCACCTGAAGCTCGACACCGGGATGAGCCGCAGCGGCGCCACGCCCGCGGAGTGGCCGGTGCTGCTGGAGGCGACCGCCAAGGCCCAGTCCGACGGGCTGATCGACGTGGTCGGCGTCTGGTCACACCTCGGCTGCGCGGACGAGCCCGGCCACCCCAGCGTCGACGCGCAGCTGGCCGCGTTCCGGGACGGGCTGGAGGTGGCCGGCCGGTTCGGCGTCCACCCGCGCTACCGCCACATCGCCAACTCCGCGGCCGTGCTCACCCGGCCGGACGCGCACTTCGATCTGATCCGGCCCGGCCTCGCGATCTACGGCCTGTCGCCGATGGGCGGGCGCGTCGACGGGCTGCGGCCCGCGATGACCGCGCGCGCCCGGGTGATGCTGGCCAAGCGGGTGCCGGCCGGCTCCGGCGTCTCCTACGGCCACACCTACGTCACGCCGGCCGAGGCCACCATCGCGGTCGTGCCGATCGGCTACGCCGACGGCGTCCCACGGCACGCCTCCAACGGCGGCCCGGTGCAGATCGCCGGCCGGGTCCGGCCGATCGCCGGCCGGGTCTGCATGGACCAGTTCATGGTGGACTGCGGCGACGACCCGGTGCAGGCCGGCGACCTGGTCACGCTCTTCGGCCCCGGCGACGACGGCGAGCCGACCGCGGACGACTGGGCCGCGGCCGCCGAGACCATCAACTACGAGATCGTCGCCCGGTTCGGCAGCGCCCGGGTGGCCCGCGTCTTCGACGGACTGCGCCCTCCAGGCGGAGTCGTGAGCGGAGCAACGGCTCGATATCGCAGCGTGGAGGAAGGGCAAGCATGAGTTCGGCGTCATCGTCAACGTCGTCGTCCCTGGTCACGTCGATCTTCACGCCCCAGGTGGGCAAACGCGCCGGGATCATCGGCGCGGTGGTCGGGCTCGCGGCCGCCGGCATCGCGGCCGGAGTCGCCGCCGAGCGGACCATCGTGCGCCGCACCAAGCGCGGCACGATCGACCCGTACGCGCACGAGAAGTTCGGCGAGCAGCCCTACGACGAGTCCTTCATGATCACCGCACCGGACGGCACCGACCTGCACGTGGAGGTCCTCGACCCGGTCGACGGGCTGGAGGTCGAGCCGGACTTCCCCGGCGCGGCCGGCACCGACCTGCAGGCCGAGCCCACCATCGTCTTCGTGCACGGCTTCTGCCTGGACATGGGCACGTTCTACTTCCAGCGCAAGGAGATGGTCCGGCGCGGCGACTACCGGATGGTCTTCTACGACCAGCCGGGGCACGGCCGGTCCGGCAAGCTCGAGTCCGGCGAGTACCACCTGGAGGCGCTGGCCGAGTCGCTGCACGCGGTCATCTCGGCCACCGTGCCGACCGGCCCGATCGTGCTGGTCGGGCACTCGATGGGCGGCATGACCATCATGGCGCTGGCCGAGCGTTACCCCGAGCTGCTGCGCGCCCGGGTGTCCGGCGTCGTGCTGATGGCCACGTCCGGCGGCAAGGTGGAGGAGGCCCGGCTGTCCATCCCGTCGCTGGCCGCGCGCGCCGGAGCGCCGTTCCTTCCGGTCGTCACCCGGACCACGCGGCTCACCGGCAGCGTCATCGACCGGGCCCGGCTCGCCTCCTCCGACCTGGCCTGGCTGCTCACCCGCCAGTTCGGCTTCGGCGGCAGCGCGCCCAGCCCGGCACTGGTCACGTTCGTCGAGTCGATGAACTCGCACACCACGGCCGACACGGTCACGCGCTACCTACGGACGATCTACACCCATGACCGGTTCCCCGCCCTCGACACGCTGCAGGACATTCCCACGCTCGTGATCGCGGGCGACAAGGACCAGATCCTGCCGGTCACCCACTCGCGTGAGATCGCGCGCCACCTGCCGAACGCGGAGTTCATCGAGATCCCGGACAGCGGGCACGTGGTCATGCTGGAGCACGCGGACGAGGTGAACGCCGCGCTCATCTCCTTCCTGGAGAAGCTGTGACGGATCTGTCGGACCCGTCCGATACGGTGCGACCGCACGTCCCGTAGTTCCCCTGTGGAGGAGTCGCCAGCATGTCCCTCGACCTCGTCAGCCTGCTGCCCGCGCCGTGGCAGGCCGTCCTCGCGCCGCACCTGGACGTCGAGCGCACGCGCAAGCTGGGCGAGTTCGTCGCGGGCGAATACGAGACGCAGACCGTCTATCCCCCGGTCGAGGACCTGTTCACCACCTACCGGCTGTGCCCGCCGGACCGGGTGCGGGTGCTGCTGCTCGGCCAGGACCCCTACTTCAAGGCCGGCCAGGCGCACGGCATGAGCTTCAGCGTCCGCGAGGGCGTCCGGGTGCCCCCGTCGCTGCGCAACGTCTTCAAGGAGATCGCGGCCGACGTCGGCGCGGGCATGCCCAGCACCGGCGACCTGACCCCGTGGGCCGAGCAGGGCGTGCTGCTGCTCAACTCGATCATGACGGTCCGCGAGGGCAAGGCCGGCTCGCACGCCAAGAAGGGCTGGGAGGAGTTCACGGACGCCACCATCAGCGCGGTGAACGAGCTGGACACGCGCGTGGTCTTCATGCTCTGGGGCAGCTACGCCCGGAAGAAGGCGGCGCTGGTCACCAACCCGCAGCACGTGGTGTTGGAGGCCGGCCACCCCAGCCCGATGAACCCGGCCGGTTTCCTCGGCACCCGCCCGTTCAGCGCGTGCAACAAGGCTCTCGCTGACGCCGGCCTGGCCCCGATCGACTGGTCGCTCACCCCGGCCTGACCTCACCGGCCCGAGCCACCGCCCGGTCGGCCCACCGCCCGCCGGGCCAGCGACCTGCCGCTCTGTCGGGCTGGCGCGCTTCCGGGCCAGCGGGCTGGCACGCCGCCGAGCCAGCGGCCTGCCGGGCTGCCGGCCTGCCGAGCCAGCGACCTACCGGCCTGCCGGGCTCGCAGGCTGCCGGCCTGCCAGCCTGCCGAGCCAGCGACCTACCGGCCTGCCGAGCTGCCGGGCTCGCGGGCTGCCGGGCTCGCGGGCTGCCGGGCTCGCGGGCTGCCGGGCTCGCGGCCGGTGCGATCGGCGCGTCATTCCGTGGCGTCGAGGGGCAGGCCGAGCGTGATGCGGGACAGTGCGTCCAGGGCGGTCCCGCCGCGATCCCAGTAACCGAGGTGTCCCGCGTCGGCCTGGCTGGGGAACGCGAGCGCGCCGAAGCCCGGGTCGGCCGGGTTGTGCCCGTGCCACAAGCTCTCTTCGGGCGAGCTGAAGGCGAACGCGGTGCCCAGAACCGGAACCCCGGTCACGGCCGCCGCGTCGGTCGCGGCGGCCAGCAGGGACACCGGCACGTGCTGGATCGGGTCGGTGATCGACGTGCTCGCCCACACCTCCGGCACGCCCAGCCGCGTCGCGTGCTCGACCCCGGCGCCCGGCGAGGCGAGCAGCACCAGACCGTCCGCGTCGAGCCCGAGATCGCGGGCGGTCACACCCGCGACCAGCGTGCCGTAGCTGTGGCCCAGGACGGTCTGCCGCGCCGGATCGCCCTCGTGCGACGCGCGCAGCCCCTCCTGGAACCGGTGCAGCGCGGGCGCGGCATCCCGGGCTGGCGTCTCGGCCGCGGCCTCGCCCACGAAGTCCGGCGCGTCGTAGTCCAGCCACAGCACGGCCGCGGTGCGCCGCGCCGGGTCCAGCGCGGTCGCGGCCTCGGCCAGCCGCGCGGCCCGGTCCAGCTCGCCGCCGAGCGAGGCCAGATCGCTGGTCATGCCCGGCACGCAGGTCACCACGGCCGCGCTGCGGTCGGGGTCGCCGACCGCCACCACCGCCCGGCCGTCCCGCTCCGGATCGAACCGCACCAGGAATCGCGGCGGATCGGCATCGGCGGCCACCTGATCGGCGAGCCGCTCCAGCGACGCGATCAGCGCGGCGTCCCGCGCATAGGCCGCGCCGCCCGGGATCGCGCCCCGCAGGTCGGCGCCGGTGAGGCTGACGCCGTCGGCCGGCGCGCCGCTGCGCAACCCGTCAACCGGCAGGCCCAGCCGGGCCGCCTCCAGCGCCAGCTCCAGGAGCGAGCGGTTGGCCAGGTCACGCGCGGCGACCGGCACCCCGTCCAGGCCGCCGACCAGTGTCGGCTCGTGCCGGATCAGCCAGCGCCGCCGCGCCGGGGTGAGCGCGTCCCACCACCGGCGCACCTCGGCCGGGACCGCGCCGGGAGCCGGCCGCTGCCCGGGCGGCGTGCTCTCCCACCCGCTGCCGGCCGCCCGGGCAAGCTCGCCGAGCCGCGCCGCCGCCTCCGCATCCGCCCGCTCCGCCGCCGTCAGCGCGGCCTGGATCTCCGCCGCCACCCGCATCGCCTCCGGCCCGCCGACGGCCACCGACGGCCCGCCCTCGGACACCGACGGCCCGCGTTCGGGCGGCGGTGGTCCGCCCCCGGGTGCCGACGGTCCGCTCTCGGGTGCCGGCTGCCCGCCGCTGGTCGCGGACGCCGGGCCGGCCACCGCGCCCGAGCGCTCCACCGCGAGGCCCGCAGCCTCGGCCGCGCGCACCGCCGCCGCCAGCCGCGCCTTCGCGGTCTGCAGCGCCGTCGCATATTCCGTCAGGACGCCGGCGGTCTCCAGGTGCGCGAGCCGGCCCGCCTCAAGGTCGTCACGCAGCCGCCGCAGGCGGGTGATCGCCGCGTCGGCCCCGGCGCCGGACCAGGCACGCGTCACCGCGACCGCGCCGGACGCCAACTCCAGCGCGCGGCGCGCACCCGAGGCCGCGAGGTCACGCCACGCCGCCGCGGACTCCCGCCAGGACGGCGGACTGGCCTGCCACAACCGCTCATAGGTCACCGCCACGGCGTCACCCCACTCTGCAGCCGGCGAAGGCGGTGGGCGGCCGACTCGTCCACCGCCTCGTATGCCGTGGCCGCGCGGCCCAGCGCCGCCGCCGCGGCCGCCACGCCGGTGCCGCATCGGTCGAGCACGGACCAGGCCGCGTCCGCCAGGTCGGTGATCGCGACGCCGGCCGCCCAGCCGGGGGCGGTGACGGACAGCCGGCCCGGCGGCATGCCGAGCAGGCGGCGGGCCACGGCCGCGAGCCGGTCGGCGCAGGCCCGCAGCGCCGGGGTGGTGACGTCGATGGCTTCCATGGCCACCACCGTCCCACCGGGACGGCGGGCCGGTAAGCCCTGTGGATAACGGCCGGCGCGCGTACCGCATGGTTGTCCACAGGGGTTGCGGACGTCCCTACTAGGCTCTATGACGTGATCGTCTCCGTCGGCATGGACGTGGTGCTCGTCGAGCGGTTCGTCCGTGCGCTGGAACGGACGCCGCAACTCGCGGACCGTCTGTTCACCGCGGGCGAGCGGCACACCTCCTCCGGCAACCCGCGGCCGGCCGAGTCGCTGGCCGCCCGGTTCGCCGCGAAGGAGGCGGTCGCGAAGGCGCTCGGCGCACCCTCGGGACTGCGCTGGCACGACTGCGAGGTGGTCTCGGACGCGGCCGGCCGGCCGTGGCTGACCGTGTCCGGCACGGTCGCGGCCGCCGCCGTCGAATGTGGCATCACCCGCTGGCACCTGTCCCTGTCGCACGACGGCGGCATCGCGTCCGCCATGGTGGTAGCCGAGAGCTAGGAGTTCGCATGCGGGGCGTGTGGCGGGTCGCCGACGTTCGGGCGGCCGAAGAGGCGCTGATGCGTGAGGTTCCGGAGGGCACGCTCATGCAGCGTGCCGCCGCCGGGCTGGCCCGCCGCTGCGCGCTGCTGCTGGACCGGGTCTACGGTGCCCACGTGCTGCTGCTGGTCGGCGCCGGGAACAACGGCGGCGACGCGCTCTTCGCGGGCGCGCTGCTGGCCCGCCGCGGCGCGCAGGTCACCGCGCTGCTGCTGAGCCCCGACCGCGCCCACCCGGCCGGGCTGGCCGAGCTGCGCCGGTCCGGCGGCCTCGTCCGTACCCGCTGGTCCGAAAAGATCGTCGCGGACCTGGTGATGGACGGCATCGTCGGCATCGGTGCCACCGGCGGCCTGCGCGAGCCCGCCGCCACGATCGTCGGCACGCTGCGGGCCCGGACGCCACGCCCGATCATGGTCGCGGTCGACGTGCCCAGCGGCGTCGACGTGGACACCGGCGCGGTCGACGGGCCGGCCGTCCGGGCGGACATCACGGTCACGTTCGGCGTGCTCAAGCCGGCGCTGGTGATCGGCCCGGCCGCGCCGCTCGCCGGCCACGTCGAACTGTGCGGCATCGGCATCGCGCCGCAGGCCGCACCGGCGCTGCGGATCGCCGGCGCCGAGGACGTCGAGGAGTGGTGGCCCCGGCTGAGCGCCGGCTCGGAGAAGTACAACCGGGGCGTCGTCGGCATCGCCACCGGCTCACACACCTATCCTGGCGCCGCCGTGCTCTCCACCGCCGGCGCACTGGCCGGACCGACCGGAATGGTGCGATACGCCGGGACCGCGCGCGCCGAGGTCGTCCGGGCGCACCCGTCCGTGGTGGGCTCGGACTCCGTCGCCGGCGCCGGCCGCGTCCAGGCCTGGCTCTGCGGCTCCGGCATCGGCACCGACGCGGACGCCCGCACCGCGCTGCACGACGTGCTCGCCACCGACCTGCCGGTCGTACTGGACGCGGACGCGCTCACCATGCTGGTCGACGGCTCCGCGGCCGACCGGCTCCGCGACCGCGACGCACCGCTGGTGATCACGCCGCACGACCGCGAGTTCGCCCGGCTGGGCGGCGAACCCGGCCGGGACCGCGCGGCCGCCGCGCGCGGCCTGGCCGCCCGGATGAACGCGGTGGTACTGCTCAAGGGCGACCGCACGATCGTCGCCGCACCGGACGGCACCGCCTGGGTCAATCCGACCGGCACGCCCGAGCTGGCCACCGGCGGCACCGGCGACGTGCTGGCCGGCCTGCTCGCGTCGCTGCTGGCCGCGGGTCTGCCGGCGACCCGGGCCGCGGTAACGGCCGCCTACCTGCACGGTCTCGCGGGCCGCATCGCTGCGGAACGCGGCCCGGTCACGGCCCCCGACGTGGCGACCGCGCTGCGCGACGCCGTCGCCACGATCATTCAATAGCCTTTCCCGCTTCCGGCGTGGTCATGTTCCGAGTGCTCCCGCGGGCACCGGTTGGGTACCACTCGGCTTAGGCCCATCTTGAGAAGGGCGCAACGAAGCTCCACGCCCTGTCCGAAATATCACCACAAAGGCGGCGACGGCGACTCTTGAAAGCGATCACGTGTCGCAAATCGTTGTTGAAAGCGCCGGATAACAACGATTTGCGACACGTGATCAACTCCCGGCCCGGCCATACCGAGCCTTGAACGTCGAAGTGAGCGGCACTCCGCAGCGGCGAACCTCTATAGCGTGAGATTTCGGGCGCGCCGCGCCCGGACGGCCACCGCCGCTCGAACCTCGACTCCGAAGGGTCACTGGAGCAATATTTCGGGCATCGGCCGACCGTTGGACCCGCCGGGTCATCCGACTACCGGCGACTCCCACGCCGGCGGGGTCGATCTACCAGCGCCGTGGGCACTTATGCCGAATTTCGGGCGCGGAGCGCCCGCCGACGAAAAATGCGCGGAGGCTTCGGTGCCCGCGGCAGGTACCGCACGGACCGTGACGGCCAGCGGCGACAAGCGCGCGGGATGTGGTGACCAACAGTGAAGGCCGGCGGGTTGTACACATCAGCAGCAAACGTGGGGCCTGGCGACCAGCGGCGCAGGCCCCGTGGAGCATGACAACCAGCCACGCGAGCCCCGTGGGGCCTGGCGACCAGCAGCGCAGGCCCCGTGGAGCATGACAACCAGCCACGCGAGCCCCGTGGGGCCTGGCGACCAGCGGCGCAGGCCGCGTGGAGCATGACAACCAGCCACGCGAGCCCCGTGGGGTGTGGTGACCAGCGGCGGAACTGACAGGGAGGCCGCCCGCGGCCGACCGGTGCCCGCGGGAGCACTCGGAACGCCACCACGCCGGAAGCGGGAATATCGCCTTTGAATGGAAAGGCCGGCCCGCGGATGAGCGCGGACCGGCCTTCACCAGGGGGTCTGCCTATTCGACGGTGACCGACTTGGCCAGGTTGCGGGGCTGGTCGACGTCGTGGCCGCGGGAACTGGCGATCTCGCAGGAGAGCACCTGGAGCGGGACCGTGGTGACCAGCGGGGCCAGCAGCGTGGGCGTGCGCGGGACGCGGATGAGCTCGTCAGCGTAGGGGACGACGGCGTCGTCGCCCTCCTCGGCGATGACGATGGTGCGGGCGCCGCGGGCGCGGATCTCCTGGATGTTCGACACGATCTTGTCGTGCAGGACGCCGCGGCCGGCCGGGGACGGGACGATGCAGACGACCGGCGTGCCCTGGTCGATGAGCGCGATCGGGCCGTGCTTGAGCTCGCCGGCGGCGAAGCCCTCCGCATGCATGTAGGCCAGTTCCTTGAGCTTGAGCGCGCCCTCCAGCGCCACCGGGTAGCCGACGTGCCGGCCGATGAACAGCACCTGCTGCGCGGAGGCGAGGTCGCGGGCGAGCTTGCGGACCGGCTCCATCGACTCCAGCACGGTGCGCAGCTTGTCCGGCATCTCCTGGAGCTGCTGGACGACGGCGCCGACCTCGTCCGCGTACTTGATCCCGCGGACCTGCGCGAGGTGCAGGCCGATCAGGTAGCAGGCGACGAGCTGGGTGAGGAACGCCTTGGTGGACGCGACCGCGACCTCGGGGCCGCCGTGCGTGTAGAGCACCGCGTCGGACTCGCGCGGGATGGTGGAGCCGTTGGTGTTGCAGATCGCGAGCACGCGCGCCTTCTGCTCCTTGGCGTGCCGGAGCGCCATCAGCGTGTCCATCGTCTCGCCGGACTGGGAGATCGCGATGACCAGCGTGGACCGGTCCAGGACCGGGTCGCGGTAGCGGAACTCGCTGGCCGTCTCGACCTCGCACGGAATGCGCGTCCAGTGCTCGATCGCGTACTTCGCGACCAGGCCCGAGTGGTACGCCGTGCCGCAGGCCACGATGAAGATCTTGTCGACGTCGCGCAGGTCCTGCTCGGTGAGGCGGACCTCGTCGAGCACGATCTCGCCCGCCTCGGTGAGCCGGCCGAGCAGCGTGTCCGCGACCGCCTGCGGCTGCTCCGCGATCTCCTTGAGCATGAAGTAGTCGTAGCCGCCCTTCTCGGCGGCGGACGCGTCCCAGTCGATGTGGAACGGCTTGCCCTCGACCGCGGTGCCGTCGAAGCCGGTGATCTCGATGCCCTCCGGCGTGATCAGCACGACCTGGTCCTGGCCGAGCTCGACCGCCTCGCGGGTGTGCTCGATGAACGCGGAGACGTCGCTGGCCAGGTAGTTCTCTCCCTCACCGCGGCCGACCACGAGGGGCGAGTTGCGGCGGGCGCCGACGACCGCGCCCGGGATCGCGGTGTCCACGGCGAGCAGCGTGAACGCGCCCTCCAGCCGGCGGGAGACGCGGCGCATCGCCTCGGCGAGCGCGTGCGGGCCGGCCTGCCCCTCGGAGTTGACCTCGGTGAGCGCGATGGAGAGCAGGTGGGCGGCGACCTCGGTGTCGGTCTCGCTGCTGAACTCGACGCCGAGCGCCTCCAACTCGGCGCGGAGCCGGGCGAAGTTCTCGATGATGCCGTTGTGGATGACCGCGACGCGGCCGTCCTGGGAGACGTGCGGGTGGGCGTTGCGGTCGGTGGGTCCGCCGTGTGTGGCCCAGCGGGTGTGGCCGATGCCGGTGGTGCCGGTCGTGATGCCGCTCGCCGCGCCCTCGGCCAGCGCCTTCTCCAGGTTGGCGAGCTTGCCCGCCTTCTTCTCGGTGTGCAGCGTGCCGTCACCGACGATGGCGACGCCCGCCGAGTCATAACCCCGGTACTCGAGACGCCGCAGCCCGTCCAACACGATGCTCAGTGCCGGCCGGTCGCCGACGTAACCCACGATTCCGCACATGGGAGCCAGCGTAGCTGAGTTCTGCTCAACTCGCGTGCGCAAAGCCCTGGTATTCGCTCACGGACAATGCGCGATTGGGGGATTTATGCGGGACCTATACGGACAGAACATCCCAGGTACCTGTCGGTAAGCCGATTGCTCGCATAGGGCAGGCTGGTACACGGTTGTCCTCCCCCGGCTGCCGCCCCCGACCGACTGACGCGCCATTCTGGAGCCCCGAGGCCATGACCGAGCCCCACCCGCCGTCCCACCAGCCCGAGCAGCCCAACCCGTGGGCCCGGCCGCCGGAGGGCGCGCCCGAGCAGCCCGTGCAGTACGGTCCGCCGCCCGGCCCGTACGGCCCACCGCCCACCGCGAACTGGGCCTATGACCCGCAGCAGCCGCCGATGGGGCCGCCGCCTCAGCAGCGGCAGCGTTCGCTGAGGCCGATCCTCGCGGTCATCGTGGCGGCCGTGGTGCTGCTCTGCGCGGGCACGGTCGTGGCCGGCGTGCTGGTCTTCAACCAGGCGCGGGACGCGGCCCAGGACATCCTGCCCTCGTTCCCGCCGCCGCCCTCCCTCGCCCCGGAGCCGAGCCGGCCGGCGCCGACCGGTAGCCCTCAGGGGACGGAGGACCCGTTCGATATCCCCGGCCTGCCCGAGCTGCCCGACCTGGACGACCTGCTCCCGACCGGGACCGGCGTCACCGCGAGCCCGGACGCGACGGTGGTCTACGAGGTCAGCGGCCCGGCCGACGCCGCGATCACGTACACCGAGGCCGGCACCGCACCGAAGTCCGAGCGGGACGTGAAGCTGCCGTGGCGGAAGGAGTTCACGCTCGGCTCGGAGACGCCGCTGCTGAGCGTGACCGGCATCCACTTCGGCACCGCCGGCTCGGAACTCACCTGCCGGATCACGCTGGACGGCAAGGAAGTCGTGAAGCGGACCGCGTCCGGCAACGCCGCCACCGCTACCTGTTCGCAGTTCGTCATGGTTTCGTAGATGGGTGACTGATCCACTGGTGGCGCGCATGCGCCCGTTCGGCACCACGATCTTCGCGGAGATGTCCGCGCTCGCGGTCCGGACGGGCGCGGTCAACCTCGGCCAGGGCTTCCCGGACACGGACGGGCCGCCGGAGATGCTGGCCGCCGCGGAGGCGGCGCTGCGCGGCGGCCGGAATCAGTACCCGCCGGGCCCGGGCATCCCGGAGCTGCGCGCCGCGGTCGCGCGTCACCAGCGGCGGTTCTGGAATCTGGGTTACGACCCGGACGGCGAGATCCTGATCACGGCGGGCGCGACCGAGGCGATCGCGGCGACGATCCTGGCGCTGTGCGAGCCGGGCGACGAGGTGGTCTGCTTCGAGCCGTTCTACGACTCGTACGCCGCGTCGATCGCGCTGGCCGGGGCGGTGCGGCGGCCGGTGACCCTCTTCACCGGCGAGTCGGGGGACTTCGTGTTCGATCCGGATCAGCTGCGGGCGGCGTTCTCGGACCGGACCCGGCTGGTGCTGCTCAACTCGCCGCACAATCCGACCGGCAAGGTCTTCACCGCGTCCGAGTTGTCGCTCATCGCCTCGCTGTGCCGTGAGTGGGATGTGCATGCCGTCACGGACGAGGTCTACGAGCACCTGGTCTTCACGGACAGCCCGGCCCCGCACGTCCCGCTGGCCACGCTGGACGGCATGCGGGAGCGCACGCTGCGCATCTCCTCGGCCGGCAAGACCTTCTCCTGCACCGGCTGGAAGATCGGCTGGGTCAGCGGCCCCCGCGAGCTGATCAGCGCGGTCACCCGGGTCAAGCAGTTCCTGACGTACGTCAACGGTGCGCCGTTCCAGCCCGCGGTCGCGGTCGCGCTGGACCTGCCGGACACGTACTACCGGGACTTCCGGGACGGCCTGCAGGCCCGCCGGGACCGGCTCGCGGCCGGACTGGCCGCCGCCGGGCTGCGCGTGCTGCCCTCCCGGGGCACCTACTTCATCACGGCCGACATCGCAGGCGTCCCGGACAGCACCGACGGCATCGCGTTCTGCCGGGAACTGCCCGCGCGGGCCGGCGTCGCGGCGATCCCCACCCAGGTCTTCTACGACGACCCGGAGTCCGCGCGGACGTTGGTCCGGTTCGCGTTCTGCAAGCGCGAGGAGGTCATCGACGAGGCGGTCAGGCGCCTGACCGGACGGTAGTCGCGGCCGACCCGGTGGGCAGCCGCGCACCCATCAGCGCCTCCAGCCCGCGGGTGCGCCGCGGCCGCCGGTGGCCGTGGCGGGAGGCCGCGATCAGCATCGGGTACGTCAGCGGCCGCCGGGCGATCTCCCGCCACCCGCCGCCGATCACCTGGAGCGCCAGCATGCCGATCCAGATCGCCGCGGTCGGTGCCGGATCGAGGAAGAGCAGGCCGTAGATCAGGTACACGTCGATCAGCGGCGCGAGCAGCGGCAGCAGCGTGTGGAAGAGCAGCAGCGCGAGCAGTGTTCGCCGCCCGTGGCGACCACCGGGACCGGACTCGACCAGCACCCGCCGGTGCTTCCATATCGCCTGCATGTCGCCGTAATCCGCGGCGTGCGGACGCGGCCGGGCCCGCACTCGCGCCCGCGGTGCGTGGACCACCCGCCAGCCGGCCCGGACCACCGCGAGGGTCAGGTCGGTGTCCTCGGCGAGCGTGTCATCGGAGAGCCCGTCGACCTGCCGCAGCGCCTCCCGCCGGTACGCACCGGCCGCGCCCGGGACCGTGGGCAGGCAGCGCAGCGCGTCGTACGCCCGCTGTCGCGCGCCGGAGCCGGTGTCGGCCGCGACCGCGCCGACCGCCGGATCGCCGAACGGCTGCACCAGCGCGCGCACGGTGTCCGGCGCGAGGATCGTCTCGCCGTCCGTCAGCACCACCACGTCCGTGGTGGCGTGCACGATGCCGGTGTTCAGCGCGGCGGCCCGGCCCGCGTGCCGCTGACGCAGCACGGTGACGCCCGGGTGGGCTTCGGCCAGTTTCGCGGTGCCGTCGGTGGACCCGTCGTCGACCACGATCACATCGGCCGGGCCGAACGAGCCGAGCACCTCCGTGATGCGGTCCTCGGCGTTGTGTACCGGTACGACGACGGTGACCCGGCGGTCGTAGCCGGCCGCGGGACCGGCCCGCCGCTTGAAGATCAACAACGCGCACCGCGCCAGCAGCAGCACGCCGAGCATCAGCAACGCGACCGTGAACCAGCTCCCCGCGGTCCACGCCACCTGCACCGCGCCGACCAGCCCGAGCCCGAGCGCCCGCTCCGCGCCGGTGGGGGCCGGGTTGACCGGCTCGTCCCGCAGCGTGGTGAACGTGTAACCGGCCCGCCTCAGCTCCGGGATCACCGCGTCGAGCGCGGCCGCGGTCCGGTCGCCGCCCTGGAAGCGCACGACCGCGCCCTCGCCGCCCGGCGGCAGCACCGCACGCCGGATGTCGGTCAGCGTCGCGTCCGGGTCGCCGTCCCGGCTCTCCCGCGTGGTCCCCACGTCGCGGAGCAGCGTGCTGGTGACGTTCGCGGCGCCGGCCAGCGCGTACCGCGTGGTGGGGGTGTCGATGCCGATCTGGTGGCCGGCCTCCCGCACGTCGCGCACGATGCCGGGGTGCCGCGCGATACGCGCGCCGGTCATGAAGAAGACCGCGGGCACGTCATGCTCGGCAAGCACGCCCAGGATCGCGGGCGTGAACGCCGGGTCCGGGCCGCCGTCGAAGGCGAGCACCACATGTCGCTCCGGCGGGTGGGCCCTGCCCGCGACCGGCACGTCGGCGGCACCGAGCCGGCTCGTCACCACGCCGTTGACCAGCAGCAGTCCGACGACGAACGTCAGCGTCCCGATGAGCAGAAACCAGCGCCTCACCATCTTCCCTCGACCGGTTCCCGGCCGTCCTTAGGCGTTGTGACGGCGTTCACAGACACGGTGCCGCCGCCCGGGTCGTTGAACCCCGGCGTGCTGTGGAAACGCCTCGCCATCCTCGTGCCGGTCCTGTTCGCGGCCGGCTGCACCACCTCGGACGAGCCGGCACCGGCGCTCCGGGTGGCGCCCTACATCGACATCGCCAGCGGCTCGCTGGACATCGCGGCGGCCGTGCGCGAGTCCGGCCAGACCGACTTCACGCTCGCGTTCGTGGTCGCGGACCGAACGAGATCCTGCACGCCGGCCTGGGGTGGCACGCTGCCGCTGGACGCGGCGCGGGTGCAGGCGGACCTGGACGAGATCGCCCGGCTGGGCGGTGAGGTGACCGTGTCGACCGGCGGCGCGACCGGCACGTACCTGGAGAACGTCTGTTCGCGCGCGGAGCTGACCGCGGCCTACCGAACGGCGCTGGACGCGGCCGGCAGCAACGACCTGGACGTGGACATCGAGCGGCCGGTCACGCCGGACACGGTCACCGGCGCGCTCGCGGACCTGCAGCGCGAGCGCGGCACCTCGGTCACGCTGACCGTGCCGGTGGCCGGCGCCGCGCAGGGGCTGACCGCCGAGACGATCACGCTGCTGCGGAGCGCGGAGGCGGCCGGCGTCGAGCTGTCCGTCAACGCGATGACGATGAACTTCGACCCGGCCGGTGTGGGCTGGGGCGACGCGATGGCCGCGGCCACCGACGCGGTCGCGGCGGACCTGGCCGGGATCTGGCCGGACCGGGACATCAACCGGATGCTCGGCGTGACGCCCATGATCGGCGTCAACGACACCGGCCCGGTGACCACGCTGACCGATGCACAGACCATCCTGCGGTACGCGGAGGAGCGCGGCCTGGGCTTCGTGCGCTTCTGGTCCGTCAACCGCGACAACGACGGCTGCGCCGGCACGGTGTCTCCCTCGTGCAGTGGCATCGCACAGTCCCGGTTCGAGTTCAGCCGGCTCTTCGCCGAGGCGCCGAGACGGTGAACGGGGTGTCCCCCATGCCGTGGGAACGACACGGGGGACGCCCCTCCCGCTAGCGTGGTTGGCGGACCTTCGCCGGCCTGCGGCGAGGTCCACCAAGCACGCCCTAGACCGTGCGCACCACGTCCGCGACCCGCTCGGCCACGCGCTGCGCGGTCTCCGCGGTCGCCGCCTCGATCATGACGCGGACCAGTTGCTCCGTGCCGGACGGGCGCAGCAGCACCCGGCCGGTCTCGCCCAGCTCGGCCTCGGCCTCGGCCACCGCGGCCTTGACCGCCGGTGCGACCGCGACCGCGGCCCGGTCCGAGACCGGCACGTTGATCAGCACCTGCGGCAGCTTCGTCATCACCGACGCCAGCTCCGCGAGGGACTTGCCGGTCGCGGCCATCCGCGCCATCAGGTGCAGGCCGGTCAGCGTGCCGTCGCCGGTGGTGGCGTGCGCGGGCATCACCACGTGGCCGCTCTGCTCGC
Source organism: Catenuloplanes nepalensis (assembly GCF_030811575.1). GTDB lineage: Bacteria > Actinomycetota > Actinomycetes > Mycobacteriales > Micromonosporaceae > Catenuloplanes > Catenuloplanes nepalensis. The sequence goes on along the minus strand of NZ_JAUSRA010000001.1, from coordinate 8,827,376 downwards.
CGCCCAGCGCCAGGTTGGAGGCGCGCAGCTCGTCCAGCACGTACCGGTCGCCGACCTTTGTCTCGCGGAGCTGGATGCCGGCCTCACGCATGGCGATCCGCAGGCCCAGGTTGCTCATCACGGTGGTGACCAGCGTGTCGTCCGTGAGCGTGCCGGCGTCGCGCATGGCCACCGCCAGAATGCCCATGATCTCGTCGCCGTCGACCACCTCGCCGGCGGCGGAGACCGCCAGGCAGCGGTCCGCGTCGCCGTCCAGGCCGATGCCAAGGTGCGCGCCGTGCTCGACCACCGCGGCCTGCAGGCTCTCCAGGTGAGTGGCGCCGCACTCCTCGTTGATGTTCAGCCCGTCCGGCTCCGCGTTGATCACGACCACCTCGGCGCCGGCCTCGCTGAACGCGGCCGGTGCCACGTCCGCGGGCGCGCCGTTCGCACAGTCGACCACGACCTTGATGCCCGCGAGCGGGTGCGGTGTGGCCGCGACCAGGTGCTTCACGTAGTGGTCCGCGCCGTCCAGCAGGTCGTGCACGCGGCCGATCGCGGCGCCGACCGGCCGGGTCCAGCCGCCGTTGTTGGCCTCGATCGCCGCCTCGATCTTCGCCTCGATGTCGTCGGGCAGCTTGTGCCCACCGGCCGCGAAGAGCTTGATGCCGTTGTCCGGCATCGGGTTGTGCGAGGCGGAGACCATCACGCCGAAGTCCGCTTTGGTCTCGCCCACCAGGTACGCCACGCCGGGCGTGGGCAGCACGCCCACCCTCAGCACGGTCGCCCCGGCGCTGGCCAGGCCCGCGACCACGGCCGCCTCCAGCATCTCGCCGCTGGCCCGGGGGTCACGGCCCACGATCGCCAGCGGCGGGTGGCTGCGGTCCGCCTCGGCGAGCACATGCGCGGCCGCGACCGCCACGGACATCGCCAACTCCGGTGTCAGATCCGCGTTGGCCTTGCCGCGCACGCCGTCGGTGCCAAAGAGCCGCCCCATTGCCGTCCTTCCCTCGCCTGATCTCGGTGGTACGTCGTCGACCGCCGCATCCTCGTTCATGGCACGGCGGTGATGCGACCTTTCAGTCGCGTATTACATGCGGGGAGACTTCGTACAACAGCAAACGGCCAGGCGAACCACCCGCGAGGGCGGTTTGCCTGGCCGTCAGCGTCAGACCGGCAAGGTCAGCGCTTCGAGTACTGCGGCGCCTTGCGAGCCTTCTTGAGACCGTACTTCTTGCTCTCCTTGACCCGCGGGTCACGGGTGAGGAAGCCGGCCTTCTTCAGCGCCGGGCGGTCGTCGCCGTCGTTGCTGATGAGGGCACGGGCGATGCCGAGGCGCAGCGCGCCGGCCTGGCCGGTGATGCCGCCGCCGTGCAGGTTCGCGATGACGTCGAACATCTCGGTCTTCTCCGTGGTCACCAGCGGCTCACGGATGAGCTGCTGGTGCACCTTGCTCGGGAAGTAGGCCTCGATGTCACGGCCGTTACAGGTGACCTTGCCGGTGCCCGGCACGAGGCGGACCCGGACGATGGCCTGCTTGCGGCGGCCCACGGTCTGGATCGGGCGCTCGCCGCGCGGCACGCGGGTCAGCGTCGCGGTCGCGGCCGCCGGAGCAGCCTCGTCCTCGGTCGTCTCGGTCGCCTCGGGCGTCTCCTCGACGGCCTCGGGCGTCGTCTCAACGACCTCGGGCGTCTCCTCGACGGCCACGGTGTCGGTGTCGGTGTCGGTCGCCGGCGCGTCAGCGGCAGGCGTCTGCTCGTCGATGTCAGTCATGCTTCTTCTCTCGCCTGCGCTACTGCGCGATCTGCGTGATCTCGAACGGGACCGGCTTCTGCGCCTCGTGCGGGTGCTCAGCGCCGGCGTAGACCTTCAGCTTCTTGATCAGCTGACGGCCGAGCTTGTTGTGGGGCAGCATGCCCTTGACCGCGAGCTCGATCGCGCGCTCCGGGCGCTTGGCGAGCAGCTCGTCGTAGCTGATCTGCTTGAGGCCGCCCGGGTAACCGGAGTGCCGGTACGCCACCTTGGTCTGCCGCTTGTTGCCGGTCAGAGCCACCTTGCCCGCGTTGATGATCACGACAAAGTCACCCATGTCGACGTGCGGCGCGAAAGTGGGCTTGTGCTTACCGCGGAGCAGAGTCGCGGAGTGGGTGGCCAGTCGGCCCAGCACGACGTCAGACGCGTCGATGACGTGCCACTGACGCTCGATTTCACCCGGCTTCGGGCTGTACGTACGCACAGGTCTACCTTGTCTCGTCGTCGGTCTGAAGTCGCGCGCTTGGCGTCGATCCAGCACGCACGCGAAACACCAGATTACCCCGACCTTCTTTTCCACGTCGCAGCGGGACGGAGAAGCTCTGCGCCCGGCCGATCTCGGCGCAGACACAGGGCCGGTCTCGGGGCTGACACAGGGGCTGGTGACGGTGACGTGACCGGCATATCGCTAGCCATCGCACAACAGCAGACAACGATACCCGCTCTCCCTACCCAGGGTCAAAACGCCTGTTCGCAGCCCCCTGACCGGCGGGCATCGGGAAGCGTGAGCGGCTCTTAACAGGTTCAAAACAATCAAGACGTGTGAGCGAAACCGCCCCCCTGCACTCTTCCGACATGGCGGGTGCAATGGCGTACAGGCGACATGACGGGGTGTCATCACCCCAGGTTCGCCGCGCGTGCGCCGGCCTCACCGAGCCACCGCCAGGCTTGAGGACGGACCTGGCGGTGACGCCGAGCCGGTTCCCCGGTTCGGCACCCGGCGAGCGCGGTTCTCTGCCGAACCGCCCCGCCGGCACAGAGGAGCCGCGGCGCGGACCGGCCGGAGGCACGGTCGATAAGCGCAGGCGTGACGTGGGAGCGGGTCGACGCCGAGGACGGCGTGTTCGTCGCGTGCCCGTCGGTGGACCGGCCGGAACCGCCGCGGCTCCTCGCCCACTGATCTACTCAGGGAGTGCGCCCGTGACCCCCTCCGCAGATGTCTGACGAGCTCAGCGGCTTCACGATCGGGGTCACCGCCGACCGGCGCCGGGACGAGCTGGCGTCCCTGCTGGAGCGGCGCGGGGCCCGTGTCGTGCTCGCGCCCGCGCTCCGCATCGTCCCGATCGCCGACGACACCGAGCTCCGCGCCGCGACCCGCGCCTGCCTGGACACCCCGCCGGACATCGTGATGGCGAACACGGGCATCGGCATGCGCGGCTGGCTGGAGGCGGCCGAGGGCTGGGGGCTCGGCGAACCGCTCCGAGCCGTGCTGGCCGGCGCGTACACGGTCGCCCGCGGTCCCAAGGCACGCGGTGCCATCCGCGCCGCCGGCCTGCACGACCAGTGGTCGCCCGACTCGGAGAGCTGCGAGGAGGTCGTCGAGCACCTCAAGGAGTACGGCGTCGCCGGCAAGACCATCGCGATGCAGCTACACGGCGACCGCCAGCCCGAGTGCTCCGACGCGCTGGAGGCGGCCGGCGCCCGGGTGATCGAGGTCCCGGTCTACCGCTGGGCCCCGCCGACCGATCCGGCCCCACTGCACCGCCTCGTCGACCTGATCGCCAGCCGGCTCGTCGACGCGGTCACGTTCACCTCGGCCCCGGCCGTCAGCGCGCTGCTGCGCGCCGCCGGGCCGTCCGCCGACTCGGTCCTCGAAGCGATGCGCAACGACGTGCTGGCGGCCTGCGTGGGGCCGGTCACCGCCGCTCCGCTGCGCCGCCACGACGTCCCGGTCATCGCACCGGCCCGGGCCCGCCTCGGCGCCATGGTCCGCACGCTCGTCGACGAGCTTCCCCAGCGCGCGCTCAACCTCAAGATCGGCAGCCACGTCCTCACCCTCCGCGGTCACGCCGCGGTCATCGACGGCGAGCTCAAGCCGTTGGCCCCGGCGCCGATGGCGGTCCTGCGCGCGCTGGCGGCGACGCCCGGTCGCGTCCTGTCCCGCGCCGCGCTGCTGCGCACGCTCCCGCGCGGCGCGGACGAGCACGCGGTCGAGATGGCGGTGGCCCGGCTGCGCGCCGGTCTCGGCACGCCGGGAGTGGTGCAGACCGTGGTCAAGCGCGGCTACCGGCTCCCGGTCGACTGAGCCACCGGTACAGCCTGCTGTACCTGAATCGACCAGCTGACTGGATCGTCGCCCGGCGACGCCGCGCATAGCGTCGTCTGCATGACTACTGGCTGGAAGTACCGCAGACTGACCGTCGCGCTCACCGCCACCGCGGTGCTCGCCGGGGGTGTGGGCGTCGCCGGCGCGGGCGTCCTGGACAGCACGCCGCCGTCCGCCTCCGCGGCCGCGCAGTCCGGGTGGAACGGCATCACGCGTGAGCAGGTGCAGATCGACTTCGGCGAGGGCTGGGTCACCAAGGCCGAACTCACCTATCCGAGCCGGGCCAAGGGCCGCCTGCCGCTGGTCGTCATGCTGCACGGCAGCGGGCGCAACGACATGAACCAGACGCTGCCGGACGGCGGCGGTGCGACGTTCGTGCCGCTCGCCCAGGGCGCGAGCCGAGAGGGCTTCGCGACGCTCCGCTTCAACAAGCGCGGGGTCACCGACGTGGGACCGGTGGAGAGCACCGACCCGGCGCAGCTGAACCCGGAGAACCCGTACGAGCGGATCCAGCAGGACGCCGCCGCCGCCATCCGGTTCGGCGCCGCGTCGAAGCGGATCGACCCGAACAAGATCTTCCTGCTCGGACACAGCGAGGGTACGAACGTGGCCGCCAACCTCTCGGCCGACCCGGACGCGTTCGGCATCCCGAAGCCGGCCGGCGTGATCGCGATGGGCGTGGTCGGCAAGGACATCCGGACGCTGCTGACGCTGCAGCTCTTCGGCCGGCAGCTGCTCCAGCTGCACGACGAGTTCGACATGGACGCCGACGGGCGGCTGACCGCGCTGGAGGCGACCGACGGCCTGGCCGGGCAGCCTGCGGAGGTGGCCGACCAGTTCCGCGCGATCCTGCTGGACGGCGACAAGGTGCTGGCGAGCACGGACACGGACGGGGACGGGCAGATCGCGATCGACGCCGAGGCCGGTGCGGTGCTGCGCGAGGCCAGTGGCATCGACGACTATCCGAACGTGCCCGGCCTGGAGGACCTGCAGGACTACGTGACCGACATCGCGCGCTTCCCGACGGTGACCGAGGCGCTGCCGCGGTTCGCCGGCCCGACGCTGCTGCTCAACGGCGAGAACGACCTGCAGACGCCGGCCCGCGCCGCGATCGCCGCGGACGCGGCCGTGGGTGCGGCCGGCAACCCGGACCACACGATCATCATCTACCCGGGCATGGCGCACACCATGAACATCACCCCGAAGTTCACCCCGGAGTTCCGCGACCCGGACGCGCAGGTCGTCACGGACATCCGCGCGTGGCTCAAGTCGCACCGCTGACCGACACCACCTCATGATCAGGGCGTCCCCCATGTCGCTCCAACGACATGGGGACGCCCTGATCATGAGTGCGGCACCCACGACACGCTGATCACAGGGCACCCACGACACGCTGATCACAGGGCGGCCACCGATTCGGTGGCCGCCCTGCTCTTTGCCACACGGACACCGGCAGGGAGGAGCGCCAGCGACGACCGGTGCCCGCGGGAGCATGCGGGCCGCACCACGCCGGAAGCGGGAAAATGAATTGGCTCTGGCTCTGGCTCTGGCTCTGGCTCTGGCTGTGGATCTGGCTCTGGCTCTGGCTCTGGAACACATCTGGAATTGGCATTGAAAAGCGGCGGCGCGGACCTCCCGCGCCGCCGCTCTGTATGAAGAAGCTCAGCCGACGAGCTGCCCCTGGTCACGCTGCGCCCGCAGCATGATCATGGCGTGCTCGACGACCGTCACCAGAACATTCTTGGTCGACTCCCGCTCACGCGCGTCGCAGAGCACCAGAGGAACGTGGTTCGGGATGGCCAGGGCCTCCCGCACCTCCTCGATCTCGTACATCTGCGCGCCGTCGAAGCGGTTGAGTGCCACGACGTAGGGGAGCCTGCGGTTCTCGAAGTAGTCCAGCGGGGCGAACGCATCGGAGATGCGACGGGTGTCGACCAGAACGGCCGCTCCCACCGCACCCTTGATGATCTCGTCCCACATGAACCAGAAACGGGTCTGCCCGGGCGTGCCGAACAGGTACAGGATCAGGTCGTCGGCCATCGTGATGCGGCCGAAGTCCATCGCGACGGTGGTGGTGGCCTTACCCGGCACCTTCGACGGGTCGTCGATGCCGACGCCCGCCGCCGTCATGACGGCCTCCGTGGTCAGCGGAGTGATCTCTGAGACGGCGCCGACAAGAGTGGTCTTGCCGACGCCGAAGCCGCCGGCGATCACGATCTTGGCGGAGGTTATTTCTTTGCGCCGCTCCGGGCCCCCCGCTCGGTCAAAGCCTGCGAAGTCCACTTAGCACCCTTTCAAGGAGATCCATCCGCTCCTCATACGCTTCAACGGGAGCGGCACTGTGCAGGGTCAGCAGACCGTCGACAACCATGTCGGCGACGATGACGCGTGCGACGCCGAGCGGCAGGCGAGCGTACGCGGCGATCTCCGCCAGGGACATCGCATTGCTCTCACAGAGAGAGGCGATGCGGTGCTTGTCGTGTCCGGCGAAGCGCGCCTCCTGCACATTGGCGACGCTTGCCGTAAGGATCGCCTCGACGGCGATGTCTCGGCGCGCCTCTGTGCGGCCACGAGTGACCGCATACGGACGGACCAGTGACCCACGTGGATCATCCGGCTGCACCATGACGGTCACCTCCTAGTAGCGCACTGCCCCGTTATTCGAACCATCGATGATATTAACTGCTAACCGGCGTGGCCGGGGGGTCATACGGTGTGACCCACGGCCTCACGCGGAAGCGGGCGCAGAGCCGCACCGACCCGCTCCACGAGAAGCGCCATCTCGTAGCCGACCTGGCCCACGTCGCAGCTGCGCGCGGCCAGCACGGCCATCGAGCTTCCGTCCGAGATGGACATCAGGAACAGATACCCGCTGTCCATCTCGATGATCGTCTGCTGGACGCCGCCGCCGTGGAACATGCGGGCGGCGCCCTCGGTCAGGCTGACCACGCCAGAGGTGATCGCCGCCAGCTGGTCCGCCCGGTCGTGCGGGAGGTCCCGCGACGACGCGAGCAGCAGGCCGTCCGCTGACACGGCCACCACGTGGGCGATGCCGGCGACGCTGTCGGCGAAGTTGCTCAAAAGCCAACCCATGTCCTGCATCGCAGCTTGGCGGGTCATCCGTTGGTCTCCTTGGGGTTGGACTCGGCATCGCCGGCTTCGGCGCCGGCGCTCCGGCCGCGGTGCACACCACGGTGGTACGCGGACAGCAGGCCACGAACCTCGTCGGGGGTGCGACGAGCTCGTTCCGCGGGCTTCGTCTCGACACCGCCGGGGACCAGCTGCGCCTGCGGTTTCCGCTTCGGCAGGCCGGACCGGGTGGTGCCACTGGTCGCCGGCTTGGCGGCCTCCTGTGCGCGCTTCCAGCCGTCGTCGGCCGCGGTGCGCCAGGTGGCCTCGTCCGGCGTCGCCGACGGGGCTGCCGCCGGTGCCGGAACCGGGGCTGCGGGCGCGGCGGGCGCGCCGAATCCCGACGTCATCGGCGCCGGGTTCCCTCCGCTCGGCTGCGTGCTGGTCTCCGTGCCGTACGACGTCGCACGACTCTCGGACCGGCGGGGCGCGGCCGGCTCAGGAGAGCGCACCGGCAGCGCCGTGGTCTCGGCCGTCATCGCGGACGAGGCCGACGGGCTCGGCGTGCTGGTGCCACCGACCGGCGGCGGCGCGTAACCGGCCGTCGGCATGGACCAGACCGCGGTGTCCGCCTGGCCGTGCGTGCGGAACCAGACCGCTTCCATCTGCCGGAAGATCGGCGCCTCGGCCTGCTCGGCCGGGGCTCCACCGCGCTCGAACGGGGCCGTGCTGACCCCGCCCGCGGAGGCGGACATCGGGTGCACCGTGGCGGAGATGGTCTGCGCCTCGGGCGCCGAGGTGACCGGGGGCACGATCGGCGTCTGCACCGGAGCCGGCGGAGCCACCGGCGGCGGAGCGACCGGCGGCGCGGCGACCGGAGTCACCGAAGCCGGGGCGATCGCCGCCGGCTGGGTCTGCCGCTGGCTCGGGAACGCGGATCCGCCGATGGTCGGCAACTGCTGCGTGACACCCTGCTGCGGGTGCGGGCGCAGCGGGTTCTGCCCGGCGACCGGGAGTGCCTGCGTCGGAGTGCCCGCGTTGACCTGGAAGTCACGCGGCTGCTGCGGCGCGGGCTGCTGCCACTGCTCGGCCGGTTCGCGCGGCGGGGTGAGCGTGGCCGTCCGGGACGGGGTGAGCGACTCGCCCCAGGCGGGCGGGGAGCTGACCGGTGCCGACGGGCCCTGCTCGACGGCGAGCGGGCTGCGCGGACGCGGCAGAGCAGGCTCGCGCCCACGGGTGCGCGGTAGCACAACCACCCCGTGCGGCAATGTCACTTGCGCGACAGTACCACCCTCCACATTGGGCCTGAGTTCGACTCGAACCCCGTAACGGGAGGCGAGCCGGCCGACGACGGCCAGACCCATCAGGCGGAACGCGCCGACGTCCACGGTGGGCGGAGTGTCGAGCCGCTGGTTCAGCGACTCCATCTGCTCCTCGGTCATGCCGAGGCCGCGGTCCTCCACCTGGATCAGCACGTAGTCCCGGACGCGGCGGGCGTCCGCGACGACCACCGTGTTCGGCGGCGAGAAGCGGGTCGCGTTGTCGAGCAGCTCGGCGACGAGCCGGACGACGTCGTTGACCGCGTGCGCCGAGACCGAGATGTCGGTGTCGACCGTGCCGAACTCGATGCGGTTGTAGAGCTCGACCTCGGACTGCGAGGCCCGGAGCACGTCGATGAGGAGCGCGTCCTCACGCCGCGGCGGTGCGGAGTCCGCACCGGCGAGAACCAGCAGGTTCTCGTCGTTGCGGCGCATTCGGGTGGCGAGGTGGTCGAGCTGGAAGAGCTGGGCGAGGCGCTTGGGGTCCTCCTCACCTCGCTCGATCTTGTCCAGCTCACCGATCATGCGGTCGACCAGCGCCTGCGAGCGGCGGGCCAGGTTGAGGAACATCGCGGAGACGGAGGTACGGAGTGCGGCCTGCTCGGCCGCGATCCGGACCGCCTCGCGGTGCACCACGTTGAAGGCCTGGGCGACCTCACCGACCTCGTCACGCGTGTTGAGGCGGATCGGGTCGCGCAGCTCCTTGACGATCTCGTCCGCGCCGCCCTCACCGAGGCTGCGCACGTCGCGGAGCCGGGCGACCGCGTCGGGCAGGTCGTGGTTGGCCACCGTCATGGCACCCTCACGCAGTCGCCGGAGCGACGCGTTGAGCGAGCGGGCGAGCAGGAACGCCAGCGCGATGGCGACCGCGAGCGCGATGAGGACCGCCGCGATCTCGATGATCACCAGCTGGACGACCGCGCTCTGCTCCTCCTCCGCGTACCGGATGAGCTGCTGCTCGATGTCGACCTCGGCGTGCCGCATCAGGTTCGCGACCGCGCCGATGGCGGCGGACGCGGCGTCCGCGGTGATCTCCGGCCGCGCGGTCGAGCCGGCGGTCGTGATGATCGTGTTCGCCACCCGGTCGGCGAACGTGACCGCGTCACCGGTGATCGTGCTGGTGATCACGCCGCGCAGCGCCTCGTCGTCGGACGCCGTGACGGCGACCTGCGCCTCCTGCTGCTCGGCGAGCGTGGCGAGGAAGGACGCGAGCTGCTCCTTGCCGAGGTTCCGGTTGCCGAGCAGCGCGACGTACGCGACGGCCTGCTCCTCCGCGGTGGCGTTCTTCGCGTTCGAGAACGCGAAGGCGGTCCGCAGGGAGTCGGCGAGGTCACCCTCACCGGCGGTCTGGCTGATCACCTCCAGGTAGGCCATCAGGTCGTCCATCACCACGCCGTAGCGCAGGACCGCGGCCTGCGGGGTCGTCTTGGCCCCCGCCAGCACGTCCTGCCGGGTGGTGTCCAGCCGCTCGTCGATGTTGCTGTCGATCGTGTCCAGCCGGCTCTCGACGTTCTCCGGCAGGCCGGAGAGGTCGCGGCGGGACGCCTGGTAGGAAGCGATGCGCTGATCGGTCGCCGCGGTCGCGGCCGTGAACGCGTTCGACAGATCGGCGTTGTTCCCACCCGCGAGCAGGCGAGCGGCTGCCATCCGCTCGCCGTGCAGATCATGGGAGAGCGCCGACACGTCGAGGCTGAGCGCGGTCAACGACCGCACGAGGCCTGCGTCCGCGGCCCGGCTGGTGCTGTCCCAGAGCCGCATGCTTGCGAGCACGAGGATGGCTGCCACCGGGACCACGAGGATCATGGCGAGCTTTGTACGGATCCGGGCGTCGCGAAGGCGCGGCAGACCGGATCGACGCGCGGGACGCGCGAAGTTGCCCAAATTCGCTTTGGGGTGCGTGCTCACGAGACCTCCGTCGTTCTCGTCCACGCGCAACCCGCCTTCATGACGGCATGGGGGGTGGGGTTGTCACACGCGGCACGATCCGCGATTTCACCAGAAGCGGACCCGAATGGGAAGCCTCAGTGCGGCAGGAATCGGTCTCGACGGACCGATCAACCAACAACAGTCAGCGTGTGTGGAGTCGGTCTCACCGCGTTGAACTGCACGAATGACTGGGTGCGTGCTATTAATCACCGGAAAGTTATGTCAAATGGACACCCTCATCGCCCGCATCGTGGGACAACATGTCCACGAACGAGCATCCACCTCCGGCTTGACCAGTGGACCGAACGGTTGGCACAGTTCTCGCGTTTGCCGTCTCGTTCGCGGGACGGCAGTGAGCGCCGCGCAGCCGTCGCTGCGCCGCGAAGAGGAGGACTGACCCTTGAGGCCAACCCGCGCCATGCTCGCGGTGGTCACCTCGGCCGCTCTGCTGGGATCGGCCGCCGGATGCGATTCAGCGACCACTGAGGACACCGCAGCAACCATTCTGATCGCCGCTGATCTCGAGCTGACCGGTTCCGGCGCCTCGGTGGGCACCGCCTACAAGAACGCGCTGGAGCTGAAGAGAGATCAGCTCAACGCGGTTCCCGGTGGCCCGAGGATCGAGCTGGACATCAAAGACAACCGGTCGGACAGCAAACTGTCGGCTCAGAACATCACCCAGTTCGCCAACAACTCGAATGTTGCGGCGCTGATCACAGGGGCTTGCGCGGAGTGTGTGATCGACTCGCTTGAGACGATCACGGCGCGCAAGCTACCGACGGTCTCGCTGTCGCCGTCGTCCGATGTGGTGCTCCCGGTCACGGAACGTCAATTCATCTTCAAGCTGGCGTCCAATCCCGACCACAACGCGTCCGCACTGGTGTCCGAAATTGCGTCGTCCGATATTGATCGCTTCGCGCTGGTGACCACGACCGACCCGTACGGCGAGAACATGCGGGAGATGATTACCAACGAGGCCCGCAACGCGGACATGACCAAGGTCGGCGACCGGCCGATCGCGCCGGGCGACGCGGAGGTCGACACCTCGGTCGCGCAACTGGTGGCGCTGGCGCCGGACGCGCTGGTGGTGGGCGCTCTGCCGGAGCGCGCGCAGGAGGTCGCGGTCAGCGCCCGCAAGGCCGGCTTCGACGGCCCGATCTATTTCGACGCGGCCGCGGCCGGCGACCTGTTCCTGTCCGGCGAGGCCCAGAAGGCGTCGAACGGCGCGACGATGGTCTTCTCGCAGACGCTGACCATCGACGAGGTGATCGCGAACACGCCGGCCAAGGCCTCGCGTGCCGCGTGGTTCAGCGACTACACCTCGCGGTACGGCACGTACTACGGGCCGTCCTCGTTCGCCGCGGACGCGGTGCAGGTCATCGTGAACGGCGTGCAGCGAGCCGGCGGTACGAACGGCGACGCGCTGCGCCTCGCGATCGAGACCAGCCAGATGGACGGGATCACCGGCCCGATCCGCCTGACCCCGACCAACCACTCGGGCCTGATGCCGCAGGCGCTGGTGGTCCTGGTCGCGGACAGCGGCCGGTGGCACCTGAAGGCCTGATCCGCCGCGGCACGACCGCAGTACGACGAAGGGGGCCCGCCGGTCGGCGGGCCCCCCTCGCGTCGCCGGAAGGGCTAGCGGGAGGTCTCCCGGGCCCACGGCAGGAGCAGGCGCTCCAGCCAGACGATCACGTAGTACGACAGCACGCTCATCAGGCCGAGCAGGAAGATCCCGGCGAACGCCAGCGGCGTGTTCAGCTGCGACCGCGACGATGCGATCACGTAGCCGATGCCGTCGCCGCCACCGCCGATGAACTCACCCACCACCGCGCCGACGAAGGCCAGCGAGATGCCGAGCTTCAGGCCGGTGAAGAACTGCGGCAGCGCCCACGGCACGCGGACCTTCAGGAACGTCTTGGTGCGCGACGCGTCCATCGACTGGGTCAGCTCGATCAGGTCGGCCGGCACCGACTTGAGGCCGGCCATCGTGGACAGCACGATCGGGAAGAACGAGAGCAGCACCACGACCAGCACCTTCGGCTCGATACCGAAGCCGAACCACATCACCAGCATCGGCCCGATGGCGATCTTCGGGATGGCGTTGAAGGCCACCAGGATCGGGGAGATGGCCTGGTCCAGCACGCGCGAGCCGGCCAGCGACAGCGCCAGCAGCACGCCGATGACGATCGCGATGAAGAAGCCCAGCCAGACCTCCCACAGCGTCCACACGGACTGTTGGATCAGGTACTCGGCCCGCGAGCCGAAGATCACCTCGATCGCGAGCTCGGGGGACGGGACCACCGAGGTCGGCACGTCCCAGAGGCGGACCGCGCCGTACCAGGCGACCAGAATCAGCACGAAAGCGAACAACGGCAGAAGCACGCCGCCGACCTGCGGGCGCCGGAAACGCCCCACGGCCTGCGTGGTCATAAGAACTCCCTTGTAAAACTGAGGGGGGAAATTCGCGATCGCGGCAAATCATGAGATTTGACGCTATGTACGGAGCAATGATGCAGGGGCTAGCCTGTGCGCGCAGAGTGCTCGCCGATCGCACACAGGAGAGGGCAAATGATCCAGCTCAACAACGTCTCCCGGACGTTCCACGGACGCCGCGGCACCGTGGAGGCGCTGCGGGGCATCGACCTGCACATCCGCGAGGGCGAGTTCGTCGCGATCGTGGGCCGCTCCGGCTGCGGCAAGTCCACACTGCTCCGCCTGATCGCCGGGCTGCTCCCGGTGACCGACGGCAACATCGTGGTCGGCGGCACCGCCGTCACCAAGGCCCGGCGGGAGACCGCCATGCAGTTCCAGCGTCCCGCGCTACTGCCGTGGCGCACCGTGCTGGGCAACGTGCTGTTCCCGGTGGAGATCTTCGGCTGGCGGAGGAGCCAGCACGTCGAGCGGGCCCGCCAGTTGCTGGCCACCGTGGGCCTCGAGGGCTTCGAGAACACCATGCCGCACGAGCTCTCCGGCGGCATGCAGCAGCGCGTCTCGCTGTGCCGGTCGCTGATCCAGTCGCCCAAGGTGATGCTGATGGACGAGCCGTTCTCCGCGCTCGACGCGCTGACCCGTGAGGAGATGAGCGTCGAGCTGCAGCGCATCCACATGGAGGAGCGGACCACCACGGTCTTCGTCACCCACTCGATCGACGAGGCGGTGCTGCTGGCCGACCGCGTGATCGTGCTCAGCCCGCGGCCGGGCCGGATCAAGGAGATCGTCGAGATCGACGTTCCCCGCCCGCGATCGCTCGGCCCGAGCCGGCACCTGGAGACGCTGGCCGGCCACCAGGCCCGCCTGCACGAGCTGCTGATGCACAAGGACGAGCCGGTCGCCGCCTGACCTTTGTGGACAGATGATCGGCCGTGCCCCGCGAGGGACACGGCCGATCGTCGTCGCGACATCGCTCGGTCAGGCCTTCGGGGCCAGATCGACCTTCACGAAGTCGGCCGGGGTCTTGCCGGCCGGGATCGAACCCGCGCCCTCGAGGATCGCGATGACCTTGGCCACCCGGTCCGCGTCGACGACGCCCAGCTTCGGCGCGTCACCGATGGTGTACGGCTTCATGATGACCATCTCGGCCGCGGCGACCTCGACGTCGGTCTCCGGGACGGCCTTGGCCAGGATCTCCGCGGACTCCTGCGGGTTGTTGATCGAGTAGTCCATGCCCTTGAGCAGCGCGGTCGCGAACTTCTGCGCCATCTCCGGCTGCTCGGTCGCGATCTTGTCCGAGGTGAGCAGGAAGTGACCGTAGAGGTCGGTGATCACGTCGGAGAACGCGAGCGAGACCGCCTTGCGGGTGCCGCCGCCGGCCGCCTTCTCGATCAGCGGCTGACCCACGACGAACTGGCCGATCGCGTCGACCTTGCCGGTGCCCAGCGCCGGGCCGAGCGCGCCGGCCTCGGTCGGGATGATCTTCACCTTGGTGTGGTCGAAGCCGGCCAGCTGCGCGTACAGCGGGAACAGGATCGACGTGGTGGCGCCGTTCTGGTCGCCGAGCTTCTTGCCCTCGAGGTCCTTCGGCGTGGTGATGCCCTTGTCGTCGAGGGTCATGATGCCGACCATCGAGCGCTGCTGCACCGCGGCGACCGCGGTGATGCCCTCGGTCTTGCCGTTCGCCTTGGTCAGCATGTAACCGGTCGAGTCGACCGGCGCGAACTGGGCGGCGCCGGACTGCAGCGCGGTCATGTTCTCACCGGAGCCGGTGCCGACCTGGATGTCGACGTCGAGGCCGACCTCCTCGAAGAAGCCCTTCTCCTTAGCGACGTACGCGTAGCCCTCACGGCCGAACGTGTTGAACGCTGTTAGATACGTCACCTTCGTCAGCTCACCCGAGGCGCTGTCGCCTCCGGAGTCATCCGAACCGGTGCATCCGGCCACTGCCACCACTGCCATGGCAGCAACAGCCGCCGCGAGTCCGCGGAACGTCCTCATGGGATTCTTACCCTTCCTCCAGCCACCCTGGCTAGGCCATCTAGGTCAGGTGTGAGCGGGCCGGGCGGCCGTGGCATCAATATCGATCCCCCTGCCGACAACCCCCGGCGTAGCGGGCAACAGAGTACGAGACCCTGCGTTACCGGTCACCCCGCCCTCGCATTGCGAGACGGCAACGAATTGGACAGTGTTGGATTAACCACTTCTTAGGTGCGAGAACATCGAGATGAGGGCTAACCTCTGCGCCCATGCGAGTCTGCGTGTTCACCGAGCCACACCGTGGCGCCACATTCGACGAGATGCTGCGTGCGGCGCAGCACGCCGAGGCGGCCGGTTACGACGGCTTCTTCCGCGCGGACCACTTCATGCCGGTGCACAGGTCAGACGGCTTCCCCGGCCCGACGGACGCGTGGGTCACGCTCGGCGCGATCGCCCGGGAAACGCGCACGATCCGGCTAGGCACGCTGCTCACTTCGGCCACATTCCGTCACCCCGCGATTACAGCGATAACGGTGGCGCAGGTGGACGAGATGAGCAACGGACGCATCGACTTCGGTCTCGGCGCCGGATGGCTCGGCGCGGAACACACAGCGCTCGGTATTCCTTTCTTCACGCCGCGTGAAAGATTCGAGCGTCTCGACGAACAGCTCCAGATCATCACCGGGCTGTGGTCGACTCCCCGCGGAGAGCGCTTCTCCTTTGACGGCAAGCATTTCACCCTCGTCGACGCGCTCGCGTTGCCGAAGCCGGTGCAGACGCCCGGCCCGCCGGTGATCGTCGGCGGGCGCGGCCCGAAGAGCACGCCGCGCCTGGCCGCGCTCTACGCGGACGAGTACAACGTGCCGCCGTCGTCGGCCGAGAAGTGCGCCGAGCAGTACGCGCTGGCCCGGGAGGCGAGCGAGAAGCACGGCCGGACCAAGGCGCCGCTGGTCTTCTCCGCGAGCGTCGCGGTCGCGTGTGGACGGACGGACGCGGAGATCGCCGAGCGGCTCGCGCTGCTGGAGGAGCCGTCCATCCTGCCGCCCGAGCCGGTCATCTCCGGCACGCCGGCCCAGGTGGTCGAGAAGCTCTCCGCGTACGCCGAGGCCGGTGCCACGCGGCTCTACGTGCGGCTGCGCGACCAGTCCGACCTGGACCTGCTGGATCTCCTCGCCTCCGAGGTCATTCCACACCTTCCGTAACGATTCTTCCCCCCGTAACGTGCCCCACATGGCCGTTCGGACCTGGGGCAGGGTGCTGCTGACCTCACTCGGAGTAAGCCTGCTGGTGGGTGCCGGCCAGCTCGGCGTCGCCTACGGGTTCGGCCTCGTCCGCTTCGGCCGCGCGTTCGCCGACGGCATCGAGAACCAGTGGAACGCGCAGCTCGCCTGGGTCGCCTGGTTCGCGATCATCGCCGCCGTCGCCGGCGCGCTGGTCGCGGACCGCGCCGCCCGCCGCCTCGGCCACGACGGTGGACTGCCGTTACTGGCCGGGCTCGCAGTCTCCGCGTCGATCGGTGCGGCCGGGGTGGCGCTGATCACGATGCCGGCCGCCCACGCCGCACAGCTCACCGACGGCACCGAACCGGCCGGTGCGGTCGGGATCGCGGTCCTCATCGGCGCGGCAGCCGGCCTGCCGCTGGCCGCGCTCGCACTCTGGCAGCGGGCGTACGCCTGGGCGCTCGTCTCCGTCGCGGCCGTGACCTGGCTGCTCGCCGTCGCCTCGGCCGTCCCCTCGTTCGGGCCGGGCGAACAGCTGCCGGCCGTCCGGCTCGGCGTGCTCGACCCCGCCTCGTTCAGCACCGGTGTCGTGCAGCGCCTCGCGGTCGTCGTGATGCCGTCGCTCGCGCTGATCGCGGGCGCCGCGGTCGGCGCGATCGCCCGCCGCCGCGAGTGGCACACCGCGATCGTCGCCACGTCCGGCCTGCTCGGGCCCGTGCCGCTGACGATCGCCTACTTCGCGGCCGGCCCGGGCGACGCGGCCGACACCTACCAGGCCGCGCCGTTCTGGGGCTCGGTGGTGGCACTGGCCGCGGGCGCGCTCGGCTCGCTCCTCGCGGTCGTCGCCCACCGCACCGATCCAGACCCCCAGACCCCAGATCAAACCCCTCCGCCGGTACGAGGTGAGCCCGCCGGCCCATCGAACGGCCCGGGCGCCTCCTCCGGTGGCGCCCGCGACCTCACCGAACCACCGGCCGGCGGCGGCCCGGGTGTGCCTGGTGCGCCGGGTGGCCGCGGTGAACGCGGCGGCCCGGGTGACTCCGCCCGCGGGTCGGGTGCGTTCGGCCCCACCGGTCCACCGGCCGGCGGCGGCCCGGGTGTGCCCGGTGACCGGGGTGATTCCGGCGGCTGGGGTGGCTCCGCCCGCGGGTCCGGGGGTTTCGGCTCCGGGGACGGCGGGAATCGCGGCGGGAGGGCCTCGGCGAGCGGCGGGGTGCCACCGCAGCCGGGGTAGCGTGGTACGCCGCAATGCCGTACCGGGACGTGCGACACGGCCCGGGCCTCGGCGGATCCGCGTGATACCGGCGCTCCGATAAGCTCCATCGGCTCGCGCAGTGCGGACGAACCAGTCAGTGCAGACAAATCGGCCACAACGGGGAAGTCAGACCGTCAGCGACGAAGGACGACGATCCACCCGGCACGGAATCTCACATCTCCCGTTATTCCGTGCCGAACGCTTTGATCTCTCCGACACTGGATGACGTGTTGTCTCCCAAGGAACGCGAAACGCAGGAAGAGGGCGGGAGCGACATGTTCACCCCCGAGACGGACGGCGGCGACCGCGACCAGACGCGCCCGCGGGCCGACGCGGACCCGTCCCAGGAGCACCCGCTCCCGGACGACGCCCCTTGGGCGGACCCCGCCTCCCCCGGGCCGGGCGGTCGCAGCGGCCTCGGCGAGATCGAGGAGCCGTCGCCCGCGCTGGGCGCGCTCCGCCAGCCGACCGGCGCGTTCCGGCAGGCCAACTGGTCCGCCGCGTTCGGTGCCAACCAGCCCTGGGAACTCGACCAGGCCGAGCGCGAACCCACTCCCTTCGAACTCGCCGACCGTGCCCGCCGCGCCGAGGCCGACCGCCTCCTCGCGGCCGGCGCCACCGGCGAGGGTGACGCCGCGCCCGCCGGTGACCGCGGCGCCCCGGCTCCGCACCGCGACGACCTTTCGGGAACCGGTGGATCGGACGTCGATGAGCGTTCCGGCGACGCCGCCCGCTCGATCACCCTGGACTTCGGTACGCCGGAGGACGGCGATCCGGAGGCGCCGCAGAGCGGTGGCCGGTCCACGCGGATCAGCTCCGCGAGCCTGCGGGCCGACTTCGCGGCCGGCATCCGGGCCGGTTCGGAGGATCCCACCGAACTGACCGGCGGCCCGGCCATCCCGCCGCCGCCCGCGCCCGGCCCACCCCCTCCGCTCCCGGCGCACTCCCACCGTCCCGCGGCCACCTCCGCTGCGCCGGCCGGCGCCACCGGCTCAGGTGCGCAGGCCCCGGACGTCACCGGCTCGAACATCCCGGCCACCGAGGGCTCCGTCTCCAGCACACCGGTCTCCGGCGGGCCCACCTGGTCCACGCCGACCGCGAATACGCCGATGCCCGACGTGCCGGTCTCCGGCGGACCCACCTGGTCCACGCCGACGGCGGACTCGCCGCTGCCGGACGGGCCGGTCGCCGCCTCGTTCACCGGATCACCGGCGCCGGGCGCCAGCGCGTCGTCGCGCCCGGAGGCAGCGTTCCCGGGCGTTCCGGCCTCGGCCGGACCGGCTTCGGCCGACCCGGCCACCGCCGCCGCGACCTCGCAGCCGGTCGGTCCGGCCACCGCGGCCTCGCAGCCGGCCGGTCCGGCGACCGCGGGCTTCGCGAGTCGGCCTGGCGGGCCTGCCTCGACCGGCTCCGCCGTCCAGCCGGGTGCCGGCTCCGCCGTCCAGCCGGGTGCCGGGACCGGCGCCGCGGCCCGGCCGAGCGGCACGGCCGCCGCCGGCGCAGAGAATCAGCCGGGTGGGGCGGTGCCGGTCGCCGACGCCGCTACGGCCGGTGGCAGCGACCCGGGCGCGACGTTCGCGGCGGAGGCGAAGCGACCGGCACCGCCGGTGATCGAGCCGGAGTTCCGGGTCATCCCGCCGGACCCGCCCGCCGACGACTCCCCTACGGTCGCGTCGCCGGTGCAGGCCGTCCCGGAAGGCGGACCGGTCCTGAGCCTCGGTGAGCGCCTGACCGCGGCCGGGGTCTTCGAGCACAGCGACTTCTTCACGCCGCACCGGCAGCCTGAGCCGCAGGTCACCGAGCCCGCCGGCGCTCGCCCCACGGCGCCGGACGACGTCTGGGCCACGCGCCACGAGCCGGGCCAGGACGAGCACACAAGCCGTCCCGCGCAGTCCACCGCTCCCGAGAACGCCCCGGCCGCGCCACGGGAGCAGGCGCGCCCGGCCGGCGGCGACGCGGCCGAACCGGCGTACCCGGCTCGGGTCTTCCCGCGGATCTTCGATCCGATAGAGCCTCCCGCGGAGATGCCGGGCCTCTTCGAGTCGGGCCGGCCCGCCACTCCGGCGCCGTCGCTCTTCGAGCCGGTCCGGCAGCAGCTCATCGAGCCGCCGGCCGAGCAGCCCCCGGCCGAGGCCGCCGCCCGCGCTACCGGTACGACGCAGCCCGCGGCGCCGCCGCCGGAACGTTCCGGGTTGCCCCGGTTCGCGGTCAGCCGGCCGGAGAACAGCACGCTCCCGGATGTACCGGCCCCGCCGCGGTTCGGCACGTCGCCGGCCGAGGGCTCCCCGCGCCCCGACATGCCCGATCCCGCGAGCGCGGTGCCGGTCGCCGGCGCCGCGCGGCCGGCACCGCGGTTCCCCGATGACTCACCCACGCCCCAGGGCGTCTCGGCGCCGCAGTCCACCGGCGCGGCGGCCACCGGCCCCGCCGCACAGCCGCCCCTGCCGCCGTCCGCCGACACGTTCCGGCCGGATGCCCCGGGGCAGCAGCCCGGTGGCCCGGCTGTCACCGGCCTCGCGGCGCGGCCGGCCCCGGCCGGCGGTCCGATCCGGTTCCCCAACGTCCGGACGGCGAACGACATCGCCGCCCAGTCGAGCACGCGGTTCCCGGCCGCCGCGCAGCCGGACTCCCCCACGACGTCGCCCACCAGCCCGGCGCCGACCGGCCTCTCCGCCGGGCCGGCACCGGACGCGGCCCGGCCGGATTTCCCCACGTCGCGTCCGGCCGCCCCGGCATCGGCCGAGTCGCCGGTTCTGCGGTTCCCGGCCGGTCCGGCCGCGCACCCGCAGTCAGCGGCTACGCCGGCCACCGGCCCGACGGCTGCGGGCACCGCCCACACCGATCCACGGTTCCCCGCCGAACCGGCCACGCACCCGCACTCACCGGCTACGCCGGCCACCGGCCCGACGGCTGCGGGCACCACCCACACCGATCCACGGTTCCCCGCCGAACCGGCCACGCACCCGCACTTCCCGGCCACCGGCCCGGCAGCGAGCGCGACCGCCCCGGCCGAATCGCGCTTCCCCGCCGATGTCACCGCGTGGCCGGATCTCCCGGCGTCGCAGGTCACCGGTCCGGCCGCAGCGGACGCGACCCGGGCCGAACCACGATTCCCATACGACACCGCCGCCCGGCCCGGCGTGCCGGCCGGGGACGGTGAGATCACCGAGCGAGGACCGGCGGTGGAGGCCGCGCAGCCGATCTCTCCGGCGTCGCGGCCCACGAGCCCGGCCGCGACCGGGTTCGCCGACCAGCCGGATCCGGCCGCGACCGGGTTCGCCGGCCAGCCGGGTTCGGCGACGCGTCCCCCCGTCGGTACCGAAGCCGGGAGCGCGCGACCGACGTCTCCGGCGCCGTGGGACTCCGGCCCGGCGACGGCCGGGGTCAGCGCCCGGACGGCCAGCTTCCCGGACGGCCCCGAGGCCGGGACCGCCCGGCCGCACTCGCCCGCGCCGTGGACCGCCGGCCCGGCGGCATCGGACCTCCGCGCGCAGCCGGCCAGCACCCCGGCGGGCCCGGAGACCGAGACGGTCCGGCCGTTCTCGCCCGCGCCCCGGGATGCCGATCGGGCCACGACGGACCTCGGCTCCGCCGCACCGCGCCGTCCCGCCGGCGACGCGGGCGCGCGCCCGTACTCCGAGCCCGGCAGCGGCGCTCAGCGGGCCGGTGGCCGGGATGATCTCGGCGGTGGAAGCCCGGAGCGGGTGCACGAGGGGGTCCTGCTGCCTCCGCAGGAGCCGCGGGCGACCCGGAACACCTGGTCGGTGCCGGATGGGTGGGCCGCCGACGACGCCTGGGCGGTCACGGACGACTGGGCGCCGACCGCGCCGGCCGCCGGTGGCCGGACCGTGCGCCCGGCCCGGGACGACGTGTGGTCCGCGCCGGAGTCGGCCGGCACCTGGCCGGCACCGCCGGCCGACACCCGGAGTGGCGGCTCGGCGTACGAGGCCGGTGCCCCGACCGGCGCGCGCCCGGCGCCCGAGCCGTGGCAGTCCCCGGCCCCGGAGGCGCCGGCCACCGCGGACGGGGGCGGGGAGACGCCGGCCGCGAAGCCGGAGAAGCGCCGTCGCGGTCTCTTCCGGCGTCGTAACCAGCCCGCCCAGCCGCCCGTGGCGGAGGCGGTCCCGTTGCGGGACGAGGAGTACGTCGACTGGGTCAGCGGCCTCGGCGACCGCTCCGACGAGGACTGACGCGAGGGGGTCCCGCCATCGGGACCCCCGTCCGCGCGGTCAGGACGTCAGCGGCAGGTAGACCCGGCCACCGGAGGCGAGGAACTCCTCGCTCTTGTCGTGCATGCCGCGCTCCGCGTACCCCTTGAGCTCCTGACTGATCTTCATGCTGCAGAACTTGGGGCCGCACATGGAGCAGAAGTGCGCGGTCTTCGCGGGCGCGGCGGGGAGCGTCGCGTCGTGGTAGGACCGGGCCGTCTCCGGATCGAGCGACAGGTTGAACTGGTCCTCCCAGCGGAACTCGAATCGTGCCTTGGAGAGCGCGTCGTCCCACGCCTGCGCGCCCGGATGCCCCTTGGCCAGGTCCGCCGCGTGCGCCGCGATCTTGTACGCGATCACGCCGGCCTTCACGTCGTCGCGGTCCGGCAGCCCGAGGTGCTCCTTGGGTGTGACGTAGCAGAGCATCGCCGTGCCGAACATCCCGATCATCGCGGCGCCGATCGCGGACGTGATGTGGTCGTACGCCGGCGCGATGTCCGTGGTCAGCGGGCCGAGCGTGTAGAAGGGCGCCTCGTGGCACAGCTCCTGCTGCAGGTCCACGTTCTCCTTGATCTTGTGCATCGGCACGTGGCCCGGTCCTTCGATCATCACCTGGACGTCGTACTCCCAGGCGATCCGGGTCAGTTCCCCGAGCGTGCGCAGCTCCGCGAACTGCGCCTCGTCGTTCGCGTCCGCGATCGACCCTGGCCGCAGCCCGTCGCCGAGCGAGAACGTCACGTCGTAGCGGGCCAGGATGTCGCACAGCTCCGCGAAGTGTGTATAGAGGAAGTTCTCCTCGTGGTGCGCCAGGCACCAGGCCGCCATGATCGACCCGCCGCGCGACACGATCCCGGTCACCCGGTTCACCGCGAGCGGTACGTAGGCCAGCCGCACGCCCGCGTGCACGGTCATGTAGTCGACGCCCTGCTCGGCCTGCTCGATCACGGTGTCCCGGAAGATCTCCCAGGACAGTGCCGCGGGGTCGCCGTTCACCTTCTCCAGCGCCTGGTAGAGCGGGACCGTCCCGATCGGCACCGGCGAGTTCCGGACGATCGCCTCGCGCGTGGAGTGGATGTTCTTCCCGGTGGACAGGTCCATCACCGTGTCCGCGCCCCAGCGGGTGGCCCAGCTCATCTTCTCCACCTCCTCCGCGATCGAGGAGCTGACCGCGGACGTGCCGATGTTCGCGTTGACCTTCACCAGGAACGCCTTCCCGATGATCATCGGCTCGGTCTCCGGGTGGTTGACGTTGGCCGGCAGCACCGCGCGCCCGGCCGCGATCTCGTCCCGGACCAGCTCCGGCGCGACGCCCTCGCGGATCGCCACGAACTCCATCTCCGGCGTGACCACGCCGGCCCGCGCGTACGCGAGCTGGGTCGGCCGCCGCCCGGCGAGCGGCGTGCCGGGGCCACGGACCGGGGCCACGTCGCCGCGCTCCGCGATCCACGGTCCGCGCAACGGCGGCAGCCCCACGGCGGGGTCACCGCCCGGCCCGGACGTGTCGTAGAGCCGCACCGGCTCGCTGCCGTCGGTCAGGTCGACCGCGGCGAACGGCACCCGGATGTCCGGCCGGGAACCATCCACATAGGACTTACGACGGACGGAAGTCACCACATACCTCCTGAAACGGGGATCTAGAAAGAGAAGTGGTTCAGCGGCCCCCGGCCGCCGCCCACCTTCCACAGCCGTGCACCGGCCAGGCCCGCGGCCACGTACCGCTTGGCCACGTCCAGCGCGGCGAACAGGTCGTCGCCGTGCGCGAGCCGGGCCGCGACCGCGGCGGAGAACGTGCAGCCGGTGCCGTGGTCGTTGTCGGTCGGCACCCACGGCGAGCGCAGCAGCCGGACCTCGTCGCCGGTCCAGAGCACGTCGACCGCGTCGCCGTGCTCCTCGCCGCCGGTCACCACCACGCACCGCGCGCCGCTCCCCGCGATCGCCCGGGCGGCCGCGGCCATCTCCGCGACCGTGGTCACCGGCGTGCCGGCCAGCGCAGACGCCTCGTCCCGGTTCGGCGTGACCAGCAGCGCGTACGGCAGAACCCGCTCCACCACCGCCAGCGCGCCGAGCCGGTGACCGGACGTCGCGTAGAGCACCGGGTCCAGCACCAGGTTCGGCAGCAGCCCGTCGCGGGCCCGCGCGGCCACCTCGGCCGCCACGTCCGCGCCGCCCAGCATCCCGATCTTGACGGCCGCGACCGGCATGTCGTCCAGCACCGCGTCGATCTGCGCGCCGACCACGGCCGCGGGAAGCGGGTGCACGTCCACCACGCCGCGCGTGTGCTGCGCCGTGATCGCGGTGATCGCGGTGGTGCCGTAGACGCGCTGCGCCGCGAACGCCTTCAGGTCGGCCTGGATCCCGGCGCCGGCACCCGAGTCCGAGCCGGCGATCGTCAGCGCCACCGGTGGCGTGCTCATTGGTGCACCAGCTCGGCGACCAGGGCGGCGGGGTCGGGCGCGCGCATCACGGCACCCATCACGGCCACGCCGGCCGCGCCCGCCTTGATACAGGACCGTGCGGCCGCGGCGGTCTCGATCCCACCCAGAGCGAAGACCGCCGCCACGGTACGGGTGAGGAGCGCGCGCAGTCCGGAAAGGCCGAGCTCCCGGTCGTACCCCGGCTTGGATCTGGTCCGGAAGACCGGTGAGATCGTGACGTAGTCCTCCGTGGTCAGCCGCGCCAGCTCGGCCTCGTCGTGGCAGGAGCGCCCGACCAGCGGCAACCCGGCCGGCGGAGGCGGATCGGACGCGCTGAGGTGCACCGCGTCGCCGCCCAGCGGATCCGGCCCGGCCACGATCAACCGCCCGCCGGCCGGCGCCAGGATCGCCCGCAACTCATCCGCCAACGCCCGCCTGCTGGTGCCCGGCAGGTCCTTCTCCCGCAGCAGCACGCATCGCGCGCCGCCCTCGACCGCCGCCTCGACCGTCGCCGTCAGACCTCTGCGAGCCTGTACCCGATCCGTCACCACGATCAGCCCTCTCACAGATCCGGCCGCCCCTCGTCCGGCGTGGACGCGAGCGCGTGGAAGCGCCGCGGGATCCGGCCCGCGTGTGCCGCGAGGAAGCCGGCCTCGACCGCCAGGCGCATCGCGGTCGCCATCCGTTCCGGGTCCGCCGCCCTGGTCACGGCCGTGGCCAGCAGCACCGCGTCGCAGCCGAGCTCCATCGCCAGCGCCGCGTCCGAGGCGGTGCCGACGCCGGCGTCCAGGATCACCGGCACGTCCACGGCCTGCCGCAGCAGCCGCAGGTGGTGCGGGTTGCCGATGCCCAGGCCGGAACCGATCGGCGAGCCGGCCGGCATCACGGCGGCGCAGCCCGCGTCCGCGAGGCGACGGGCCAGGATCGGATCGTCGTTCGTGTACGGCAGGACCGTGAAGCCGTCGGCGACCAGGCGTTCCGCGGCCGGGACCAGCTCCACGCCGTCCGGCAGCAGCGTGCGCTCGTCGCCGATCACCTCCAGCTTGATCCACGCGGTGCCGAAGGCCTCACGGGCCAGGTGCGCCAGCTTCACCGCCTCCGCCGCGGTCCGGCAGCCGGCCGTGTTCGGCAGCAGCCGCACGCCGGTCCGCACCACCACGTCCAGCAGCCCATCTGACGTTTTCTGGGCATTTATCCGGCGAAGTGCGACCGTCACCATCTCGGTGCCGGACGCCTTGATCGCCCGTTCCAGCACGTCCAGGTTGGCCGCGCCGCCGGTCCCCAGGATCAGCCGCGAGCCGAAGCGCTCGCCGCCCACCACGAAGTCGTCCATCGTCCTCACCCGCCCTGCGCCGCGCTGAGCACCTCGACGCGGTCCCCGTCGGACAGCGGCGTCTCCGCCCACCGCCCGCGCGGCACCACCTCGCCGTTGACCGCGACCGCCACGCCCCGATGCGCACCGGTCAGTTCCGCCACCGCGTCCGCGACCGTCACCGGCCCGGCCAGATCCCGCTCGTCGCCGTTCACCGTCACGCGCATGCCGTCCTCCGTTCCGTGAATCGCGCCGCCGCGAAGACCTCCGGCGGTGCCGTACCGTCCAGCAGCAGCGCGGTGATCAGCTCCGCGGTGACCGGGGTCAGCAGGATCCCGTGCCGGTAGTGCCCGGCCGCCACCACGACCTCGCGGCTCCCCGCGGCCCAGTCCCCCAGGATCGGCCGGTTGTCCGGCGAGCCCGGGCGTGCCCCGGACTGCGCCTCGACCAGTGCGTACTCCTCTATCTCCGGGATCAGGTCGGCCGCCGCGCGCAGCAGCCGCAGCACCGCGCCCGCGGTCACGTCGTCGTCCGCGCGTTCGTGCGCGGTCGCCCCGACCACCACCTCGCCATCGCGGCGCGGCACCAGGTAGACCTCGCGGCCGTCCGCATATCCCCTGATCACGTGCGTGAATCCGGGCTTCCGGCCCGGTGCGCGCAGCCGCAGCACCTCGCCGCGCACCGGTCGCACCGGCAGGCCGGTCAGCGCGGCCGTGCCGCAGCCGGCCGCGACCACCACCCGGTCGGCGTAGACCTCGGACACGTTCGCGACCCGCCGCCGGACGAACCGGACTCCCGCGCGCGCCGCCGCGATCCGCAGCGCCGCGGTCACCCGGCGCGGGTCGACCTGGTGATCCCCGGGGATCAGCGCGCCGCCCCGCACTCGCGGACTCAGCACCGGCTCCACCGCGCGCATCGCCGACGGCGTCAGCGGGTCAACGGCAAGACCCAGATCCCGCTGGTACGCGATGAGCCTCGTCGCGGCCGCCAGGTCGTCCGCGGTGAGCGCGACCGCCAGCGTGCCCTCACCCCGGTAACCGACCTCCACCCCGGACGCCGCCGCAAGGTCCGCCGCGAAGCCGGGCCAGCGCGCCGCCGAGTCCACCAGCAGGCCGGTCAGCTCCACCTCACCGAAGTAGGCCTCCCCGATCGGCGCCAGCATCCCGGCCGCGACCTCCCACGCCCCGGTCACCCCACCGATCGCCGTCCGAACCGCGCCGGCTCCCCGCTCTCCGCCGGCACCCTCGGCCGGACCGGCGGCCCCGGCCTGCAGCGCGTCGTCGTAGACGGCGACGTCGAGACCACGCCGGGCGCAGGACCAGGCGACAGCCAGCCCGATCGGCCCGCCGCCGACGATCCCGATCTCGGCACGCCCGGCCCGCCGCTCAGCACTCATCGCGCACCTCTCCCCGCCCACCGCTCCGCCTCGCCACCGGGCATACGCACAGCCGCGTCCGTCGTGCCGGCGGCGGGAAGGGCCGCACCGCCGCTGGGGTCGGCTGGACCGCCCGCGGGATGCGTCGTCCCGACGGTGGGTTCCGGGCCGGCCCGGTGCGGTGCCTGATCGGTGGGTTCCGGGCCGGCCCGGTGCGGTGCCTGATCGGCGGGTTCCACGGCGCCGGCGAGCTCCCGCAGCAGCTCGGCCACCGCACGCCCGGGATCGGCCGCGCCGCTGACCGCGCCGACCACTGCCACGCCGTAAGCGCCCGCCGCGAGCAGCTCGGCCACCCGGGCCCGGGTCACGCCGGCGATCGCGATCACCGGGACCGGCACCGCCGTCGCGACCGCGCCGAGCCCGGCCGGCCCGAGCAACGCGGGCAGCCCGTCCTTCGTGGTGGTCGCATAGCAGGGGCCGACGCCCAGATAGGACGCTCCGGCCTCGACCGCGGCGGATCCGGTGCCCGCGACCCGCGCGGTGGCGCCGAGGATCGCCCTCGGCCCGAGCACCCGCCGCGCCGCCGCGACCGGAAGGTCCAGCGCACCCACGTGCCCGCCGTCCGCGCCTATCGCGAGCGCCACGTGCAGCCGGTCGTTGACCAGGCAGATCGCGCCGGCCGCCGCGCACAGCTCACGAACCCGCACGGCAAGCTGATAGGCGTCCAGATCGGTGGCGTCGTCCTCGACCCGCACCTGCACGACCAGCGGCCCGGCCGCGGCCCGGACCACGTCATCGGCCGCCGCGTGCGCCGCCAGCGCCGCCCGCACGCAGCCGATCGGATCCCGCCCGGGCCGCGTGTCGGTGATGAGGTGCAGTCGTCCTAGGGTCGCGTCCACATCGTCCACATCCTCCCTGCGCCGGCATGATCCGGATCAGGTTCGACGGTCGGGGGCTGCAGCCCCCCTCTCAGCCCGGTGCACCGGACTCCCGTGGGGTTGTTGTGTTCGTGGCCGACCATACGCCGACGATTACGCATACGTAAAGCCCCGTGACGCAGCGCTCAACTCCCTTGCCGCACCGCGCGCGCCGGTCCATGATCACGCGCCCTCGCGCGCCGCGGGCGCGTGTTGACCGGCGCGTTCAGCGTCGCCGGCCCACCAGGGCCGCAGGGTCGATCTCCAGATGCATCGTCACGCGATTGACGTCGACGACCATCGGCAGTTTGTGCGACTTTCCAGCCTCGTAAATGGTGGAATCCCACTCACCCTGCTCGTTGAGGAGGCTCACCACAAGCGCCGGAAGCGGACCGAAATGCTCTTTCCAGGGACGCATTTCAAGGCGCCAATAGCAGGGAATGCCTGCCTTGGCATAGAGCTTGGCCTTCTTCACCCGGTCATCCGACGAATTCGACGGAGAGACCACTTCGATCACCGTGTGAACCAGTTCCGCCGGGACTCCGCGCGGAAAATCCTCCAGGTCAGCGGTGGTCACCATCAGGTCCGGAACCAAGCCGTCTCCCCCCGGCATTCGCACCGCGGATGCGGTGATCGCCTCGGTATCGCCGGTCAACAGGGGGTCGATCAACCGGCCGAGCCGATCCGCGGCTCGGTTGTGCTCCGGGGTGGCGGGCGGAGTCACGGTGAGAACACCTTCCAAAACCTCATAGCGAAGCCCGTCATCGGGCATCGCGAAAAGCGTGTCCACGGTGAACGGTGGGCGTGGCAGAGAGAAACCGCTCGGGCCTGCCTCCAGTGGTGCCACCATGCCAACCACCTCCCTCACGAGGTTCAGTATTCCACTCTCGCCGTGCACGCAGGGGTTCAGCGCACGTCCCAGACCGGCTCCGGCGTCTCGATGACCTCGCCGTCGCCCTGGAAGAGGATGAAGCGGTCGAAGGAGCGGGTGAACCAGCGGTCGTGGGTGACGGCCAGGACCGTGCCGTCGAACGCCTTCAGGCCCTCCTCCAGCGCCTCGGCCGAGGCCAGGTCGAGGTTGTCGGTCGGCTCGTCGAGCAGCAGCAGCGTGGCGCCGGACAGCTCCAGCAGCAGCACCAGGAAGCGTGCCTGCTGGCCGCCGGAGAGCGTGCCGAAGAGCTGATCGCCCTGGCCGGCCAGCTCATACCGGTTCAGCACCCGCATCGCGCCGTGCCGGTCCAGGCCGGAGCGGTGCTCGTCGCCGCGCCAGAGGATCTCGACCAGCGTACGGTCGCGAAGCTCGGGACGGTCGTGCGTCTGCGAGAAGTGGCCGGGGCGGACGCGCGCGCCGAGCCGGGCCACGCCGTCGTGCGCGACCGGCTCCAGGACCACGCCGGAGATCGGCTCGGCTCCCGGCTCCGGGTCGGTGCCGCCGCGCGCGAGCAGCCGCAGGAAGTGCGACTTGCCGGTGCCGTTCGCGCCCAGCACGGCGACACGATCGCCGTACCAGACCTCGAGGTCGAACGGGTAGGTCAGCCCCGCCAACTCCAGCTGCTCGCACATGATCGCGCGCTTGCCGGTGCGCCCGCCACCCAGGCGCATGTTGATCTCCTGGTCCTTCGGCGGCAACGGCGGCGCCCCGGCCTCCTCGAACTTGCGCAGCCGGGTCTGCGCCGCCTGGTAGCGCGACGCGAGCCCGTCGTTGAACGCGGCCTTGTTCTTCAGCGTGAGGACCAGTTCGCGCAGCTTGACGTGCTCCTCGTCCCAGCGCCGCCGCGCCTCCTCCATCCGCTCGTGCCGGGCGCCGCGCGCGGCGTGCCAGCTGGCGAAACCGCCCGGATGCGTCCACGCGCCGCCGCCCTCGACCGCCACCACCCGGTCCGCGGTCTGGGCGAGCAGCTCACGGTCGTGCGACACGTAGAGCACGGACTTGCCGGACTCGCGCAACCGCGCCTCCAGCCAGCGCTTGCCGGGCACGTCCAGGAAGTTGTCCGGCTCGTCCAGCAGCAGCACCTCGTCGGTGCCGCGCAGCAGCAGTTCCAGCGCGAACCGCTTCTGCTGGCCGCCGGAGAGCGTGGCCACCGGCCGGTCCCGGACGCGGTCCCACGGGAGTTTGAGCGCGGAGACGCTGGCGGTGTCGAAGGTGACCTCCGCGTCGTACCCACCGGCCTCTCCCCAGGCGGCGAGCGCGGTCGCGTAACCCATCTGGGTCTTCTCGATCGTCGCCACGGCGGAGTTCTGCCCGCTCTCGGCCCGGTGCATCGCGGACTCGGCGGCGGCCAGACGTGCACCGGCCTCGCGGAGCGCGGGCGGGGAGAGCGACAGCGCGAGCCCGCCGAGCGTGGTCTCGTCGGCGATCATGCCGATGAACTGCCGCATCACGCCGAGGCCGCCGACCCGGGCGATCGCGCCCTCGCGCACCGGCAGGTCGCCGGCGATCATGCGCAGCAGCGTCGTCTTCCCAGCGCCGTTCGGCCCGACCAACGCGATCTTGGCGCCCTCGCCGACGCGGAACGAGACGTCCGCGAACAGCACCCGCCCGTCGGCCAGCGTATGTCCGGCTCCGGCCACGTCCACATATCCCACGGCCGGATAATCGCCGATCCGCGCCGCGCCGACCAGCCTTTTTCGCGTCCGGCCTTCGCGTCCGGCCTTCGCGTCCGGCCTTCGCGCCCGGCCTTCGCGTCCGCCGCGAGTGACGTGCCGGTCAGTCCGGCCGGCTGACCCGCAGCACCCGGTAACCCTTCTGGCTGGCGTGCCGCTCGACGGCCCAGCCGCGGTCGGTCAGCCATTGGTGCAGCGAGTCGCCGCCCAGGTGCCGCGCGATGACCAGCCACGCGACGCCGTCCGGCGCGAGCCGCGGCAGCCAGCGGTCGAGCAGCTCGTGCAGCCCTGTTTTGCCGATCCGGATCGGCGGGTTGCTCCAGATCTGATCGAAGACCACATCAGCCGGTACGTCGTCCGGGGCGCTGACCGTGACGCGGTGCGCGGCGCCGAGGCGCTCCGCGTTCTCCGCGGTCAGCTCGCGGGCGCGCGCGTTGACGTCCACCGCGTGCACGGTCGCGGCCGGCGCCTCGGTCGCCAGGACGGCCGTGATCGGGCCGAAGCCGCACCCGAGATCGAGGAAGGATCCTTTTACGCCCTGTTCGGGTAGATTTGCCTTTTTGAGCAGGACTGCGGTTCCGGGGTCCAGCCGCGCCGCCGAGAAGACGCCACGCGCTGCGACGAGCACATAGTCCCGCCCCTGAACGGTGAACGAGACTTCGTGCCGCCCCGCGGGGACGGCCGGCTCAGCGCTGAAGTAGTGCTCGGCGGTCACGCCCCGCATTCTTCCCTCCCGCCGCCACGCCGCAGAACCGGGGTTCCGACGCCCGGAAAAGGCAAGATGTCCAATCTGTCGACTCGCGCGCTATGTGGATAGAGGCGAACCGGCCGGGATGTCCATTACCCTGTGCGACATGGCGTACGGGCAGCACGGCGAAGCGGACGACGGTCGCCCCGCCGCAGAACACGAACCCCGCTCACGCCGCGCCCCGACCTCACCCAGCGGCGGCTGGCCCGCCCTCGACGTTCCCGGCCCCGACGTCAAGCTCTGGGACACCGACCGCACCGGCCCGCCCCGCCGCGGCCGCACCGACCAGGCCGACGACCCCACCGCCTCCGGCGGCCGTCGCCGCGCCCCGGAACCCCCGACCGGCCACCGCCGCACCCCCTCCACGCCCGACCCGGCCGCCACACCCACCGGCCGCCCCGCCGCCGCCTCCACGCCCGACCCGGCCGCCACACCCACCGGCCGCCGCGCCGCACCGGACCCGGCGGCGCCCACCGGCCCAGCCGGCGGCGGACGGGCCGCGAGGGGCATGACCACACCGGCGAACCCGGCGGTCCCCGCCACTGGACGCCGCGCGGCGACGGGCCCACCGGCCGCGCACCCGGCCGGCGGAGGCCGAGCCGCGGCCGGCATGACCACACCGGCGGATCCCACGGCCGGACGCCGCACGGCCCCGAACCCGGCAGCCATCGCGAACCCGGCCGGCACCGGGCGAGCCAACACCGGCACGACCACACCCGCGAACCCGACGACCGGACGCCGCGCAGCGGCGGATCCGGCCGGTGGCCGTCCCGCAGGCGGCATCGGTGCTCCGGCAGGTTCGGCGGGTGCGACCGCGGATCGTCGCGCGGCGCCGGACGCGGACGCGCCCACGACCCCCACGGCCACCGAGCGCAGGGCGGCGCCGGGCACGCCCGCCGGGCGCCGCGCAGCGGCGGATCCGGCCGGTGGCCGTCCCGCAGGCGGCATCGGTGCTCCGGCAGGTTCGGCGGGTGCGACCGCGGATCGTCGCGCGGCGCCGGGCACGCCCGCCGGGCGGCGCGCCGCGCCGGAGAGCGCCGGCTCCGTCGTTCTGGGGCGGCCCGCGCTCGGGGGGCATCGGAGCACCACGGACGATGCCGCGGCCCTGATCCGCCGCGCTACCGACGAAACACCGGCCGGCCGCCGCGCAACCGAGGAAACGTCAATCCCGCGCCGCGCAGCCGAAGAGGCACCGGTCGGCCGCCGCGCAGCCGAACAAACACCAATCCCGCGCCGCGCAGCCGAGGAAGGGCCTGGGCGGCGCGCAGCCCTGGACGAGGCTGCCTCCACCGGTCGCCGGGCACGCGTCGATGATCCGGCGACGCCGGGTCGCCGCATCGCCGACGAACCGCCCGAACCACCACGGCGCGGCGCGGCGAACGACACCCCGGCCGGCCGAAAGGCCTCGCCGGAAGGCACGGCCTGGTCCTCGCCTCCGGCCGGCCGCCGCGCCGCGGCCGAGCCCACCGCGGAACCCAGCCCCAGGGCCCGCCGCGCGGCTCCGGCGGACGAGTCAGCGGCTACCGGCGGCGGAGGCGCGGCAGAGGACGCTTCGGCTGGCGGGCGCCGCGCTGCGGCCGACCAGACCGGTGCACTGCGACGCACCGATGGCGCGAGTTCCGGCGCGTTCCGGATCGAGGCCGCGACGGCGGAGGCCTCGGGCGCATTCCGCGCCGAGGCTGGGCCGGCCGAGGCCTCCGGCGGGCGACGGCGGGCGGCCGAAGGAGCGGAGACCTCCGGATCCTGGCAGCTCTCCGCCGATCTGGGACGGCGAGCGGCGCCGGGGCCCGGTGACGTCCGTGCCACGACGGCACCGGGCACGAGCGGTGGACGGCGGCGAGCGGCCGACGGGTCCGCCGGCGACGAGGCGGAACGCTCCGGCGGGCATCAACTCGGTCCGGACCAGCCGGTCGGCCGCCGGGCCGCGCGCGAACCGGGAGCGAGCGGCTCGCACGCGATCCCCGACACGGTTCCGGAACGCCAGACCGCCTCGGAACGCCAGACCGTCTCGGGAAGTCAGACCGTCTCGGGAGGTCAGGCGGTCGTGGGGCGCCGGGCCGCACCGGAGTCGGCGAGCGGTCCCGTGGCCGCCCGCCGCCACGGGGTTCCCGACGATGACCGCGGCATGACGGACACCGGCGCCATCAGGCGTCGCCGGTCCGCCGAGGCCGCGGGTGGCCGTGCGCCCGCCGGCGCCGAGCCCGACTCGGCCGGCGGGCCGCCCGCCTGGACTGCCCCGCCGGCGCGGGCCGGATCGCCGCAGGCGCACGCCCCACGCGATCGGTTCTCGTCGGACCGGGAGCCGCGCGACCGCGATCCTTCCGGCGAGGTGCCGGCCGACCGAGCCAGAGGACCATGGACCAGCCCGCCCGAGGCGGGGATGGCGCCGGGCCCGGCGGTCCGCGGGCCGGTACCGGACGACGATCCCCGGCGAGGCGGCCGGACGGCGATCCCGGCAGGCGGCCGGACGGCGATCCCGGCGCAGGTGCCGCACGAGGCGACCGGCCCGGCGAGCGCCCGTGCCGCCGTGACGCCCCCGCACGCCGCACCGCACGCTCCCGGCCCGGCCGACGCGCGTGCGTCCGGCCCGGCCGACGCGCGCATCGCCGGTCCACGAGCGCCGCACCCCGGCACCGACGGATCCGCCCGGCCCCAGCACGTGGGCGCACAGGGGACCGCCCGGCCCGTGCAGGGATCGGCCCGGCCGCCGCAGGGCGCGGTGGGCCGCGGCGCTCCGGGCACCGGGCCCTCCGGCGGCAATCCCGTGCTCTCCGGCTCGGCCAGGGTG
The DNA here is from genome assembly GCF_030811575.1 of Catenuloplanes nepalensis. Classification (GTDB taxonomy): domain Bacteria; phylum Actinomycetota; class Actinomycetes; order Mycobacteriales; family Micromonosporaceae; genus Catenuloplanes; species Catenuloplanes nepalensis. The sequence continues at coordinate 8,793,751 of NZ_JAUSRA010000001.1, read as the reverse complement.
CCGGTTCCCGGCGCCGTTCCGCCCTCCGCCGACCCCGGCGTCCCGGGCAGTGCCCAGATCCCGGACGCGCCCGTCTCCGGTGGCGGCGCCGTTCCGTCCGCACGCGGTGGCGCCTCCGTGCCCGGCCGCGCCCAGCCTCCCGGCCAGACGCAACAACCGCCCGGCCGCGCCCAGCCTCCCGGCCAGGCACAACAACCGCCCGGCCGCGCTCAGCCTCCCGGCCAGACGCAACAACCGCCCGGCCGGGCCCAGCCTCCCGGCCAGGCACAACAACCGGCCGGCCAGGCACAGCAACAGCCGCATCTGGCCCAGCCGCCCGATCAGGCACCACAACCGCCCGGTCGCGCTCAGCTTTCCGGCCGCGTTCAGCCCCCGGGGCACGCTCAACCGCCCGCCGTCCGTGGCCAGAATCCCGGTGCCGCCCCGGTCCCGCGCACCGGCGAAGCCTCCGGTCCGATGCTCGCGGGCCCGCGGCAGGGCGGCCGTTTCGACGGACCGCACGCGCCGGCCATGCCGCCCGACGCCTCCGGCCCGCACCGCGGCCACGACGTCTCCGCGGCGGTCCGGCTCAGCTCCGACGACGCCGGCGTCTACCGCCCGGCGCCGGAATCCGAGGCTTCCGGCTCGCACCGGCCGGGCCGGAGTTCCGAGGCGCCCGGGGCGCACCGCCCGGGACAGGTCGCCGACGTCTCCGGCAGCACCTCGCTGGCCACCCGCCCGCCGAGCAGCGTCGCGCGGATCAAGCCGGCTCCCGCCGTACCCTCGCAGCCTGAAGGTTCTGATCCGGAGCCCGCGGAGAAGCCGGCGGCCGAGCCGCGCAAGCCCTGGCAGGTGCTCGTCGGCGTGCTGGCCGTGCTGGTTCTGGTCGGCGTGTGCGGGCTGAGTTCGTTCTTCATCCTGGCCGACGAGCAGAGCGGCCGCGACGCGCAGGCGTCCGGCGGTGACGCGCAGGCGACCGCGGAGGCGCGCGACATCAGCTCCCGTGGCGTGGACGGCGAGCCGCTGACCACGGAGGAGGTCTTCCCCGCGGGCACGATCGCCATCACACCGCAGGAGCCGCCGTACACGGTGCTGAAGACCGAGCAGCTGGACGACTGCGGCAGGGCCGCGGCCGGCGAGATCCCGCAGCTGCTCGATGATCTGGGCTGCAACCAGGTGGTCCGCGGCACGATGCGCTCGGCCGACTCCGGTTACCTGGTCACGGCCGGCGTGTTCAACCTTGAGGACGAGACCGGCGCGAAGTGGGCGCACGAGCAGATCAAGGGCATGGTCGACGGTCAGAAGGGCCGGTTCTCCGGGATGAACGCGGGCGCCGGCACCGAAGCGGTGGAGGAGTCGTCCGCGCAGGTCGGGTGGAACATCCGCGGCCACTACCTGGCGTACTGCGTGATCGCCCGGGCCGACGGCGAGAAGATCATCGACGGTGACCCGCAGGCCCGGCAGATCCTCTACGACATGGTCGAGCTGCACCTGCGCAACGGCGTGCTGGAGAAGCGCGCCACCAAGCCGGTCAAGAACTGAGCGTGCGGATCCGCCGCGTCGCCTCGGCGCGCGCCGCGAACTCGGCGGCGGACGGGTAGCCGACCTCGACCAGCGTCAGACCGTGCGCGGGCGCGACCGTGACCTCGCTGGACCGCGCGGTGAGCCGGAGCAGCGAGGTCGGCCACTCCGGCGGGCGGCGCCCGTCGCCGACGTGCAGCATCGCACCGACCAGGCTGCGCACCATGGCCTGGCAGAACGCGTCCGCCTGCACGGTCGCCACCAGCACGCCGTCGAGGTCACGGCCCCACTCCAGGCGGTTGATCGCCCGTACCGTGGTGGCGTGCTCCTTGCGGCGGCAGAACGCGGCGAAGTCGTGCTCGCCGACCAGCCCGGCCGCGGCCGCGTTGAGCAGCTCCGGGTCGAGCGTGCGCGGCCAGGCGAGCGTGTCGTACCGGCGCAGCGGCTCGGCGCCGTGCACCGCGTCCGTGACCCGGTAGCGGTAGCGCCGGAACGTGGCCGAGAACCGCGCGTCGAACGTCTCCGGCACCTCGGTGGCCTCATGCACTCGCACGTCGCCGGGGAGCAGCGCGGCGAGCCGGCGCAGCAGCGTGGGCGCGGTCGCCGCCCAGGCCTCGGACGGCAGATCGATATGGCACACCTGGCCGGTCGCGTGCACACCCGCGTCGGTCCGCCCGGCCACGACCATGCCGAAGGCCGTATCGGAGCCGAAGAGTCGCCCCAGCGCGTCCAGGAGCACTCCCGCGACGGTACGGCGGGAGGGCTGCACCGCCCAACCGGAGAAGTCGGTCCCGTCGTAGGCGACGTCCAGGCGTACCCGTGGCATTGAGAGCTCCTGATCGAAAAGCAGGGCCCGGTCCCCAGAAGGAGACCGGGCCCTGCGGAAAGACGGACTTACTTGTCGTCGCCCTCGGCCTGCGTGCCGGGGCCGTCCGCGTCCTTGTCACCGGAGGCGGAGATCGGCGCGTCGGCGTCCTGGTCGGTGTCGGAGTCCGCGGCCGAGGAGGTCGTGTCCGACTCCTTCGAGGTCGTGGCCGGAGCCTCGTCCTCGCGGGCCAGGGCCTCGACCTTGTCCTGCTGGCGCGCGGCCTTCCTGGCGGCCTTGGACGGGCCGGTGACGGCCGCGACCTCGAGCGCCTCGACCAGCTCGATGACCGCCATCGGAGCGGCGTCACCGCGGCGCGGGCCGGTCTTCACGATCCGGGTGTAACCACCCGGACGGTTCTCGAAGCGCGGGGCGATCTTGTCGAACAGCTCGAACACCACGTCCTTGTCGCGGATGACGGTGAGCACCCGCCGGCGCGAGTGCAGGTCGCCGCGCTTGGCCTTGGTGATCAGCTGCTCGGCCAGCGGACGGACCCGCCGCGCCTTGGCTTCCGTGGTCTTGATCTTCCCGTGCCGGAACAGCTCGGTGGCCAGGTTGGCCAGGATGAGCTTCTCGTGCGCGGGTCCGCCGCCGAGGCGGGCTCCCTTGGTGGGCGTAGGCATTTCGGTGCTCCTGAATACGCTTCAGCCGGAGAGAACCCGGCGGGGAAAATTACAGCTGCTCGGTCTCGCGGTAGTCGTCGCTGTCGTAGTCGACCTCGCCGAACGAGTCCACGACGTTGGTCGGGTCGAAGGAGGGCGCGGAGTCCTTCAGGCCCAGGCCCATGCCGGCCAGCTTCATCTTGACCTCGTCGATGCTCTTCTGACCGAAATTCCTTATATCCAGAAGATCAGCTTCCGTGCGTCCGATGAGTTCGCCGACGGAGTTGATGCCCTCGCGCTTGAGGCAGTTGTAGGACCGGACCGTGAGGTCCAGCTCCTCGATCGGGAGCGCCAGGTCGGCGGCCAGCTGCGCGTCCTGCGGGGACGGCCCGATGTCGATGCCCTCGGCGGTCTCGTCCAGCTCGCGGCAGAGACCGAACAGCTCGACCAGGGTCGAACCGGCGGACGCCAGCGCGGTGCGCGGGGAGATGGACGCCTTGGTCTCGACGTCGATGATCAGCCGGTCGAAGTCCGTGCGCTGCTCGACACGGGTGGCCTCGACGCGGTAGGTCACCTTCATCACCGGCGTGTAGATCGAGTCGACGGGGATCCGCCCGATCTCCGCACCGGCCTGCTTGTTCTGCGCGGCCGTGACGTAGCCCCGGCCCCGCTCGACGGTCAGCTCCATGTCGAGCCGGCCCTTGCCGTTGAGCGTGGCCAGCTTCAGGTCGGGGTTGTGCACGGAGACGCCGGCCGGGGGCTGGATGTCGCCCGCGGTGACGTCGCCCGGACCCGCCTTGCGCAGGTACATGCTGACCGGCTCGTCGTGCTCGGAGCTGACGCACAGCTCCTTGACGTTCATGACGAGCTCGACCACGTCCTCCTTGACGCCCGGGATCGTGGTGAACTCGTGCAGCACGCCGTCGACCTTGATGCTGGTGACGGCCGCACCCGGGATCGAGGAGAGCAGGGTGCGACGGAGCGAGTTGCCGAGCGTGTAGCCGAAGCCGGGCTCGAGCGGCTCGATCATGAACTTCGAGCGGGTCTCGCTGATCGGCTCCTCGGAGAGGGCCGGCCGCTGGGTGATAAGCACAGAACTTCTCTTTTCGTACGGGGCACCCGCTATTTGATGCCCGAACTTGACGACCGGCGACGCCCCGAAGGGCGCCGCCGGACAACAGCCTTACTTGGAGTAAAGCTCGACGATCAGCTGCTCCTGGACCTGCGTGTCGATGACCTGCCGGCTCGGGAGCGAGTGGACCAGAACCTTGTACTGGCTCGGGATCGACTCCAGCCACGCCGGGATCGTGCGGGAGCCGGCCTGGGCCGACGCGACAACGAACGGGGTCATCTCGCGAGACTTCTCGCGGACCTCGATGATGTCGTGCTCCTTGATCCGGTACGACGGGATGTCGACCTTCTTGCCGTTCACCAGGAAGTGACCGTGCTTGACCAGCTGCCGCGCCATGTCGCGGGACGAGGCCCAGCCCGACCGGTAGACGGCGTTGTCGAGACGGGTCTCCAGGATCTGGAGCAGGACCTCACCGGTCTTGCCCTTCTTGGAGACGGCCTCGTCGTAGTAACCGCGGAACTGCTTCTCCAGCACGCCGTACACGCGGCGGGCCTTCTGCTTCTCGCGGTGCTGGAGCAGGTACTCCGACTCCTTGGTCCGGCCACGGCCGTGCTGGCCGGGCGGGAACGGACGGGACTCGAAGGGGCACTTCGGTCCGTCGCACTTGCTGCCCTTGAGGAACAGCTTCATCTTCTCCCGCCGGCAACGGCGGCAGTCAGCACCGGTGTAACGCGCCATTTTCTTCTTCTACCTCTCAGACCCGGCGACGCTTAGGCGGACGGCACCCGTTGTGCGGCTGCGGCGTGACGTCGGAGATCTGCCCGACCTCGAGGCCGACGGCCTGCAGCGAACGGATGGCGGTCTCCCGGCCGGAGCCGGGGCCCTTGACGAACACGTCGACCTTGCGCATGCCGTGCTCCATCGCCCGGCGCGCGGCGGCCTCGGCGGCCATCTGCGCGGCGAACGGGGTCGACTTGCGGGAGCCCTTGAAGCCCACCTGGCCGGCCGAGGCCCAGGAGATGACAGCACCGGTCGGGTCCGTGATGGACACGATGGTGTTGTTGAAGGTGCTCTTGATGTGCGCCTGCCCGTGGGCGACGTTCTTGCGTTCCTTGCGCCGGACCTTCTTGACTGCGGCCCCAGCGCGTGCCTTGGGTGGCATAAGCTCTCTGCGCTCCTATATGGGTGAGATCGGGACTTACTACTTCTTGCCGGGCTTCTTCTTGCCGGCGACGGTGCGCTTCGGACCCTTGCGGGTGCGAGCGTTCGTCCGGGTCCGCTGTCCGCGAACCGGAAGACCCCGACGGTGCCGGATGCCGGCGTAGCAGCCGATCTCGACCTTGCGGCGAATATCCGCGGCGACCTCGCGGCGCAGGTCGCCCTCTACCTTGAAGTTCCCCTCGATGTAGTCGCGCAGCTGCACGACTTCCTCATCGGTGAGGTCCTTGGCGCGCTTGTTCGGGTCGATGCCGGTGGCGGCCAGCGCCTCGACGGCGCGGGTCCGTCCGACCCCGAAGATGTAGGTGAGCGCGATCTCCATCCGCTTCTCGCGGGGGAGGTCGACGCCGACTAGACGTGCCATGTTCGGGCGTACTCCTCAACTTCTTCTCGCGGAGGTCTGTGCCGTCCCCTCCCCCGCACTGACGCATACGCGCCTGCCCGGCGGGGCCCCGGCCTCCGACCGGGGGTGCACCGCGACGAATCGCGGCGAGGACGATCATCAAATTGTCGGGGTGCGTCGAACCCCGGTCACCAGAATCAGCCCTGGCGCTGCTTGTGGCGCGGGTCCTCACAAATGACCATGACCCGGCCGTGCCGACGGATGACGCGGCACTTGTTGCAGATCTTCTTGACGCTCGGCTTGACCTTCACGGTGCGCCTTTGCTGTTCATCCGTGTCTCCGGCACGACTGAAACGCCGCCCGGGATGGCACGGGTGACGGACACAGGAAATCCCGCCCCGTCGATCAGATAGCGGTGGGCTTACTTGTACCGATAGACGATGCGCCCACGGGTGAGATCGTATGGAGAGAGTTCCACGACGACCCGGTCCTCGGGCAGAATGCGGATGTAGTGCTGCCGCATTTTGCCGCTGATGTGAGCCAGCACCTTGTGACCGTTGGCGAGCTCCACCCTGAACATTGCGTTCGGCAGTGGCTCGATCACTCGGCCTTCGATCTCGATGGCTCCGTCTTTCTTCGGCATGTCCTCCGCTACCTGACAATCGGTTATGGGACGAGCACACAACGCCACTCGCGAGGCTGAATCACCTCGCGCCAGCCGCGGCCCCGCCAACCCGAGAACGGGCGACCACCGAAGCGCTGGTGGACATGACGGAAGGGACGCTGTGCGCCAATCAACGAGTGTACGCCGCGCCTCTCATCGACACCAAACCGAGGTCGCGCAACCCGCGGTCGGGTGTGTCGGGGGTCGTCGATAACCGGACGTAACGGCCTAAATCACTCGTCGGCGTCGCCGTCCTCGGCCTTCAGCCGGTGCTTTCGGGCCTGCTTCGCCGCCCACCGCTGGGGTTCACCGTTCGCCAGGCCGGCCAGCGTCGCGATCAACAGGAAGGCACCCCACGGCCCGGCGACCCAGGCGGGCCAGAACGGGCCGAGCTCGCCGCCGTTCGCCAGCGCCGGAATGCCCCACACCGCGACGACGACGCCGATGACGCCCAGATAGGGCGCCCAGTTCTCGATCAGCCAGCGCCGGGTCGCGTCCAGATATCGCCCGTCCGGCCCGATCGGCCAGTCCGGCACCGCGGCGGTCACCGCTCCGTACTCCGGGGTCACCGCTCCGTGCTCCGGCACCGCGAGTCGTTGCTGCTCCGCGGGGGCCACCCGGGCAGGTCGCTCAGCAGGCCGTCCAGGTCGCCGTAGGTCTTGGCCGCATAGGCCCGGCCCAGCCGCTCGTCGAACTCGGCCAGATCCAGCCGGCCCTCGTTGAGCGCGGCGCGCAGCCGCTCCGCGACGGCCTCGCGATCACCGTCGGCCGCACGCATCTCCTCGCGCCCCATGCGTACCAGCATGGCACCGCCCGACAACCCAAATCAAGATCATCTGTGGGTACGTGTGGCACCGTCCCCGGCATCCGAGGAGGCACCCGGCAGCCGTGCGCCCAGACCCGCCGGCGGCGGCCACCGCCGCCGGTCTCTCCCGCGGCGCGCCGCCGGTTCATGTGCGTGGCCGGCCTGGTAGGGCTCCGGACGAGCGTGAGCGCAGTCGGCGCTCACGACTCGCGTGCGCCCAGAACGCGATCCAGGCGTCACTCAACGACTTGAGTGACGCCTGGATCATGATCAGCGTGAGTCGCCCGGCTGGGCGGGCATGCGTCAGTTCGTGACGGGCTGGCGGGCGGTCACCAGGTCGCCGAGCCGTTCGCGGCCGCCGTCGAGCGCGGTCAGCACCCAGATGCCGTCCTCCAGCAGCGCCATCGAGTGCTCGACGTGCGCCGCCACGGACCGATCCTTGGTGATCACGGTCCAGCCGTCGGACAGCTCGATCGACTTCGGCGAGCCGAGCGTGATCATCGGCTCGATCGCCAGGCACAGGCCGTTCGTCAGCGAGACGCCCCGGCCCGGGCGGCCGTAGTTGAGCACGTGCGGGTCCTGGTGCATCTCCGTACCGATGCCGTGCCCGCCGTACCCCTCGACGATCCCGTAGCGGCCACCGGCACGCACCGCGCGCTCCACCGCGTACGAGATGTCGGAGAGCTTGCCCCGCCCGGACGCCGCGCCGCGCGCCGCCGCCGCGAGCCCGGCCCACATCGCGTCCTCCGCGACCGCGGCCATCTTCAGCAGCTCCGGCCGCACCTCACCGACGCCGACCGTGATCGCTGAGTCGCCGTGCCAGCCGTCCAGCACCGCGCCGCAGTCGATCGAGATCAGGTCACCCTCCTGGAGGACCTGCTTCTCCGACGGGATCGCGTGCACGATCTGCTCGTTGACGGAGGAGCAGATCGACGCCGGGTATCCGTGATAGCCCTTGAACGACGGCACCGCGCCGGCGTCCCGGATGACCTTCTCGGCGATCCGGTCCAGGTCCGCGGTGGAGACGCCCGGCGCGACCGCCGCGCGCATCTGCTCCAGAGCCTCGGCCACGACGAGCCCGGCGGCCCGCATCTTGACTATCTGATCCGTGGTCTTCAGCTGAATCTTCAGCTGCTGGCGGCGCATGCGTACCCTCTGCTCTCCTGCACGTGTCGGCACCACTCAGCGGCACCCTGACAGCTCGAACCGGCGACAGACCAGCCCGTGCCCCGATTATTCAGACCCGGCCATGGGGCACCACTTCGAGGCGCAGGCGACCAGAGCCGGCGCGGCCACCGGCAGACACGCCCTTCGTCTGCCCGAGAACGTGTCAGCGCCGGCAGTGGCGCCGAGCCGAAGGAGCGAAGCGACGACCAGAAGCCCCGCCCTGACGGTCCCGGCCCCACCCGAGTTGCCCTGAACCCGGCCATGGGCACTTCGAGGCGCGGGCGACCAGAGCCGGCGCGGCCGCCGGCAGACACGCCCTTCGTCTGCCGGCGGACGTGTCAGCGCGGGGAGTGGCGCCGAGCCGGAGGAGCGAAGCGACGACCATAGGCTCAGTAGGAGCGCAGCGCGTCGATTGCGCGGACCGTGACGTCCTCCACCGGGCCGGTGGCGTCGATGCCGACCAGCTTGCCCTGAGCCCCGTAGTAGTCGACCAGCGGAGCGGTGTCACGGGCGTAGACCCGCAGCCGCTCCGCGATCGTCTCGGCCTTGTCGTCGTCGCGCTGGAACAGCTCGCCGCCGCACCGGTCGCAGATGTCCTCCCGCGACGGCGCGTCGAACTCGACGTGCCAGATCTTCCCGCAGCCACGGCAGGTGCGCCGGCCGGACAGGCGCCGGATCACCTCGTCGTCGTCGACGACGAGCTCCAGCACGAGGTCCAGCGCGGTGCCCAGGTCGGCCAGCAGCTTGTCCAGCGCGTTCGCCTGGGGCGTGGTGCGCGGAAAGCCGTCCAGCAGGAAGCCGTCGGCCGAGTCCGGCTCGGCCAGCCGCTCCCGGACCATGTTGATCGTGACTTCGTCCGGGACCAGCTGACCCGCGTCCATGTAGCGCTTCGCCTCGACGCCGAGCGGCGTCCCCTGAGCCACGTTCGCCCGGAAGATGTCACCGGTCGAGATCTTCGGCACGGCCAGGTGGGCGGCGATGAACTCGGCCTGGGTCCCTTTACCCGCCCCCGGGGGACCAACCAGTACGAGTCTCACCTATGCGCCCCCCTGGCTCGCTCGCTCCGCCCGCCCACTAGCGCAGGAACCCTTCGTAGTTCCGCTGCATGAGCTGGCTCTCGATCTGCTTCACCGTCTCCAAGCCCACACCAACCATGATGAGCACCGCGGTGCCACCGAACGGGAAGTTCTGGAACTGGTTGTTGTCGAGCCAGATGAAGAAGAAGTTGGGCAGGATGGAGATCACACCAAGGTACAGCGAACCGGGCAGCGTGATGCGACTAAGGATGAAGTCAAGATAGTCCGCCGTCGGCTTCCCCGGGCGGATACCCGGGACGAACCCACCGTACTTCTTCATGTTCTCCGCGACCTCGGTCGGGTTGAACGTGATGGAGACGTAGAAGTAGGTGAAGAAGATGATCAGCAGGAAGTAGATCACGATGTGCATCCACGAGGCGGGATCCACGATGTTGTTCTGCACCCAGGTCTGCACCGGGCCCGGGTCGTTCTGGTCGAAGAACTGCAGGATCAGCTGCGGCAGGTAGAGCAGCGAGGACGCGAAGATCACCGGGATGACACCGGCCTGGTTGACCTTCAGCGGGATGTACGTCGAGGTGCCGCCGTACATCTTCCGGCCGATCATGCGCTTCGCGTACTGCACCGGAATCCGGCGCTGTGCCTGCTCGATGAAGACGACCAGCGTGATGACCAGCAGGACCATCACGAGGACCGCGATGAACCAGCCCCAGCCGCGGGACTCCTTGATCGCCCAGCCCTCGCTGGGGAGGCGCGCCGCGATCGAGGTGAAGATCAGGACCGACATGCCGTTGCCGACGCCGCGGTCGGTGATCAGCTCGCCGAGCCACATCACCACTCCGGTGCCGGCGGTCATCGTGATGACCAGGGCCACCAGGGTGATCCACATCGGCAGTCCGGTGTTCTCCGGGACGATCGGGAACTGGTCGCACTGGTTGCTGAACAGCTGTCCGGACCGCGCCAGGGCCACGAAGGCCGAGGACTGCAGGACCGCGAGGCCGAGCGTCAGGTACCGCGTGTACTGGGTGATCTTCGCCTGGCCGGACTGGCCCTCCTTGCGGAGCTGTTCGAGGCGGGGGATCACCACCGTCAGGAGCTGCAGGATGATCGACGCGGTGATGTAGGGCATGATGCCCAGCGCGAAGACCGAGAGAGACAACAGCGCGCCGCCGGAGAACAGGTTCAGCAGCGAGAATACCCCGCTGGTGGCCCCGGACTCCATGACGTCGATGCACTTCTGCACGTTGCTGAACGAGACGCCAGGGCTGGGGAGTGTCGCTCCGAGCCGGTAGACCGCGATGATGGCGACTGTAAACAGCAGCTTTTTGCGCAGGTCAGGCGTGCGGAACGCACTGAGAAAGGCGGAGAGCAACTTCTTCCTCCTGCGCGAGGTAGCCGCCACGATGGCGGTCGGAGCGGGTCCCGGTTGCGACACCCGCGTATCCATGGGCTGGAAACGGACTCTAACAGTCGGCGACGTGCCCGGTCAGCATGGCCGGGCACATACACCGGTCCCGATATTAACGGCACGGTGTAGTCGGTTCGACACCGCGCCACCCCTTTTAACGGTGCGATGCCTCACCAGACACTACGACGAGGGTGCTGATCCGCCCACCAACGGCAGGCGAATTCAGCACCCTCGTACGCATGTCGTGCTTACAGCTCGGTCGCCGAGCCGCCGGCCGCCGCGATCTTCTCCTTGGCCGACGCGCTGAACGCATCCGCCTTGACCTGGATCGCAACGCCGTTCAGGTCGCCCGTGCCGAGCACCTTGATCGCGTGACCGCGGCGAACCGCGCCCTTCGCGATCAGCTCGTCCGGGCCGACCTCGCCACCGTTCGGGAACAGCTCGGCGAGGCGGTCCAGGTTCACGACCTGGAAGACGACCTTGTTCTTGTTCTTGAAGCCCTTCATCTTCGGCAGGCGCATGTGGATGGGCATCTGGCCACCCTCGAACGCCGCGGAGATGTTCTTGCGGGCCTTGGAACCCTTGGTACCGCGACCGGCGGTCTTGCCCTTGGAGCCCTCACCGCGACCCACGCGGGTCTTGGCCTTCTTGGCTCCGGGCGCCGGCCGGAGGTCATGAATCCGGATGGTCATTAGTCGACCTCCTCCACCCTCACGAGGTGGTTCACCGCGAAGATCATGCCGCGAATCTCGGGCCGATCCTCCTTGACCACCACATCGTTGATCCGCTTCAGGCCGAGCGAACGCAGCGACTCACGCTGGTTGTGCTTGGCGCCGATGGTGGACCGCAGCTGCGTCACCTTCAGGCGAGCCATCTCAGACCCCCGCCCCTGCCCGCGCCGCGAGCATGGCGGCCGGAGCGACGTCCTCGACCGGCAGGCCACGACGAGCCGCGACGGCCTCGGGCGACTCAAGCAGCTTGAGCGCCGCCACCGTGGCGTGCACGATGTTGATCGGGTTGGACGAGCCCAGCGACTTCGACAGGATGTCGTGGATGCCCGCGCACTCCAGCACGGCACGCACCGGGCCACCGGCGATGACGCCGGTACCGGCGGAGGCCGGCTTCAGGAGCACGACACCGGCGGCGTCCTCACCCTGCACCGGGTGCGGGATGGACGCGGCGATGCGCGGCACCTTGAAGAAGTGCTTCTTGGCCTCCTCGACACCCTTGGCGATCGCCGCGGGCACCTCCTTGGCCTTGCCGTAGCCGACACCGACGGTTCCGTCGCCGTCACCCACGATCACGAGCGCGGTGAAGCTGAAGCGACGACCGCCCTTGACGACCTTCGCGACACGGTTGATCGCGACGACCCGCTCGAGGTGCGGGGTCTTCTCGGCCGGAGCGTTACCCCGGCCACCGTCGCGGCCGCGGCCCTCGCGACGGCCGCCGCCACCTTCAGAACCGCCGGACCCGCCGCCTCGGCGCTGTTGACCTGGCATTGGTCTTCCTTCCTAGAACTCGAGTCCGGCTTCGCGGGCGGCCGACGCCAGGGCGGCGATGCGCCCCGCGTACCGGTTGCCGCCGCGGTCGAAGACGACCTTGCTGACGCCCGCGGCCTTGGCCCGCTCGGCGAGGAGCTCGCCGACCTTGCCGGCCAGGGCGCTCTTGTCGCCCTCGCCACCACGGAGGGTGGCGTCCATCGTCGAGGCCGACGCGAGGGTGTGACCCTTGGTGTCGTCCACGACCTGAGCCGTGATGTGCCGCAGCGACCGGGTGACGACCAGGCGAGGACGCTCCTCCGTGCCACGCACGACGGTGCGCAGCCGGAAGTGACGACGCGCGCGGCCGACGGCCCGCTTCGCGGCGATACCGCCGCCGTTGCGGCGCTTGAGCAGCGTGGCGCTCACTTCTTGCCTGCCTTTCCAGCCTTACGGCGGATGACCTCGCCCTGGTACTTCACGCCCTTGCCCTTGTAGGGCTCCGGCGGGCGGATCTTGCGGATGTTCGCGGCGACCTCACCCACCAGCTGCTTGTCGATGCCGGCCACGTGGAACAGGGTGGGGCGCTCGACGGTGAAGGAGATGCCAGCCGGGGGCTGGATCACCACAGGGTGCGAGAAGCCGAGGGCGAACTCGAGGTCGCTGCCCTTGGCGGTGACTCGGTAACCGGTGCCGTTGATCTCCAGCGACTTCCGGTATCCCTCGGTCACGCCGACGATCATGTTGGCGACGAGCGTACGGCTCAGGCCGTGCAGCTCCTTCGCCTTCCGCTCGTCATTGGGGCGGGTGACCTGGATCGTGCCGTCATCCGCCCGCTCGGCGGTGATCGGCTCGGCCAGGGTGTGCGACAGCTCACCCTTGGGGCCCTTCACCGTTACCAGGGCGCCGTCGATCTTGACATCGACGTTGGCCGGCACGGTGATCGACTTACGTCCGATTCGCGACATTAGAGCTCTTCCTCACCAGACGTAGGCGAGGACTTCCCCGCCCACCCCTCGCTTGCGGGCCTGCCGGTCGGTGAGCAGCCCCTGGGACGTCGAGATGATCGCCACGCCGAGGCCGCCGAGCACGCGCGGCAGCTCCGGGGACTTGGCGTACACCCGCAGACCGGGCTTGGAGACCCGGCGGATTCCGGCGAGGCTGCGCTCGCGGCTCGAGCCGTACTTCAGCTCGACCACCAGCTTCTTGCCGACGACGTCCTCTTCCGGGTTCTCGACCGTCCAGCTGGCGATGTAACCCTCGGCCTTGAGGACCTCGGCGATGTTCGCCTTGATCTTCGAGTAGGGCATCGCCACCCGGTCGTGATACGCCTGGTTGGCGTTACGCAGACGCGTGAGCATGTCTGCGATCGGGTCAGTCATGGTCATTGGTTTGTCAGCCTTTCTCGCCGGGGTTCCCAGGCGATGTGCCGGGGCCTACGGCGAAGAGGTGCCACTGTCTTATCTGTGAAAATCGCAGCGTGGCGGATGGTTACCAGGAAGCCTTCGACACACCGGGCAGCTCGCCGCGGTGGGCCATCTCCCGGATGCAGACGCGGCACAGACCGAACTTGCGGTAGACGGCCTTCGGCCGGCCACACCGCTGGCAACGGGTGTACGCGCGCACCGCGAACTTGGGCTTCGCGGCCGCCTTCAGGATCAGCGCCTTCTTGGCCATGTCTAGCTCACTGCTCCTTGAACGGGAAGCCAAGGAGCTTCAGCAGCGCCCGGCCCTCATCGTCGGTCTTCGCCGAGGTCACCACGGTGATGTCCATGCCCCGGGTACGGTCGATCCGGTCCTGGTCGATCTCGTGGAAAACCGACTGCTCGGTCAGGCCGAACGTGTAGTTGCCGTTGCCGTCGAGCTTGCGGCCGTCGAGACCGCGGAAGTCGCGGATACGCGGCAGCGCGATCGACAGCAGCCGGTCCAGGAACTCCCACATCCGGTCGCCGCGAAGGGTGACCTTCGCGCCGATCGGCATGCCCTCGCGCAGCTTGAACTGCGCGATGGACTTGCGGGCCCGGCGGACCAGCGGCTTCTGGCCGGTGATGGTGGCGAGGTCGCGCACGGCACCGTCGATGAGCTTCGCGTCCCGCGCGGCCTCACCGACACCCATGTTGACCACGATCTTCACCAGACCGGGGACCTGCATGGCGTTCCCGTACTCGTACTGCTCACGCAGCTGCGCGATGATCTCGTTCCGGTACCGCGTCTTGAGACGCGGCTGGATCTTGGTTTCGGTAGCTGCCGTCATCACAGTTCCTTACCGCTGCGGCGCGAGATACGGATCTTGGTGCCGTTCTCGTCGATCCGGTAGCCCACCCGGGTCCGGTTGCCGTCGGAGTCGACCACCATCACGTTCGAGACGTGAATGGGGGCCTCCTGCGTCACGATGCCACCGGTCTTGGCGCCACGCTGGGTGGTCTGGATGCGCTGGTGCTTCTTGACTCGGTTCACGCCCTCGACCAGGACCTTGTCCAGGCGGGGGTAGGCCGCGATGACCTTACCCCGAACGCCCTTGTCCTTCCCGGCGATGACCTCGACCGTGTCGCCCTTCTTGACCTTCACGGTCACAACACCTCCGGGGCGAGCGAAATGATCTTCATGAACCGCTTGTCCCGCAGCTCGCGGCCCACCGGGCCGAAGATACGGGTGCCACGGGGGTCACCGCCGTCCTTGATGATCACGGCGGCGTTCTCGTCGAAGCGGATGTACGACCCGTCGGGCCGGCGCCGCTCCTTCGCGGTACGGACGACGACCGCCTTGACGACGTCGCCCTTCTTGACACCGGCGCCCGGGATCGCGTCCTTGACGGTGGCCACGATGACGTCGCCGATGCTCGCGTAGCGCCGACCCGAGCCGCCGAGCACCCGGATGCACAGGATCTCCCTGGCACCCGTGTTGTCGGCGACGCGCAGTCGCGACTCCTGCTGGATCACGTCTATCTCCTATGTCTGCCAGTTCTCCGCCCGGGAGGGGGCGGAGCTTGGCGGAACCTGGTCCGCGCTAGGCGCGGGCTGATTTCCCGCACCGACACGTGCCGGGGCCGAAGCCCCGGAACCTGTCGGGCTACTTCGCCTTCTCGAGGATCTCGACGATCCGCCACCGCTTGGTGGCCGACAGCGGCCGGGTCTCCATCAGGGAGACGCGGTCGCCGACGCCGGCGGCGTTCTGCTCGTCGTGGACCTTCAGCTTGCGGGTACGGCGGATGACCTTGCCGTACAGCGCGTGCTTGACCCGGTCCTCGACCTCGACGACGACGGTCTTGTCCATCTTGTCGCTCACGACAAGGCCCTCACGGACCTTGCGCTGGCGACGAGCGGCCGTAGCGTTCTCTTCACTCATCACGCAGTCACCTCAGACGGCGCGGACGAGAGACCCAGCTCCCGCTCACGCAGAATCGTGTAGATCCGGGCAATCTCCCGGCGGACGACAGGCAGCCGCCGGTTGTTGTCCAGCTGCCCCGTGGCGCCCTGCACTCGGAGGTTGAACAGCTCCGCCTTGGCCTCCTTGAGCTTCGCGGTCAGCTCCTCGTCGGAGAGCTCACGGAACTCGGTGGCCTTGGTACCGGCTGCCATCACGCCTCACCCACTTCGCGCTTCACGATGCGGCACTTCATCGGCAGCTTGTGAATCGCGCGGCGCATCGCCTCACGCGCGATCGCCTCGTTCGGGAAGGACATCTCGAACAGGACGCGGCCCGGCTTGATGTTCGCGACCCACCACTCGGGCGAGCCCTTACCGGAACCCATGCGGGTCTCAGCCGGCTTCTTGGTCAGCGCCTGGTCCGGGAAGACCGTGATCCAGACCTTGCCGCCACGCTTGATGTGACGGGTCATCGCGATACGGGCCGACTCGATCTGCCGGTTGGTGACGTAGGCCGGCTCCAGTGCCTGGATACCGAACTCACCGAACACCACTCGGTTGCCGCCCTTACTCGCACCGTGACGGTCCGGGTGGTGCGGCTTGCGGAAGCCCTTCGGGGGCTTGCGCGGGATCAGCATCTGTCAGCCCTCCTGCTGCGTTTCTGCGACAGCCGGCGCGGCCGCGACAGCCGCGTTGCTGACGGACTCGCCGGTGGGCGTGTCCGACTGCTGCTGCGCGGCGGCGGCCGCACGACCGGCCTCGGTGCCGCCCGCGGTGGTGCCGGACGAGCCGGACCGGCCACGACGCGGCCGCTCGGGCCGGTCGCCGCGCTCACGGCGCGGACGGGACGGGGCCGTGTCCTGCGGAGCCTCGCGGCCCGGCACGGCGTCACCCTTGTAGATCCACACCTTCACGCCGATCCGGCCGAAGGTGGTACGGGCCTCGAAGAAGCCGTACTCGATGTTGGCCCGCAGCGTGTGCAGCGGGACGCGACCCTCACGGTAGAACTCCGTGCGGCTCATCTCGGCGCCGCCGAGGCGGCCCGAGACCTGCACCCGGATGCCCTTGCAGACCGGGTTCTTCATCGCGGACTGCATCGCCTTGCGCATGGCACGACGGAAGCTGACCCGGCTGGAGAGCTGCTCGGCGACGCCCTGGGCAACCAGCTGCGCGTCCGACTCGGGGTTCTTGACCTCGAGGATGTTCAGCTGCACCTGCTTGCCGGTGAGCTTCTCCAGCTCGCCCCGGATCCGGTCCGCCTCCGCGCCCTTACGGCCGATGACGATGCCCGGACGGGCGGTGTGGATGTCGACGCGAACCCGGTCCCGGGTGCGCTCGATGTCCACCTTGGAGATGCCGGCGCGCTCCAGGCCCCGGGACATCATCCGGCGAATCTTGACATCCTCGCCGATGTAGTCCTTGTAGAGCTTGTCCGCGAACCAGCGGGACTTCCAGTCGGTCGAGATGCCGAGTCGGAACCCGTGCGGGTGAACCTTCTGACCCATTACTCGGCCGCCTCCGTCTCGTTCTTGGGCTGCTCGGCCGCGGGAGCGGCCTTCTTGGCAGCGGCCTTCTTGGCGGGCCGCGCCTTCGGCGCCACAGCCTCGACGGCGATCGTGATGTGGCAGGTGCGCTTGCGGATGCGGTAAGCCCGACCCTGAGCGCGCGGCCGGAACCGCTTGAGCGTCGGGCCCTCGTCCACAAACGCCTCGGCGACCAGCAGCGCGTCAGGATCCAGCCGCTCGTTGTTCTCAGCGTTCGCGATCGCGCTGGCCAGCACCTTGTAGACCGGCTCGCTCGCCGACTGCGGTGCGAACTGCAGCACGGTGAGCGCCTCCTTCGCGGGCAGACCACGAACGAGGTCGACCACCCGACGCGCCTTCATCGGCGAGACGCGGACGTGCCGCGCCACCGCCCGCGCGCCCGGCAGCACCGGAGCGTCGCCTTTTCCTGGCATCGCTGTAACCCCTTGATCCTCTAATCCGTGACTTCTGCTCAGCGCCGGCGGCTCTTGCGGTCGTCCTTCTCGTGACCCTTGAACGTGCGGGTCAGAGCGAACTCACCGAGCTTGTGACCGACCATCGCCTCGGTGACGAACACCGGGACGTGCTTGCGCCCGTCGTGCACGGCGATCGTGTGCCCGAGCATCTCGGGGATGATCGTCGAGCGACGCGACCAGGTCTTGATGACGTTCTTGGTGCCCTTGTCGTTCTGCACTTCCACCTTCTTGATCAGGTGGTCGTCGACGAACGGGCCCTTCTTCAGGCTGCGAGGCATGTCAGTTCTCCAGTCCAGCTGTCTCTATCAGCCGCGCTTGCGGGTCGCGTAGCGGCGGCGGACGATCAGCTTGTCGCTCGCCTGGCCCTTGCGGCGGGTACGGCCCTCGGGCTTACCAGCCGGGTTGACCGGGTGGCGACCACCGGAGGTCTTGCCCTCACCACCACCGTGCGGGTGGTCGACCGGGTTCATGGCGACACCACGGACGGTCGGGCGCTTGCCCTTCCATCGCATGCGGCCGGCCTTGCCCCAGTTGATGTTCGACTGGTCGGCGTTGCCGATCTCGCCGACGGTGGCGCGGCAGCGCACGTCGACGCGCCGGATCTCACCGGACGGCATACGCAGCGTCGCGTACTGCTCCTCGCGGCCCAGCAGCTGGATGCCGACGCCGGCCGAGCGGGCCAGCTTGGCACCGCCGCCCGGGCGCAGCTCCACCGCGTGCACCTGAGTACCCACCGGGATGTTGCGCAGCGGCAGGTTGTTGCCCGGCTTGATGTCGGCGCCGACACCGGCCTCGACCTTGTCGCCCTGCTTCAGGTCCTTCGGCGCGAGGATGTACCGCTTCTCGCCGTCGATGTAGTGCAGCAGCGCGATCCGGGCGGTGCGGTTCGGGTCGTACTCGATGTGAGCGACCTTGGCCGGGATGCCGTCCTTGTCCGCCCGCTTGAAGTCGATCAAGCGGTACTGACGCTTGTGGCCACCACCCTGGTGACGGGTCGTGATCCGGCCGTGCGCGTTGCGGCCGCCCTTCTTGGGCAGCGGCACGAGCAGCGACTTCTCCGGGGTGGAGCGCGTGATCTCGGCGAAGTCCGAGACGGAGCCACCACGGCGGCCCGGCGTCGTCGGCTTGTACTTACGAATAGGCATGTCCTACACCCCTCAGCTGACCGGGCCGCCGAAGGCCTCGATGCGGTCGCCGTCGGCCAGCTTGACCAGAGCGCGCTTCGTAGCCTTGCGCTGGCCGAAACCGGTCCGCGTCCGCTTCCGCTTGCCCTCGCGGTTCGCAGTGTTCACGGTCAGTACGCGCACGTTGAAGATCTGCTGGATAGCGATCTTGATGGCGGTCTTGTTCGCGTCCGGGTGGACCAGGAACGTGTACCAGTTCTGGTCGAGGACGCTGTAGCTCTTCTCGGAGACCACCGGCGCGATGATGATGTCGCGCGGGTCCGCGATGGTGGTCACTTGTCGCCCTCCTCGGACTTGCCGGCGCCCGTGAACTCGTCGTAGGCGTCCTTGGTGAAGATCACCGCGGAGGAGTTCAGCACGTCGTACGTGTTGAGCTGCCCGACCTCGAGGAGGTGCACGGTCGGCTCGTTGCGCAGCGAGAGCCAGTTCAGCTCGTCCACGCCGGTCAGCACGACCAGGACCTTGGTCTCCTCGGTGACCTTGCGCAGCGTGGCCAGCGCGGCCTTCGTCGACGGCACCTCGCCCGCGACGAACGCCTCGACCACGAACACCGCGTTGTCGCGGGCCCGGTCGGAGAGGGCGCCCCGCAGCGCGGCGGCCTTCATCTTCTTCGGGGTCCGCTGCGAGTAGTCGCGCGGCACGGGGCCGTGCACGACGCCACCGCCGGCGAACTGCGGCGCCCGGGTCGAGCCCTGACGGGCGCGGCCGGTGCCCTTCTGCTTGTAGGGCTTCCGGCCACCGCCGGAGACCTCACCGCGGGTCTTCACCTTGTGCGTGCCCTGGCGGGCGGCCGCCAGCTGAGCCACCACGACCTGGTGCATCAGCGGGATGTTGGCCTGCACGTCGAAGATCGCCGCGGGCAGCTCGACGGAGCCGGCCTTCGCGCCCTCGGTGTTCAGCACGTCAACGGAGCTCACTTGGCAGCACCCTTCTTGACGGGGGCCTTCGCCGCGGAGCGAACCAGGATCAGCGCGCCCTTGGGGCCGGGAATGGCACCGCGGACGAGCAGCAGGTTGTTCTCCACGTCGACCGCCTGAACGGTCAGGTTCTGCACGGTGTAGCGCTCGCTGCCCATCCGGCCCGCCATGCGGACGCCCTTGAACACGCGACCGGGCGTCGCGCAGGCGCCGATCGAGCCCGGGGAGCGGTGCTTACGCTCGACACCGTGGCTCGCGCGGAGGCCGTGGAAGCCGTGCCGCTTCATGACACCGGCGAAGCCCTTGCCCTTGGTCCGGCCGGTCACGTCGACCGGGGAACCCACCGGGAACGAGTCCACGGTGACCTCCTGGCCGAGCGAGTACTCGCTGGCGTCGGTCGTCCGCAGCTCGACGATGTGACGACGCGGCGCCACCTCAGCCTTGGCGAAGTGCCCGGCCCGCGGCTTGCTCGCCTTGCGGGGGTCGATCGCACCGAACGCCAACTGGATCGCGGAGTAGCCGTCCGTGTCAGCGGTGCGGACCTGGGTCACGACGCACGGGCCGGCCTGCACCACGGTCACCGGGACAACCTTGTTGTTGTCCCAGACCTGGGTCATGCCGAGCTTGGCGCCCAGGATGCCCTTCACTTGCCTGTCCATGAGTTCGCAGTCCCTACAGCTTGATCTCGATGTCGACGCCGGCCGGCAGGTCGAGACGCATCAGCGAATCGACCGTCTTCGGGGTCGGGTCGATGATGTCGATCAGACGCTTGTGCGTACGCATCTCGAAGTGCTCGCGCGAGTCCTTGTACTTGTGCGGCGAACGGATCACGCAGAAACGGTTGATCTCCGTGGGCAGCGGCACCGGGCCCGCGACCTGCGCCCCGGTGCGCGTCACCGTCTCGACGATCTTCCGCGCCGAGGAATCGACGACCTCGTGGTCGTAGGCCTTGAGCCGGATGCGGATCTTCTGTCCCGCCATGGTGGCTTCTGTTTCCTTCTCTCGATGCCGCTACCTGCCGAGTAGAACTCCTCGGCATGCCCCCGGATCAGACTCGGCCGGATGTCCCACCGGCCGGATTTGACCCGGGGCACAGGACCCTCGGTCCTGTGCTGTCCGACCCCCGCGGTCGGGCGTGTCGCGTTTTAACTTCACGCTCCGCCCCGAAATTCGGAGCGGTTGCCCGTCGGCCCTCGACGAGGACCTCGTCCGCCGGGATCGGGGCGCCCTGGGCGATCAACCAACTATTCATTGATCAACAAACCCCAGACGCCGGGCGAGGGCGACCGGACATGGTGCCGTTACCGACACAGCACATCCAGCCGCCCCGCGCGGACGCAACCTGACTAGTATGCCGTACTACCTCACGGCAATGCTAATCGGGGTACCTGTTTACGTCTTGATTACTTGATGATCTTCGTGACCGTGCCGGCGCCGACGGTGCGGCCACCCTCACGGATCGCGAACTTCAGACCCTGGTCCATGGCGATGGGCTGGATCAGCTTGACGGCCATGGAGGTGCTGTCGCCCGGCATGACCATCTCGGTGCCCTCGGGGAGGGTCACGACGCCGGTCACGTCCGTGGTACGGAAGTAGAACTGCGGGCGGTAGTTCTGGAAGAACGGCGTGTGCCGGCCACCCTCCTCCTTGGAGAGGATGTAAACCTGGCCCTCGAACTCCGTGTGCGGAGTAGAGGTGCCCGGCTTCACGATGACCATGCCGCGCTCGACGTCCTCGCGCTTGATGCCACGGAGGAGCAGACCGACGTTCTCGCCGGCACGCGCCTCGTCGAGCACCTTGCGGAACATCTCGATACCGGTGCAGATCGTCTTGGTCGACTTCTCGCGGATGCCGACGATCTCCACCTCCTCGTTCGGCTTGAGGATGCCGCGCTCCGCGCGACCGGTGACCACGGTGCCGCGGCCGGTGATCGTGAAGACGTCCTCGATCGGCATGAGGAACGGCTTCTCGGTCTCGCGCTCGGGCTGCGGGATCGCGGTGTCGACCGCGTCCATCAGCTCGAGCAGCTTGCCGGTCCACTCCGGGTCGCCCTCGAGCGCCTTGAGCGCCGAGACGCGCACGACCGGCAGGTCGTCGCCCGGGAACTCGTAGGTGCTGAGCAGCTCACGGACCTCGAGCTCGACGAGCTCGAGGAGCTCCTCGTCGTCGACCATGTCGCTCTTGTTGAGCGCCACGACGATGTACGGAACGCCGACCTGGCGGGCCAGGAGCACGTGCTCCTTGGTCTGCGGCATCGGGCCGTCGGTCGCCGCGACCACCAGGATCGCGCCGTCCATCTGCGCGGCACCGGTGATCATGTTCTTGATGTAGTCCGCGTGGCCGGGGCAGTCGACGTGGGCGTAGTGCCGCTTGTCGGTCTGGTACTCGACGTGCGCGATGGAGATCGTGATACCACGAGCCTTCTCCTCCGGCGCCTTGTCGATCTCGTCGAACGGCGTGTAGGGGTTCAGGTCCGGGTACTTGTCGTGCAGGACCTTGGTGATGGCCGCGGTCAGCGTCGTCTTACCGTGGTCGATGTGACCAATGGTGCCGATGTTGACGTGCGGCTTAGTCCGCTCGAACTTCGCCTTCGCCACTGGGTCCTCCTGTGGACTGTCTGGTTCCGTCCGCAGCGCTGGCTGGAGCACTACGAACACTGTCGACTGTGCGCCACGGGCCGGATTCACATCCGGCCCGTGACACTGCGGTCTTTGAGGCCGCTCGGCCATCTTCAGGCCAGGTCACAACACAGCCCGCCGAGACGGGCCAGGGGAATTACTCCCCGGTCGCCTTGGCGATGATCTCCTTGGCCACGGACGCGGGGACCTCGGCGTAGGAGTCGAACTGCATGCTGTAGCTCGCCCGGCCCTGGGTCTTCGACCGCAGGTCGCCGACGTAGCCGAACATCTCCGACAGCGGCACCGAGGCGCGGACGACGCGAGCGCCGCTCCGCTCCTCCATGGCCTGGATGATGCCGCGGCGGGAGTTGAGGTCGCCGATGACGTCACCCATGTTCTCCTCAGGAGTGGTGACCTCGACGGCCATCATCGGCTCGAGCAGCGCCGGGTCGGCCTTGCGAGCCGCCTCCTTCAGCGCCATCGAGCCGGCGATCTTGAACGCCATCTCGGACGAGTCAACCTCGTGGTACTGGCCGTCGACCAGCGTCAGCTTGACACCGACCAACGGGTAGCCCGCGAGGATGCCGTACTGCATGGCGTCCTGCGCACCGGCGTCGACCGAAGGGATGAACTCCTTCGGGATGCGACCGCCGCTGACCGCGTTCACGAACTCGTAGGTCGGGCCGTCGTTCTCCAGCGGCAGCGGCTCGACGCCGATGATGACGCGGGCGTACTGACCCGAGCCACCGGTCTGCTTCTTGTGGGTGAACTCGACCTTCTCCACCTTGCGGCGGATGGTCTCGCGGTACGCGACCTGCGGCTTGCCGACGTTCGCCTCGACGTTGAACTCGCGGCGCATGCGGTCCACCAGGATGTCCAGGTGGAGCTCGCCCATGCCGGAGATGACCGTCTGACCGGTCTCATCGTCGTTGCGGACGCGGAAGGTCGGGTCCTCCTCGGCCAGGCGCTGGATCGCGGTGCCCAGCTTCTCCTGGTCCGACTTGGTCTTCGGCTCGATCGCCACCGAGATGACCGGCTCCGGGAACGTCATCGACTCGAGGATGACCGGGTTCGCCGGGTCGGACAGGGTGTCACCGGTGGTGGTCTGCTTCAGGCCCTGGACGGCGATGATGTCGCCGGCCTGCGCCTGAGGACGCTCCTCGCGCTTGTTCGCGTGCATCTGGTAGATCTTGCCGATCCGCTCCTTGCGGTCCTTGGTGGAGTTGACCACCTGGGAACCGGAGTCGAGCGTGCCGGAGTAGACCCGGACGTACGTGAGCTTGCCGAGGTGCTTGTCGGTCTGAATCTTGAACGCCAGGCCGGAGAACGGCTCCGAGTTCGACGGCTTCCGCAGCAGCGGGGTCTCGCCGTCGGTCTTGGTGCCCTCGATGGCCGGGATGTCCAGCGGCGACGGCAGGTAGTCCACCACGGCGTCGAGCATGGGCTGAACGCCCTTGTTCTTGAACGCCGAACCGGTGAGCACCGGGTTCGCCTTGCCGGAGATCGTGGCGCGGCGGATGCCGGCCTTGATCTCGTCGATCGAGAGCTCCTCGCCCTCCAGGTACTTCTCCATGATGGCGTCGTCGTTCTCGGCGAGCGTCTCGAGGAGCTGGGTCCGCCAGAGCTCGGCGTCGTCCTTCATCTCGGCCGGGATCTCCTCGACCGCGTAGTCCTCGCCCATCTTGGTCTCGCCACGCCAGGTGAGAGCCTTCATGGTGATGAGGTCCACGACGCCGATGAAGTCAGCCTCGTTGCCGATCGGGATCTGCAGCACGAGCGTGGTGGCGTTCAGCCGGTCCTTCATCATCTGCACGCAGCGGAAGAAGTCGGCGCCGGTCCGGTCGAGCTTGTTGACGAAGCACATCCGCGGGACGTTGTACTTGTCGGCCTGCCGCCAGACGTTCTCGGTCTGCGGCTCTACGCCGGCGACGCCGTCGTAGACCGCGACCGCACCGTCCAGAACACGCAGCGACCGCTCGACCTCGACCGTGAAGTCGACGTGGCCGGGCGTGTCGATGATCTGGATCGTGTGGCCCTTCCACTCGCACTTCGTCGCAGCGGAGGTGATGGTGATGCCACGCTCCTGCTCCTGCTCCATCCAGTCCATGGTGGCCGCGCCATCGTGGACTTCACCGATCTTGTACGTGATACCGGTGTAGAAGAGGATTCGCTCAGTAGTCGTGGTCTTGCCGGCATCGATGTGCGCCATGATGCCGATGTTGCGTACGTTGGCGAGCGCGTCTGCGGCGGCCACTGTAATCCCTACTTCGTCGTCTCGTCGGGTTGCTGAACCACCCGGCATCACACCGGATGAGGATTGCGCCGGGTGATCCAGCGGTGTGCCCGGCAGCCAGCCGCGAAGCCGGCGCCGGGCGGCTGGATCACCAGCGGTAGTGCGCGAAGGCCTTGTTGGACTCGGCCATCTTGTGCGTGTCCTCGCGACGCTTCACAGCGGCACCGAGGCCGTTGCTCGCGTCGAGCAGCTCGTTCTGCAGCCGCTCGATCATGGTCTTCTCGCGGCGCGCCTTGGAGTACGTGGTCAGCCAGCGCAGGCCCAGCGTCAGCGCGCGGGACGGGCGGACCTCGACCGGCACCTGGTAGGTCGCGCCACCGACACGGCGGCTGCGGACCTCGAGGGTCGGCTTCACGTTGTCCATGGCGCGCTTCAGCGTCACGACCGGGTCGGTGCCGGTCTTCTCACGGCAGCCCTCAAGCGCGCCGTAGACGATGCGCTCCGCGAGCTGACGCTTGCCGTCCGCCAGGATCTTGTTCACCAGCTGCGTGACGAGCGGCGAGTTGTAAACCGGGTCCGGCGTCAGCGGCCGGCGGGGAGCGGGGCCCTTACGCGGCATGTCAGCTCTTCTCCTTCTTCGCGCCGTAGCGGCTGCGCGCCTGCTTACGGTTGCGGACGCCCTGGGTGTCCAGCGAACCGCGGATGATCTTGTAGCGAACGCCCGGCAGGTCCTTCACACGACCGCCACGCACGAGCACGATCGAGTGCTCCTGCAGGTTGTGACCCACACCGGGGATGTACGCGGTCACCTCGATCTGGCTGCTGAGCTTGACACGAGCGACCTTGCGCAGCGCCGAGTTGGGCTTCTTCGGGGTGGTGGTGTAGACGCGCGTGCAGACTCCGCGACGCTGGGGACTCCCCTTCAGCGCCGGCGTCTTGGTCTTACTCGTCTTCGCCTGGCGGCCCTTGCGGACCAGCTGCTGGATCGTGGGCACCGGGTACTCCGCTCCCTGTCCTGTCCGGGCCCGTTGCCTGGGCCCGTCAACTTCCGTGGTGGCCGCCCTGGTGGCGGCCTGACCGTCTGTCTTACCTACCCGGCTGCGCCGGTCTTGCCTCTTGCTGCCGATCGGGGGGCCTGCTGGGAGTAGGCCTCTCGACCCCCGCGGTCGGGCGTGTCGCCCGGCGCTACGGTCGCGCGGTGAAGACTCGCGCTGGTCTGCCATTGTCGTGGTGCGCGTCGCTCATCCGGCTTGAACTCCGGACCGAACGGCGCACGCACAAGTTGCCCGGGCAAGCCCGGGCACGAAGGGAAAGAGTACCCACCGTGAGGGCGCTGGTCAAAACCGGACGGTAAGGAGAGCTATCTCCCCACTACACGACCCCCAACGGATCTCCGGCTTCGGACCTCACACCCGGCGATCTGGCATCCGGAAAGACCCGGGACCCAGAACTCCTGATGCTGACACCTTCAGCGACGAACTCTGCAACAGCGACGAACCACTCTGCGAGGCCAAGTGTACCCGGTCGCCAGGGACGCCATTCACTGACTCCCTACATGCCCGCGAGCCCCCGGGCAAGTACCTACGACAGGCTCAGGACCACGACGATCAGCAGCGAGAGCAGCGCCACCGCGGCACCTCCGCCACCGAGCGACAGACCGGTGATCGCCAGGCCGCGGCCGCTGAACCGGATCGACGACGACTCGGCCGGCCGGCGCACCTGACGCAGCGCGCCGGTCCCCTGCACCACCGCGCCGACGCCCGCGATCACGGCCAGCAACGCGAACGCGCCGGCGACCAGACCGCCCCAGCCGCTCTGTGCGCCCAGCAGCCCGAAGCACGCCACGGCGAACGACACCAGCAGCGCCACTCCCCCGGTGACCAGCGACCCGATCGCGAGCCCGGAGACCACCGCGGGCACCTCCAGGTGCACCACCGCGAACGGCGTCTCCGGCACCGGCTCCACCCGCTCCGCGTTCCCCCAGCCCTCGCGCGGCGGCGGCGGAAAACCATTCAAACCCATCGGGGGGTACGCCGCGGGCCGCGCGCCGGCCATCGCGGGCGCGCCGGCCATCGCATACCCCGGGTGCGGCATCATCGCGGCCGGAGGCGCCGCCGGCACGGGCGGATACCCCGGATACGCGCCCGGATTCCCCTGGAGGGCCACCGGGTGCCCCGGATACCCGCCATGACCCGGATGCGGCTGCACCGGATACCCATACCCCGGGTGAGACTGACCGGGATACGGCTGCTGCCCCGGATACGGCGGCCCGGGATAGGACTGCCCTGGATACGGCTGTCCGGGATAGGACTGCGCCGGATACGGCTGTCCGGGATACGACTGCTGCCCGGGATAGGGCTGTCCCGGGTAAGGCTGTCGCCCCGGATACGGCGGTCCGGGATGGGACTGCCCCGGATACGGCTGCCGGCCGGGGTAGGGCTGTCCCGGGTAGGACGGATGATCGGGGTAGGCCGCGGGCCGCACCGGGCTCGGCGACGCCGGCGGCGCGAGCGACGGCGGCGTCAGCGGCGCGAGCGACGGCGGCGCTCCGGGCACCACAGCGGACGGTCCCGGCACGGGCGAGGCCTGCGGCGCCGGCGGGGACTCCGGCACGGCTGCGGGCGGCGGCCCGGACCCGGCCACCGGTCGCTGCCACACGGACTCCGGGTAACCGCCCTGCGGCTGTTCGGTCACGCCTGTGTTCTCCTCCCACTGTCCCCACGGCACCGCGGGGCCTCGCGTGCGTCGAGGGCGCCCGCCGAGCATGGCACAGCGGAGCGCGCCCGTGTCAGTCGATGCCGGGCGCGAAGTCCTGCAGCGGCGCGTTGGCGTAGTTGAAGACCGCGACGACCAGCGCCAGCACCAGCGCGCAGGCGGCGAGTGTGATCCCGGACCAGGCGAGCACGGTGCCGCGGCGGACCCACGCGGCGCCGGTCAGATAGCCACCGGACGCATAGGCCTCCCGCTCGGCCTGCCGGGCCAGCAGCAACGCGATCGTGCCCGGCACCAGCCCGCCGACCAGCGGTCCGGTGAGGAACGCGACCAGCCCGAGCGCGAACACGGCCGGCGCCTTGCTCGACCGCACCGGCTCCGGATCGAGCGGGTGCCGGCCCGGCCCGACGACCGCCTGAGAAACGCTCATGCCGTCCATCATCCCTCGTGACGCGCCGAGGGCGGGAGCGCATCTCGCGCTCCCGCCCTCGGCGGTCGTTCACCTGATCAGATCAGCAGCTCAACGGTAGGACCCGAAGTCGAAGTCGTCGAGCGGCACGGCCTGCCCGCTGGCCGGTCCGAAGCCGTAGTCGGTCTCCGGGTAACCGGTCATCGAGTAGACCTTGGCCTTCGCCTCCTCGGTCGGCTCGACCCGGACCGCGCGGTACTTGGAGATACCGGTACCGGCCGGGATGAGCTTACCGATGATCACGTTCTCCTTCAGGCCCACGAGCGAGTCGCTGCGCGAGTTGATCGCCGCGTCGGTGAGGACGCGGGTCGTCTCCTGGAAGGAGGCCGCCGACAGCCACGAGTCCGTGGCCAGCGACGCCTTCGTGATGCCCATGAGCTGGGGACGGCCCGCGGCCGGCTCCCCGCCCTCGGCGACCAGGCGGCGGTTCTCCGACTCGAAGAGCGCGCGGTCGACCAGCAGGCCCGGCAGGAACTCGGTGGAGCCCGAGTCGATGACGGTGACCCGCTTGAGCATCTGGCGAATGATGATCTCGATGTGCTTGTCGTGGATCAGCACGCCCTGCGAGCGGTAGACCTCCTGGACCTCGGAGGTCAGGTGGACCTGGACCGCGCGCGGGCCGAGGATGCGGAGCAACTCGTGCGGGTCGATCGTGCCCTCGGTCAGCTTCTCGCCGACCTGCACGTGCTCGCCGTCCTGGCGACGGAGCTTGGACCGCTTCGAGATCTTGTCGTAGACGATCTCTTCGCTGCCGTCGTCCGGCACCACGATGATCTTCCGGACCCGCTCGCCGTCCTCGATCCGAACGCGACCGGGAGTGTCCGCGATCGGCGCCTTGCCCTTGGGCACACGCGCCTCGAAGATCTCCTGGACACGCGGCAGACCCTGGGTGATGTCCTCACCCGCGACACCACCGGTGTGGAAGGTACGCATCGTCAGCTGCGTGCCCGGCTCACCGATGGACTGGGCCGCGATGATGCCGACGGCCTCGCCGACGTCCACGGTCTTGCCGGTCGGCAGCGAACGGCCGTAGCAGGCCGCGCAGACGCCCAGCTTCGACTCGCACGTCAGCACGGAGCGGACCCGCACGTTCTCGACGCCGGCCGCGTGCAGCGCGTCCACCAGGATCGAGTTGATGTCGGTGCCGCGCTCCGCGACCACCTGACCGTCCGGCCCGGTGATCGTGTCGGCCAGCGTCCGCGCGTGCACGCCGGTCTCGGCGTGCTCGTGGATCTGCAGCACGCCGGCCTGGTCACGCTCCAGCACCTGCATCGGGATCGCGCGCTCGGTGCCGCAGTCCTCCTCGCGGATGATCACGTCCTGCGAGACGTCCACCAGACGACGGGTCAGGTAACCCGAGTCGGCGGTACGCAGGGCGGTGTCCGCGAGACCCTTGCGGGCACCGTGCGTGGAGATGAAGTACTCCAGCACGGACAGACCCTCCCGGTACGAGGCCTTGATCGGCCGCGGGATGATCTCGCCCTTCGGGTTGGCCACCAGACCACGGATCGCGGCGATCTGCCGGAGCTGGAGCAGGTTACCGCGAGCACCCGAGTTGATCATGACCCAGAGCGGGTTGTCCTGCGGGAGCGCGGTGTCCATCTCCTTGGCGACCTCGTTGGTCGCCTTGGTCCAGATCTCGATCAGCTCGCCGCGGCGCTCCTCGGCCGTCATCAGACCGCGCTGGTACTGCTTGTCGATCTGCGCGGCCTCCTTCTCGTACCGCTCGAGGATCGCCGGCTTTCCGGGCGGCGCGACGACGTCGCCCATACCGATGGTCACGCCGGACCAGGTCGCCCAGTGGAAACCGGACTCCTTCAGCGCGTCCAGCGTCGCCGCCAGCGTCACCTTCGGGAAGCGCTCGGCGAGGTCGTTGACGATCGCGGAGAGCTGACCCTTGCGGATCTCGTAGTTGACGTAGCGGTAACCCACCGGGAGCGTCTCGTTGAAGAGCACGCGGCCCAGCGTGGTGTCGACCAGCAGCGGCTGCCCCGGCTCCCAGCCCTCCGGCGCGTCCCACTTCTCGGCCTTGGCACCGTTGTCGACGCTGGACACGTCCCGCAGGCGGATCTTGACCGGGGCACCGAGCCCCAGCTCACCGTTGTCGAAGGCCATCCGCGCCTCGGCGTCCGAGCTGAACACCCGGCCCGCACCCTTGCCCTCGGGCTTGAGGTGGGTCAGGTGGTACAGACCGATGACCATGTCCTGGGTCGGCATGGTGACCGGCTTGCCGTCGGACGGCTTGAGGATGTTGTTCGAGGACAGCATCAGGATCCGCGCCTCGGCCTGGGCCTCGGCGGACAGCGGCACGTGCACCGCCATCTGGTCGCCGTCGAAGTCCGCGTTGAACGCGGTGCAGACGAGCGGGTGGATCTGGATGGCCTTGCCCTCGACCAGCCGCGGCTCGAAGGCCTGGATGCCGAGACGGTGCAGCGTCGGGGCACGGTTCAGCAGAACCGGGTGCTCCGTGATGACCTCGTCCAGCACGTCCCACACGACCGGGCGCTGACGCTCGACCATGCGCTTGGCCGACTTGATGTTCTGCGCGTGGTTCAGGTCGACCAGGCGCTTCATCACGAACGGCTTGAACAGCTCCAGCGCCATCATGCGGGGCAGGCCACACTGGTGCAGCTTGAGCTGCGGGCCCACCACGATGACAGAACGGCCGGAGTAGTCGACGCGCTTGCCGAGCAGGTTCTGACGGAACCGGCCCTGCTTGCCCTTGAGCATGTCGGACAGCGACTTCAGCGGGCGGTTACCCGGGCCGGTGACCGGCCGGCCGCGGCGGCCGTTGTCGAACAGCGCGTCGACGGCCTCCTGCAGCATCCGCTTCTCGTTGTTCACGATGATCTCGGGAGCGCCCAGGTCGATCAGGCGCTTGAGCCGGTTGTTCCGGTTGATCACGCGGCGGTACAGGTCGTTCAGGTCGGAGGTGGCGAAGCGGCCACCGTCGAGCTGCACCATCGGGCGCAGGTCCGGCGGGATGACCGGAACGCAGTCCAGGACCATGCCGAGCGGCGAGTTGCGGGTGTTCAGGAACGCCGCCACGACCTTGAGCCGCTTGAGCGCGCGGATCTTCCGCTGGCCCTTGCCGGACCGGATGATCTCGCGCAGCAGCTCGGCCTCGGCGTCGAGGTCGAGACCCTCCAGCAGCGCCTTGATCGCCTCGGCGCCCATGCCACCGGTGAAGTACTCACCGAACCGGTCGCGCAGCTCGCGGTAGAGCAGCTCGTCCGTGACCAGCTGCTTCTTGTCGAGCTTGCGGAAGGTGTCGAGCACCTCGTCCAGCCGGTCGATCTCGCGCTGCGCGCGGTCGCGGATCTGGCGCATCTCGCGCTCGCCGGACTCCTTGACCTTGCGGCGCACGTCGGCCTTGGCGCCCTCGGCCTCCAGCTCGGCCAGGTCCTGCTCCAGCTTGGCGGCACGCTTCTCGATCTCCGAGTCGCGGCTGTTCTCCGACTGACGCTTCTCCGCGAAGATCTCGTTCTCGATCGTCGAGAGGTCGCGGTGGCGTGCCTCGGCGTCGACGCTCGTCACCACGTACGACGCGAAGTAAATGATCTTTTCGAGGTCCTTCGGCGCGAGGTCCAGCAGGTAACCCAGCCGGCTCGGGACGCCCTTGAAGTACCAGATGTGGGTCACCGAGGCGGCGAGCTCGATGTGACCCATGCGCTCACGGCGGACCTTGGACCGGGTCACCTCGACGCCGCAGCGCTCACAGATGATGCCCTTGAACCGGACCCGCTTGTACTTGCCGCAGTAGCACTCCCAGTCCCGCTGCGGACCGAAGATCTTCTCGCAGAAGAGTCCGTCCTTCTCGGGCTTCAGGGTGCGGTAGTTGATCGTCTCAGGCTTCTTGACCTCACCGTGCGACCACTGCCGGATGTCGTCGGCGGTGGCCAGCCCGATGCGGAGCTCGTCGAAGAAGTTGACGTCGAGCACGTTATATATCCCTCGTGTCGTGTCTGTAAGGCTAGTTGGGCTCCGGGGCAGGTGAGGGGCGGGCGGACCCGCCCCTCACCTGGAACCTCAGACTTCTTCGACGCTGCTCGGCTCGCGCCGGGACAGGTCGATACCCAGCTCCTCGGCGGCCCGGAAGACCTCGTCGTCCGTCTCGCGCATCTCAAGCGCCACACCGTCACTGGAGAGCACCTCGACGTTCAGGCACAGCGACTGCAGCTCCTTGAGGAGCACCTTGAAGGACTCCGGGATACCCGGCTCCGGAATGTTCTCGCCCTTGACGATGGCCTCGTAGACCTTCACGCGGCCGAGAACATCGTCGGACTTGATCGTCAGTAGCTCCTGCAGCGCGTATGCGGCGCCGTAGGCCTGCATGGCCCAGCACTCCATCTCGCCGAAACGCTGGCCACCGAACTGCGCCTTACCACCCAGCGGCTGCTGCGTGATCATCGAGTACGGACCGGTCGAGCGCGCGTGGATCTTGTCGTCGACCAGGTGGTTCAGCTTCAGGATGTAGACGTAGCCCACCGAGATGGCGTCCGGGATCGGCTCGCCGGAGCGGCCGTCGAACAGCTTCGCCTTACCCGTGCTGCCGATCAGCTGCGTGCCGTCCCGGTTCGGGAGGGTGCTGGCGAGGAGACCGTGGATCTCGTCCTCACGGGCACCGTCGAAGACCGGCGTCGCCACGTTCGTGTTCGGCTCGCTGGTGTGCGCGTTGATCGAGCGGAGCTGGCGCTTCCACTCGGCGTCGTCACCCTCGACGTTCCACCCGGTCTTGGCCACCCACCCGAGGTGAGTCTCCAGGACCTGGCCGATGTTCATTCGCGAGGGCACACCCAGCGGGTTGAGCACGATGTCGACCGGCGTGCCGTCCTCCAGGAACGGCATGTCCTCGACCGGCAGGATCTTGGAGATGACGCCCTTGTTGCCGTGCCGGCCCGCGAGCTTGTCACCGTCCTGGATCTTGCGCTTCTGGGCGACGTACACCCGGACCAGCTCGTTCACGCCCGGGGGCAGCTCGTCGCCGTCCTCGCGCGAGAACGTCCGGACGCCGATGACCGTGCCGGTCTCGCCGTGCGGCACCTTCAGCGAGGTGTCCCGGACCTCCCGGGCCTTCTCACCGAAGATCGCGCGGAGCAGCCGCTCCTCCGGGGTCAGCTCGGTCTCGCCCTTCGGCGTGACCTTGCCGACCAGGATGTCGCCGGGGACGACCTCGGCACCGATCCGGATGATGCCACGCTCGTCCAGGTCCGCCAGCATCTCTTCGCTGACGTTCGGGATGTCGCGGGTGATCTCCTCCGGGCCGAGCTTGGTGTCCCGCGCGTCGACCTCGTGCTCCTCGATGTGGATCGAGGTGAGCACGTCCTGCTGCACGAGGCGCTGCGACAGGATGATCGCGTCCTCGTAGTTGTGCCCCTCCCAGGTCATGAACGCGACCAGGAGGTTCCGGCCGAGGGCCATCTCGCCCTCGTCGGTGCACGGACCGTCCGCGATGACCTGGCCGGCCTCGACCCGGTCACCCTCGAACACGGTCGGCTTCTGGTTGACGCAGGAGCCGGCGTTGGAACGGCGGAACTTGTGCAGCAGGTAGGTGCGACGGTGGCCGTCGTCCTGGTGGACCGTGATGTAGTCGGCGCACAGGTCCTCGACCAGACCGCCGACCTCGGCCACGACCACGTCACCGGCGTCGACCGCGGCACGGAACTCCATGCCGGTGCCGACCAGCGGGGCCTCGGCCTTGACCAGCGGCACGGCCTGACGCTGCATGTTCGCGCCCATGAGCGCGCGGTTCGCGTCGTCGTGCTCGAGGAACGGGATCATCGCGGTGGCGACCGAGGTCATCTGCCGCGGCGACACGTCCATGTAGTCGACGGAGGTGCCGACGACGTAGTCGACCTCACCGCCCTTACGACGGACGAGAACCCGCTCCTCCGCGAAGGTGCCGTCGCTCGACAGAGGCGCGTTGGCCTGTGCCTTGACGAACCGGTCCTCCTCGTCGGCGGTCAGGTAGTCGATCTCGTCGGTGACGACGCCCTCGACGACCTTCCGGTACGGCGTCTCGATGAAGCCGAACGGGTTGACCCGCGCGAACGTCGAGAGCGCACCGATCAGGCCGATGTTCGGGCCTTCCGGCGTCTCGATCGGGCACATCCGGCCGTAGTGGGACGGGTGCACGTCACGGACCTCGAAGCCGGCCCGCTCACGGGACAGACCACCCGGGCCCAGCGCCGAGAGGCGCCGGCGGTGGGTCAGACCCGCCAGGGGGTTGGTCTGGTCCATGAACTGGGACAGCTGCGACGTACCGAAGAACTCCTTGATCGCCGCCACCACGGGACGGATGTTGATCAGGGTCTGCGGCGTGATCGCCTCGACGTCCTGAGTCGTCATCCGCTCGCGGACGACGCGCTCCATCCGGGACAGGCCCACACGGACCTGGTTCTGGATGAGCTCGCCGACCGTGCGCAGGCGCCGGTTGCCGAAGTGGTCGATGTCGTCGGCCTCGTAGCCGTCCTCACCCGCATGCAGGCGGGCCAGGTACTCCACGGTGGAGACGATGTCGTCCTCGGTCAGCGTGCCCTTGATGATCGGGACGTCGATCTCGAGCTTCTTGTTGAACTTGTAACGGCCGACCTTCGCCACGTCGTACCTCTTCGGGTTGAAGAAGAGGTTGTCGAGCAGGGTCTGCGCGTTCTCCCGGGTCGGCGGCTCGCCAGGACGGAGCTTGCGGTAGATGTCGAGCAGGGCCTCGTCCTGCCCGGCGATGTGGTCCTTCTCCAGCGTCGTCATGAGCAGCTCGGACCAGCCGAACTTCTCACGGATCTGGTCGGCGGACCACCCGATCGCCTTGAGCAGGACCGTGACGGCCTGCCGGCGCTTGCGGTCGATGCGGACACCGACGGTGTCGCGCTTGTCGATGTCGAACTCCAGCCAGGCACCCCGGGACGGGATGACCTTGACGCTGGTGAGGTCGCGGTCGGAGGTCTTGTCCGGCTGCTTGTCGAAGTAGACGCCGGGCGACCGGACCAGCTGGCTGACCACGACGCGCTCGGTGCCGTTGATGATGAACGTGCCCTTGGGGGTCATCATCGGGAAGTCGCCCATGAACACCGTCTGGCTCTTGATCTCGCCAGTGGTGTTGTTGGTGAACTCCGCGGTCACGAACAGCGGGGCACAGTAGGTCAGGTCCTTCTCCTTGCACTCCTCGATCGAGGCCTTGACCTCGTCGAAGCGCGGTGCGGAGAAGGAGAGGGACATGGTGCCGGAGAAATCCTCGATGGGACTGATCTCGTCGAGAATCTCCGCAAGGCCCGAACGTGCGTTCGGGTCGTCAGCCGATCGGTTCTGCCAAGCGTCGTTGCCGACGAGCCAGTCAAAGGATTCGTTCTGGATCGCCAGGAGGTTCGGAACCTCAAGATGCTCAGTGATCCTGCCGAAGGAGATTCGGCGGGGAGCGAAAGCGCTCGACGTACGACTGGTCTTCGCAGGGCGGGAAGCTGCCAAGATGCGTCCTTCCGAGGACCGGTGCTGCAAAACGGCCGTTATGCGCGCACCCCAACTGACCCCGCATGGACGGAATGACC
The DNA here is from genome assembly GCF_030811575.1 of Catenuloplanes nepalensis. Classification (GTDB taxonomy): domain Bacteria; phylum Actinomycetota; class Actinomycetes; order Mycobacteriales; family Micromonosporaceae; genus Catenuloplanes; species Catenuloplanes nepalensis. The sequence continues at coordinate 8,758,557 of NZ_JAUSRA010000001.1, read as the reverse complement.
GGTCTGAGCATTCCAGGGCAGGGCTGTAGTGAGAAGGCAGCGCAAACTAGCAGTGTAGCCGCACGGCTAACCGCTGTCCAGCCCCCCACCACAGGTCGTCGCGGAACAGGCCGGGCGCACCTCATCGGTGTTCGCCGGGCCGCTCGGAACGCGGCACAACTCTGTCGGTGCATCCCCGGTGTCACCCGGGGCGGGGCCGTCGCAAGCGCGGAAGGTCTTGCTGCCGTTTAGCGTGCCTGCCCCCACAGCCCACGTCAAGGGTTGCGAGGCGGGTCGGAGCCCGGTGATCGACGACAAGCACCCGAAACGAGCCACATAAGCCGCAATTCCGGCAATTCTCTTAGCCGATCGCAGGGTTTAATGATCACCTAATACGGTCCGCAATCGGACGATGCCGAACAGCACTCCCCGGCGGCGGTACGGCCGACCTGCCGCCTTCCCCAGCCGACCACCCGGCAACGCTCCGCCCGCGCCCGGCCGGGGGGCGTGAGAGTGACACACGCCACGATCGAAAGCCGGAAGGCGGACGTCCCGGTGGGGACGCCCGCCTTCCGCGGAAACGCGAGACCTACTTGAGGGTGACCTTCGCGCCTTCGCCCTCGAGCTTGCCCTTGGCCTTCTCGGCCGTCTCCTTGTTGACCTTCTCCAGGATGGCCTTCGGCGCCGACTCGACGACGTCCTTGGCCTCCTTCAGGCCCAGGCCGGTCAGCTCGCGCACGACCTTGATGACCTGGATCTTCTTGCCACCGTCGGCCTCGAGGACGACGTCGAACTCGTCCTTCTCCTCCGGCGCCTCAGCGGCGGCGGCCGGGCCGGCCGGGCCCGCGATCGCGACCGGCGCGGCGGCGGTGACGTCGAAGGTGTCCTCGAACTGCTTCACGAACTCGGAGAGCTCGATCAGCGTCATCTCCTTGAACGCGTCGAGCAGCTCGTCGGTGCTGAGCTTCGCCATGTCGGCGGTCCTTCCTCTTGCTTCTGCAACACGCGAGGGTGCTCGCGGGTCAGGTCTTCGAATGGGGTCTTACCGAGTGCGAAGGGCCTCAGGCGGCCTCCGCACCCTCCTTCTCACGCTTGTCCTGCAGCGCCGCCACCGTACGGGCGGCCTTGGACAGCGGCGCCTGGAAGAGCGCAGCGGCCTTGCTGAGGTTGGCCTTCATGCCGCCGGCCAGCTTGGCCAGCAGCACCTCACGGGACTCGAGGTCGGCGAGCTTGTTGACCTCGGCGGCCGAGATGGCCTTGCCCTCGAAAACGCCGCCCTTGATGATGAGCGCGGGGTTGGCCTTCGAGAACTCACGAAGGCTCTTCGCCGCCTCAACGGGGTCGCCGGAAACGAAGGCGAGCGCGGTAGGACCGGTGAACAGCGTGTCGAGGCCCGAGATGCCCGCGTCCGTCGCAGCGCGCTTCGCGAGCGTGTTCTTCGCGACCGCGTAGGTGGTCTCGCGACCCAGCGAGCGCCGCAGCTTGGTCAGCTGCGCGACCGTCAGGCCCCGGTACTCGGTGAGCACGGTGGCGCCCGAGTTACGGAAGTGCTCCGTCAGCTCGGCGACGGCAGTGGCCTTGTCGGCCCGAACCGGCTTGTCCGCCATGTCCCTCCCTTCTCGTTGCTTGCGGCTGGTCTGCCCCGAACAACGAGAAAGCCCCGGCGCAGGACAGCGCACGGGGCCGGACGCGGCACGAAACCGCGGCGGAACCAACGTTCTAGCGCTCGCCCTGCGCGGGTCGCCCGTGGACGGGACCTTCGGCCGCACCGGGAGGCGCGGCGACCAGCGGTCTGTGGGTGAAACTCAGCCAAGCGTAGCGGTCCGTCACGACATCGCCAAATCGCGGGACCGGGGAGCCTCCCAGGTAAATTCTTGAGCAATTTTCGCCTTGAAGTCGGACATCCGCTTGCCGCGCGCGCCCGCTGGCTTCATGATCAGCCGCCGTGCCCGCAGAGACACCCACCCAGAGCACGGCCGACAACGGCGAGAAGGCCGGCGCTCCCACGGCCGACACGTCGAAGGCCGACACAGCCAAGACCCCGGCCTCCAAGAAGACCCCGGCCGACGAGCCCGTCGCCGGCCCGGGGAGATCCTGGTGGCCCGCGATCCGCATCGGCGGCGCGGTCTGGGCCTCCTCCTACCTGGCCTGGATCGCCGTCACGCTCTTCACGCAGTACGGCCGGCCGCACGGCAACCCGATCGGGTTCGTGGACCTGCTGCGCGGCGGCTGGTGGCGCTACGACGCGATGGTCTTCACCCGGCTCGCCGAGAACGGCTACGGCACCCACCCGGTCGACCCCGCGTTCTTCCCGCTCTACCCGATGCTGGTCCGCGGCGCCGACCTGCTCCTGCCCGGCGGCGCGAAGTTCACCGCGATCGGCGTCGCCGCGGTCGCCATGTTCGCCATGTACACGCTGCTCTACCGCCTAACGGAGGTCGAGTTCAGCCCGGCCGTGGCGGTGCGCACCTGCTGGGCGATGGCGGCCTGGCCGGTCGCGTTCTTCCTCGGCATCGGCTACAACGCCTCGCTGTTCATCGCGCTGATGCTGGGCGCGGTCTACGCGATGCGCCGCGGGCACTGGTGGGTGGCCGGCGTGCTCGGCGGCTTCGCGTCCGCGACCCGCTCGGTCGGCGTCCTGCTCGCGATCGCGTTCGCGTACGAGTACCTGCGGCAGCACGGCTTCCGCTGGCGCTGGAACGTGCTCGCGGTCGGCCTGATGCCCGGCGGCCTGATCGCCTACGCCGGCTGGCTGTGGTGGCGCTTCGGCGACCCGCTGCTGTTCCTGGAGGCGCAGAAGCCGTGGGGCCGCGAGTTGGACTGGCCGTGGGCCGGCATCGTGGACGCCGCCGAGGTGATCGCCACCGCCCCGCTGGCGCAGAACGGCACGCTTCACAACCTGCTCGACCTGGTCTCTGTGCTGGCCCTGATCGCGCTCCTCACGCTCTGCTTCGCCGGTCCCTGGCGGATGCGCCGCGACCAGTGGATGCTGCCGCTGCTCGGCGTCGCGCTGCTGCTGTTCGCGATCTCGTTCCCGGCCGGCGAGAACCGCAACCAGTCACTGATGTCCGCGCCGCGCTTCGCGCTGGAGGTGTTCCCCGCGTTCATGATCCTGGGGCATCTGCGGTTGCCGACGCACGTCTACGCCACGGCCGCGCTGATGCTGCAGGGCGTCCTGCTGGCGCACTTCACCGCGGGCGGCTGGGTCGGCTGACCACCGGCACAGATCACGATCCCGCGGGGGTACGCCGCGGGCCCGGACACGAAAACGCCCCCGGCCATCGCGGCCGGGGGCGTTTCGGGTGAGCGGGACGACTTACTCGGAGCCGTCCACGTTCTTCACGACGTTCGGGTCGACCGGGATGCCCGGGCCCATCGTGGTGGTGAAGGTGATCTTCTTCAGGAACTTGCCCTTGGCGGCGGACGGCTTGGCCCGGAGGATCTCGTCCAGCGCGGCGGCGTAGTTCTCCACCAGCTGCGCCTCGGTGAAGGAGGCCTTGCCGATGATCAGGTGGAGGTTCGAGTGCTTGTCCACCCGGAAGGTGATCTTTCCGCCCTTGATCTCCGAGATGGCCTTCGTGACGTCCATGGTCACGGTGCCGGTCTTCGGGTTCGGCATCAGGCCGCGCGGGCCCAGGATCCGCGCGATCCGGCCGATCTTGGCCATCTGGTCGGGCGTCGCGATAGCGGCGTCGAAGTCCAGCCAACCACCCTGGATGCGGGCGACGAGCTCGTCGCTGCCGACGGCGTCAGCACCGGCGGCCTCCGCCTCCTCGGCCTTGGCGCCGGCGGCGAACACGATCACGCGGACCGTCTTGCCCGTGCCGTGCGGGAGGTTGACCGTGCCGCGGACCATCTGGTCCGCCTTGCGCGGGTCGACGCCGAGGCGCATCGCGACCTCGACGGTGGGGTCGAACTTCGTGGCGGTCGTGTCCTTGGCCAGCTTGACCGCCTCGGCCGGGGTGTAGAGCTTCGACTGGTCGATCTGCTCCGAGGCCTTCTTGTATGCCTTGCTCAGTGCCATGTCCGGCGTACTCCTGTGGTTGATGGCGGGTCACACCGTTCCGGTGCGCCCTCCCACGAACTAACGGGCCTTACGAGGGTGGAACGCGTCAATGAGTTTTCGACCTGCCCCGTGTTGCTGGGCGGCATCGCGACGCCCCACGACCCGGGGGCGCCAGGTTGAAAAAGCTCAGTCCTTGACCGTGATGCCCATCGACCGGGCGGTGCCGGCGATGATCTTCTCGGCCTGCTCGACGTCGTTCGCGTTCAGGTCGGACATCTTCTTCTCGGCGATCTCGCGCAGCTGGGCGCGGCTGACCGAGCCGACCTTGGTGGCCTGCGGGACGCCGGAGCCCTTGGGGACGCCCGCGGCCTTGAGCAGCAGACGCGCGGCCGGCGGCGTCTTGAGGATGAAGGTGAACGACCGGTCCTCGTACACGCTGATCTCGGCCGGGACGATGTCGCCACGGCTCGACTCGGTCTGCGCGTTGTAGGCCTTGACGAACTCCATGATGTTCACACCGTGCTGACCCAGCGCGGGGCCGACCGGCGGCGCCGGGGTGGCCTGGCCCGCCGGCAGCTGCAGCGTGAACGTCTTGACCAGCTTCTTCTTGGGAGGCATGTCTCTTCCTGGGCTTCGAAAGGTGCGGCTTTGTCTTCTGACTTCGGCGCATCTGCCGCCGGGAATGCGCCGCTGCCACCTCGCCTAAGGCGGCACAGTCAAACAACCTGATCAGCGGACAAGCGGACACGCCGAAGCGTGCCCGCAGGCCGACGTTCAAGACTAGCGCAGTCCGGGACGCGCCAGTGTGGCGAGGCTCAGATCTTCGAGACCTGGTTGAAGTTCAGCTCGACCGGCGTCTCGCGACCGAAGATCGAGACCAGCACCTTGAGCTTCTGCTGGTCGGCGTTGATCTCGCTGATCGTCGCGGGCAGCGAGGCGAAGGCACCATCGGTGACGGTGACGGAGTCACCCTCCTCGAAGTCGAGGACCCTGACCTCGACCTTGGCCTTCTTCTCCTCCTTGGCCTCCGCCGGCGCCAGCCACTTCAGCACCTCGTCGAGGGAGAGCGGGGCGGGGCGGTCGGCCCGGTCGGTCGCGCCGACGAAGCCGGTGACGCCCGGAGTGTTCCGGACGCAGGAGTACGACTCCGGGGTGAGCTCCAGCCGGACCAGGATGTAGCCGGGGAAGACCTTCGCGCTGACCTGCTGGCGCTTGCCGTTCTTGACCTCCACCTCCTCGCGGACCGGGACCTCCACCTGGTAGATGTAGTCCTCCATGTCCAGCGAGGTGATGCGGGTCTCGAGGTTGGTCTTGACCTTGTTCTCGTAGCCGGCGTAGGAATGCACCACGTACCAGTCGCCGGGCGCGTAGCGCAGCTTCTGCCGCAGCTCCGCGACCGGGTCGTAGTCCTCGTCGTCGTCCGCCGGGGCGGCCGCGACCGCCGCGGGCTCGACCTCCGGCTCGCTGGCGGCCTCGGCCGACTCGTCGTCGTCAGTGGCAGACTCTCCACTGGCCAGGGCGATCGTCGACTGCTCGTCGACGCCCTCGGCGGTCTCGTCGTACTCAGGCACGCTTGCTCACTTCCATAAACAAATCGAACTCGGCCGGCACGCCGGACAGGTCAGCCGAAGATGGCCAGGACGCCCTTGGCGAAGCCGAAGTCCAGCAGGGCCACGATCGTCATCATGACCGCGACGAACACGATCACGACGGCGGTGTAGGTCAGCAGCTCGTTCCGCGTCGGCCAGATGACCTTACGAAGCTCGGCCACCACCTCGCGGAAGAAACGGCCGAGTCGCGCGAACGGGCCGCGGCCGGGCTTCTTCTCCTTGGAGGGGCTGTCGGCCTCCTCGGTCTTGGCCTTGGACAGCGTGGCGGTGCCGCCACGCGAGACCGGCTCGTCCGCGACATCATCCTCGTCCTCGACGGCGTCCTCGAACGTCTCGTCGTTGAGGTTGTCGTCGGCGGGGTCCTCGCCGCGTCGCTTCCTCTCGGCCACTTCGCCCTCTTCCATCGCGGGGTCGTTGGTCAGACGCAAACGCATGAACGTCGACGCCCTTACACGCCCGCCGCCCGACGGTCCGGGTTGCGGCGGCGGATCCGGCTGACACCGCCCGGGCTGACACCGCGGCCGATCCTCGGCGAAGCTGCCGCAGCCGATCCTCGGCGAAGTTGCCGCACACCACCACCACGGGATCAACGCTGTTTACCAGCGCAACCCCCCGGGCCGGTTAGGCCTTAGGCGCAGGGGTGACAGGACTTGAACCTGCAGCCTGCGGTTTTGGAGACCGCTGCTCTGCCAATTGAGCTACACCCCTTTGAGGAAGTCACGAGCGGTGACTACCCCACGGCGCACCAGTGTACGGGTAGCCGGCGGACTTTCCCAACCGGCCACCCCCATAACTGGTCCACCACCCCGTCAGGGGCGCTTGATCACGGCCTTGGCCTGCGCCAACACCTTCACTCCGCCGCAGGTCGCGGTCAGGTCGAGCCGCACCAGGGCCGGGTCGTCCGTGTCCTTCGCCACGGCGGAGACCTCGACCTCGGTCCCCTCCTCGGTGTCCGGCACCTCGACCGGGCGGGTGAACCGCACGCCGTACTCCACGATCGCGTCCGGGCGGCCGGCCCAGGTGGTGACCGCGCGGCCGACCAACGCCATGGTGAGCATGCCGTGCGCGATCACGCCGGGCAGGCCGACCTTGGCCGCGAAGCTCTCGCTCCAGTGGATCGGGTTGAAGTCGCCGGAGGCGCCCGCGTACCGCACGAGGTCGGCCCGGGTCACCCGGTAGCGCTGCGTGGGAAGCTCCATGGTGCTCAACCCTCCTCGCCGCGGACCACGAACATGGTCCAGACCGTGACGACCGCCTCGCCCGCGCTGGTGCCGATCTCGCTGCGGGTGGTCAGGAAGTCGTGCCCGCCGCGCGCGTTGATGCTCTCGATCGAGTTGACGCACACCAGCTCGTCGCCGGCGGTCACCGGACGGCTGTAGGCGAACCGCTGGTCGCCGTGGACCACGCGGCTGTAGTCGACGCCGAGCGCCGGGTCCTCGACGATCTGACGGCTCGTGGCCATGCTCAGCACCATCGGGAACGTCGGCGGCGCGATCACGTCCGGGTAGCCGAGCGCCCGCGCGGCCTCCGGATCGTGGTACGCCGCGTCCTCGGCGCCGATCGCGGTCGCGAACTCGCGGATCTTCTCGCGCCCCACCTGGTAGGGCGCGCTGGGCGGGTAGCTACGCCCGGTAAACGACTGGTCCAACCCCATGGGCGGACACCCTACCGGCCGCCGCGTGAAGGGGCCTCAACGCGCTCAGGGCACCCCCGGACGAACCGGGGGTGCCCTGAGGATGGCGTATGTGACCGCGAAGGCGTCAGCGGGTCTCGCGGTGCAGCGTGTGCTTGCCGTCCCGGGGGCAGAACTTCTTCAGCTCGACGCGGTCCGGGTCGTTACGGCGGTTCTTACGCGTGATGTAGTTGCGCTCCTTGCACTCCACACACGCCAAGGTGATCTTGGGACGGACGTCGGTCGCCTTAGCCACGGCGGGGTGCCTTCCTCGAAACGCGGGGTGAAATCCCTACGACCTGAATACTACGACGTACCAGCGTAGGAGACAGACCACGCGGTACGCAAAGCGGGGGCCGACGTGGTGCACCCCCGGACCGGGGATCAGGACCCCGGACGAAGTAGCGGTGGCCGGACTTGAACCGGCGACACAGCGATTATGAGCCGCTTGCTCTGCCATCTGAGCTACACCGCCGCGCTCCAGGCCGCGTGCCCGCATGGGCAGGCGAAGCCTGAGGGTCGGTTGTCACTCCGACCGAAGAGCCCCCTTACGGAATCGAACCGTAGACCTTCTCCTTACCATGGAGACGCTCTGCCGACTGAGCTAAGGGGGCCTACCCGCCTGGGAGTTTTCGTTCCCGTGACGTGCAGGCATAAGCGTACACGGCCACTTTCCCCAGGCGAAATCGGATACCCCTCGGCGCGTCGCCGGTGGTGAAAGCGCAGGTCAGCCCGGCTGCCGCCGCTATCGGGACCGACAGCCTGAACCTGCCCCTACGGGACCGCGCGGAGCCGTCGGAAGTCACCGGACGGCGTCGCCTCGACCTCGGTCTGCGCCCAGTACCAAGCCTCCAGCCGCTCGTACGGCAGCGGCCGGCTGAACAGGAAGCCCTGCCCGATCTCGCACCCCATGTCGGTGAGCAGATCCAGCGCCAGCTCGCTCTCCACGCCCTCGGCCACCGCGCTGAGCCCGAACTGCCGGGCCAGCATCACGGCCGCCCGCACCACGGCCAGGTCGCCCGGGTCCGTCGCCATGCCCTGCACGAACCGGCGGTCCACCTTCAGCTCCACGACCGGCAGCCGCCGCAGGTAGCCGAACGACGACGCGCCCACGCCGAAGTCGTCCACCGAGATCCGGACGCCGAGGTCCCGGAGCCGGCGCAGCACCGGCAGCGGCCGCTCGTTCTCCACGGTCAGCGCCGGCTGGCCGATCTCGAACGTGACCCGGCCGGCCGCCACGCCGTAGTGCTCCAGCAGCACCTTGACCTGAGCCGGGAAGTCCGTTTCGTCGAGCAGCCGGGCCGAGATGTTCACCGCGATGGAGAGCGGGTCCTCGGAGTCCGGCCAGTCCCGGCAGCGTTGCAGCCCGGCGCGGAGCACCGCCTCGGTGAGCGCGCCGATCTGCCCGGTGTTCTCCGCCACCGCCACGAAGTCCTCGGGCGAGACCGTGCCGAGCACCGGGTGCTCCCACCGGGCCAGGCACTCCACGCCGACCAGGCGCCGGTCCGCGAGCGTCACCTTCGGCTGGAAGTAGACCTCGATCTCGTCCCGCTCCAGCGCCTGCCGCAGATCGTCCGCCAGGCCGAGCCGCCGGGTGACCCGCGACTCCAGTCCGGCGTGGAAGCGCTGCACGCCGGACTGCGACCTCCGGGCCGTGGCAGTCGCCAGCTTCGCCCGCTGCAGCAGCCGGTCCGCCTTGTCCGCGTGGCCGAACTCGCCCCGGCTGTCGTCCGGGTGCACGGCCACGCCGACCGCCACGTCCACCATCAGCGTCAGGTCGTCGATCCGGACCGTGCCGCGGATCTCGTCCCGCAGGCGGGTGGCAAGCTGCGTCGCGGCCTCGACGGACGGCTTCCGCAGCGTGACCACGAACTCGTCGCCGCCGGCCCGGCCGACCAGCGCGGCCGGTGGCGCGGCCGCGCGCAGCCGCTCCGCGATCTCGGCCACCAGGCGGTCACCCGCGACCTGGCCGAGCGACTCGTTCACCTCGTGCAGCCGTTCGAGGCGCAGCAGCAGCACCGCGACGACCTCGTCCGGCGCGTTCACGGTCACCGACTCGGCGAGCGCCTCGGTGATCCGCCGCCGGTTCGGCAGCTTCGTGAGCCCGTCGTGGTACGCGTCGTAGCGCAGCCGGTCGACCAGGCGGGAGTTCTCCACCGCGACCGCCGCGTGCGCCGCGACCAGCTCCATCAGCGAGACCGTGGCCGCGTCGAAGTGCGCGTGCCGGTTGCGCTCCCCCGCCACCTCCAGCGTGCCGATCGGCACCTCACCGGAGAAGAGCGGCACGATCATGATCTCCCGCGGGCCGTCCGCGGACAGCAGCTCGCGCAGCGCCGGGTCGCCGATCCGGTCGGTGATCAGGACGCTCTCGCCGGTCTCCAGCGCGCGGCGGCGCAGCGCGGCCGGCGTGACCACGGTGTCCAGCAGTCCCTTCGCGCTGTGCCGCGCGCTGAGCAGCACCTCCAGGTGCCGGGACGAGGCCGGCAGCCAGAGCGTGGACCAGTCCGCGTGGATGAGCGCCAGGACGCGGTGCAGCAGCACGTCGGGCAGCGCCCGGTCGTGCACCGTGCCCTTCAGGTCGCGCACCAGGTCGTACAGCTCGGAGAGTTTGCGGTGTTGCTCGGTGAACTGCGAGTAGGACCGGTAGGCGAAGACGCCGAACAGGACCAGCGCGCCGATGATCATCAGGGCCCACAGGGTCTGCTCGATCAGCAGCAGCACGGCCAGGCCGAGCATCACGTTGCCGGCGCTGACCAGCAGGCCGGGCACCGCGATGCGCAGCACCGTCGAGCCGGAGACGTTGCCCTCGACCAGCCCGAGCACAAGCACCACGGCGATCAGGCCGAAGTGGGTGGCGGCCAGCACGCCCGCCATCAGCACCAGCCAGGTGCGCGGGGTGACGTCGGCGCCGACCGAGCCGAGCGCGCGAATCACCACGTAGCCGAAGGCGGCGGAGGAGGTCGCGAGCGTGACGTTGAACCACAGCCGGGCCGGTATCTCCCGGCGGTACACCCCGATCGCGATCCGCTCGACGCAGCGCAGCACCACCATGGTGAGCGGCGAGATGAAGAAGAACGCGAGGACGATCGCGGTCTCGTTGAGCGTGACGTTCAGCCCCTGCCGGCGCGACGTCGTCCACAACGTGGTCGCGTCCGTGACCAGGAACAACGCGAAGAAGATCGGGATCAGAAGCAGGTCGGACTGCGGGATGTCCCGATCGATCTGGGCCGCGATGGTGAGGACCACCGTGAGGACGGCGAGCGGCCCGGACACATACCAGGCGCGCTGCGGGGAGGGCCGTCTGACGGCTTCAGGCACGAACCCTCCTCGCGCGCCAAGATCTCAAGCGATGCCGGCCGAACGGCCGGCGGCGTGATCGACCGTTACCACTCGAAGCCGTGGTCGGCCAGCACGACGACCGTGCTCTCGGACTCGGCGGAGGCGTGCGCACCGGCACCGGCACCCGACGCCTGCGCCAGGAACAGGCCCGTGGCGACCGCGGCCACCAGGAGGAGGGCAACCAGGATGAGCTGCTGAACCTTGGTTCCGACAACACCTGCGGACATCGGGGGACTCCATTTCGCACCGTTTGAGCAGACCCCGTCGGAGCCGGGGTTTTTAGATCGTCCCACACGGTCAGAGGGCCACAAAACCCGCAACCATTGGTCGGACGTTAGTACCAGCAATTCTGTCCGTAAGTACGAGCATGCGCGACCGAATGGCGCTACAAATCCGCAACGACGCCCGCGCGGTCCACCATGCGTGCGCACTACCCACATTGTCCGTTGCCAAGTCCTCCCGCATGGCCATAATGCCTCCAGATCGCACGGCATCGGGCCAAAGCGACAAAGGCAAGAAGCAGGAGGAAATGCGAATGAAGCTCACATTCATCCGCAAAACGGTGCTGTCGGGCAACACTAACTGCCCGTCGCTGTACCGCACCGACCGCGACACGTTCGTCGTGCAGGGCTGGCGGGTGACCGACCCCGACGCACTCGCCCAGCTGCAGATCCCGTCACACGAGACGGTGGTCGAAGTGCCGGTGGACGTGCTGGCGGAGGTCCTGGCCGCAAAGGTCGGCTGACCCCGCGCCCCTTCTCTCCCCACGGTCCGGCCGCTCGCCGGTACGCCACGCGGCCGCAACAGCTCAGTGAGCCGGATCGTTCACGCCGAGGAGCAACGGATTTCACCTCGGCCCCTGACCGGTACCTTTCGGTCAGGGGCCGGCGAGAAATTCGTACCCTCATCGAATGATTGTGCATTTGCACGTGCGCGTCATTGGATTCGGGCCCGTTAAATCGTCGGTACGGCAGCAAACATAGGCTGGGGACGCCACCCGCCCTGAAGTCGCACGTTGACCGACAAACCGCTGCGCGCCGACGCCGCCCGCAACCGCGCCCGCATCCTCGCGACCGCCGCCGAGGTCTTCGCCGCGAAGGGCCCCGCCGCCAGCACCGAGGAGATCGCCCCCGCGCCGGCGTCGCCATCGGCACCGTCTTCCAGCACGTCCCCACGAAGGACGCGCTGCTCGCGGCCATCATGAAGGACACCCGGGACCGCCTGGCCACCCGCGCCGCCACCGCCACCACGCTGGAGGACTTCTTCACCGCCGTGGTCGCCGAGTCCGCCGCCGCCCACTCCGTCGTCACGCTGCTCTCCACCGACATCACCGCCGCGCCCGCGCTCGCCGGCCTCCGCGACGCCGTCGCCACACTGCTGAATCACGATCAAACCCATGCGCGGGTACGCACGGAGGTCCGCCTCGACGAGGTCATGGCCCTGCTCACCGCGGCCAGCCAGGGTGCGCTCACCGCAGCCTGGCCCGCCGACCTCCAGGCCCGCACGGCATCGTTCGGCTTCCTACAACCGATAGCGTTGGTGCTGAGCTGGCCATCGACGTCCCGCCTGCCCTTGCCCACGATCTGCCCGCGGTCGGCCGCTGGTCACAGTGGCCATCCGAGCGCGCCGCCGATCCGGTCGTGCAAGCCGTCCTCGCCGCCGTCGATGCAGTTGGCGTAGACGCGGAGAAGGGAGGCTGCGGCGTGGCGAAGGTCGTAGGCACGGCGGGCGAGAGGGGACTCCACCTGCTCGGGGATGAGCGCCTGCTTGCGGGCGAGCTTCCACCAGCCGGCAGCCCCGGCGCCGGACCGCTCCCCGTTGGGAGGGTCGACGGCAGACGGGACGCTCAGGCGGGTGGGGTGCGTGCGTGGCCGCACGTAGGGCCGCGACCGGCGGGAACAGCATCATCGACCTGCCCACCAGGTGCCCACGACTACCCGTAGACAGCCGGACTCGGCTGGTCTCAGCTGGATAAAACGGCAAAGACCCCCGATCGGCGTTTCCGCTAATCGGGGGTCTTTACTCTGCCTGGTGGCGGGTAGAGGATTCGAACCTCTGTAGCTTTCGCGACGGATTTACAGTCCGCTCCCATTGGCCGCTCGGGCAACCCGCCAAGGCATGAATCGTGAAGCCACCACCGCGTTACCCGACGCGCTGGCGAGAGCCAGAATAGCGGGAGCCCTCGGAGGGTCTGCAACCGGGTACGGTCGGCAGGGTGGGAGGGGTCGCAGGGCGGCCCGGACCGAGACGATCTCATATGTCCCAGCAGGAACAGCAGGAGCAGAGGCATGGCAGCCAACCCGTCGTTCGACATCGTCAGCAAGGTGGAGCACCAGGAGGTGGACAACGCCCTCCGCCAGACCGAGAAGGAGCTGGGTCAGCGCTTCGACTTCCGGGGGACGGGGGCGGAGATCGCCTGGGCGGGTGAGGACGGGGTCACGATCACGGCGGAGACCGAGGCTCGGGTGAGTGCGGCCCTTGACGTCTTCAAGGAGAAGCTGATCAAGCGGAACATCTCGCTGAAGTCGCTGGAGGCGGGGGATCCGCGGGCGTCGGGCAAGACGCACAAGATCGACTGCAAGATCGTGCAGGGCATCGCGACGGACAAGGCGAAGCAGATCAGCAAGAAGATCCGTGACGAGGGGCCGAAGGGTGTGCAGGCGCAGATCCAGGGTGACTCGCTGCGGGTGACCGGCAAGAAGAAGGATGACCTGCAGGCGGTCATCACGCTGCTGAAGTCCGAGGACTTCGGGGTGGCGCTGCAGTTCACCAACTACCGCTGAGCGAACGCGCGCAGGGTCCCGGCCGCGCCGGGCCCCTGCGCGGCAGTCAGGCCTGGCCCAGGCCCCGTGATCAGGGCGTCCTCGTGTCGCTGGAACGACATGGGGACGCCTCGATCACGAGAGAGGGGCGCCGCCAGGGCGTGTTCGATGGATCTCGTCGAGCCGAGGCGAGCTGTCCAGGTGCCGGCTGGGTTGTGTGTGGGCTTGTGTGACGTGTGGCCAGGCGGCGCCTGGGCCACGCCGCAGGCCGGCGAAGATCCGTCAAACGCGTCCTAGAGCGCGGTGAGCTGCAGGAGGGGGTCGGGGGCGAAGCCGAGCAGGACCGCCAGGATCGTGGCGACGGCCAGGACCGTGCCGACCGGCCAGGGGACGTGGGACCAGCCGGTGCCGGCGGAGCCGTCCCTGGTGGGCGGGCCGTAGAGCAGCGCGGCGACGCGCACGTAGTAGGCCAAGCCGATCACGGCGTTGAGCGCGGCGACCAGGGCCAGCCATGCCGCGTCGCCGTCGACCAGCGCGCGGATCACGGTCACCTTGGCGAACAGGCCGGCGAGCGCGGGTGGCAGCCCGGCCAGGCCGATCAGCGCGAACGCCAGCATCCCGCCGGTCCACGGCGCCCGCCGGGCCACGCCGTGGAAGTCGGCCAGCTCGCCGCCGTCCGCCGCGGCCGGGCGCAGCGCCACCACGGCGGCGAACGCGGCCAGTTCCAGCAGCACGAAGAACGCGGCGTAGGCCAGCGTCGCGGCGAGCAGCGGGTCGGTCGCGGCCGGCGGGTCCGCGGGCGCACCGGACACGGAGATCAGCGCGCCGAGCGGTGCCAGGATGTAGCCGGCCTGGGCCACGGACGACCAGGCCAGCAGCCGGACCGTTCGGGTCTGGCGGAGCGCCACCACGTTGCCGACCGTCATGGTCAGCACTGCGAGCACGGCGAGTACCCGGCCGGTGTCCGCGACCGGCAGCACACCGACCACCGCGAGCAGCGCCACCACGCCGCCGAGTTTGGACGCGGTGGAGAGGTAGGCGGCGACCGGCAGCGGCGCGCCGTCGTAGGTGGCCGGCGCCCACGCGTGGAACGGCACGGCCGCGACCTTGAACGCCAGCCCGGCCACCAGCAACGCACACCCGACCCCGGCCAGTGCCGCACCACCGCCGGCCAGTGCCGCACCACCGCCGGGCGACACCGCACCGCCGTCGGCCGGGCCGCCCCCGAGAACCCCGGAGCCGGACGAGAGAACCCCGGAGCCGGACGAGCCGTCCCCGGCCAGCGTGGACAGCGCGCTCAGGTGGAGTGCGCCGGTCGCGGCGTAGAGCAGCGCGGCGCCGAGCAGCGTGATCGACGTCGCCACCACGCTGACCACGAAGAACGTGACCGCGGAGTCCGCGCCGGCCCGCTGCATGCGCAACTGCTCCGCCGCCACCTCCTCCTCCGCGTGCAGCCGGACGTCCCCGTCCGCGAGCGACGGCTCCGGGTAGACCGGCGCATCCGCGCCGGTGAAGACCGCGCGCGGCGAGGCGCTGCGGCGCAGTCCGACCAGCAGGTAGAGCGGGAGTGTCAGCGTCTCCAGCGCCACGATCAGCGTGATCAGGTCGCCGGCCGCGCCGAGAACCACGCCGCCGGTCATCGAGCAGGCGAGCAGGAAGCAGTACTCGCCGGCCGGCACCGCACCCGCGCGCAGCATCGGCGTGGACAGGCCGAGCACGGCCAGCGCCAGCAGCGCGAACAGCACGCCGGCCACCGCGGCCCGGTCGGTCGCGAGGTAGGAGCAGGCGTCGTCCACGCAGAATGATCCGCGATCCGGCTCGAGACCGGTGAACACCGCGGCCGCCGCGGTCAGCACCGCACCGGCCGCGGTGCCGGCGATCACCGCGCGCGGCGGCCCGAACAGGTCGATCAGCAGCACGAGCAGGGCGGTCACGGCGGCGGCGTAGGCCGGGAGCAGCGCCATCTGGTCGATGGTCACGGGCGTACCGCCTCCAGGAGAACACCGATCGGCACGTCGGTGCCGGAGAGCACCAGCGCGGGCCAGAGGCCGAGCAGCAGCACCAGGATCACCAGCGGCGACCAGGCCAGCAGCTCCGCCGGTGTCGGCCACCCGGGCGCCAGCCGCTCCGGCAACCCGGCCACGACCGGCGCCTCCTCGTCGGGAACGGAGGAACCATCCCGAGCGGCTGGGGAGTCACCGGTGGTTCGGGCGGTGACCGCGGCGGAGAGCGCGCCCGCGACCGACCACGACGGCACGAGCAGCGACACCGCCGGCGAGGCCGGCCCGTGCGTCACCCGGCGCAGCAGCCGCAGCAGGTAGGCCGCGGTCAGCGCGCCGCCGAGCGCGGCCAGCACCGCCAGCGTCACCCACAGCCCGCCGCCGCGTTGCACGGCCGCGACCACCGCGAACGCCTCCCCCCAGAACCCGGCCAGTCCGGGCAGCCCCAGTGATGCGATCGCGGCGAAGCCGAGCAGCCCGGCCAGCCGCGGCGCGTTCTCCCGCAGCCCGCCGAGTTCGTCCAGCCTGCCGGTGTGCGCCCGGTCCTTCACGGCCCCGGCCAGGAAGAACAGCAGGCCGGTGATCACCCCGTGGGCGATGTTGCCGAGCAGCGCGGCCTGGATCCCGGTGGCGGTGAGCGTGGCGATGCCGAGCAGGACGAAGCCCATGTGCCCGACCGACGAGTACGCGATCAGCCGCTTCAGCTCGGTCTGTGCCAGGCAGACCAGCGACCCGATGAGGATCGCCGCGACCGCCAGCACGCCGAGCACGCCGGACGCCGCCTCCGCACCCGCGGGCGCCGCGCCGAGCCCGACCCGGACGAGCCCGTACGTGCCCATCTTCAGCAGCACCCCGGCCAGGATCACGCTGCCGACCGTCGGCGCCTGGGTGTGCGCGTCCGGCAGCCAGGTGTGCAGCGGCCAGAGCGGGCTCTTCACCGCGAACGCGATCGCGAGCAGTGTGAACGCGAAGATCTGGGTGCCGCGGTCGAGTCCGGACGGCGCGTCCAGGAGCGAGGAGGTGCCGGCCGCGTTCACCACCACCAGCACGCCGACCAGCAGCAGCACGGATCCGAACAGCGTGTAGAGCGCGAACTTCCGGGCCGCGGCCCGCTGCGGCCCGTGGTCCGCGGAGTCCGGCCCGTAGTGCGCGCCGCCCCAGATCGCGATCACCGCGTACATGGGCAGCAGCACGACCTCGAAGAAGACGAAGAACAGGATCAGGTCGAACGCGAGGAACGTGCCGAGGATGCCGACCTCGATCACCAGGAGCAGCGCGGTCAGCAGCCGGCCCGGCCCACCCGGCGGCACCCGCCAGACCGTGTAGCCGCAGCACAGCAGGGTCAAGAGCGCGGTCAACACCACCAGTGGGTACGAGATCGCGTCCACGCCGATCAGGAACCGCAGGTCGAGCGCGGGCACCCAGGGCAGATCCACGAGTGCCCACGGCAGCGGCGGCGGCCCGTCGAAGTCGTGGGAGTCCGCGAGCCAGCCGCGCTCCGCGCTTCCCCACCGCAACGGTACGGCCGCGGCGAGCGTCACCGCGGCGATCACGGTGCCGAGCACGCGGGCCTGACGGTCGCGCGCCGCGGGCATCGACGCCACCGCGAGCGCACCGAGAGCGGGCAGCGCGAGCAGCGCGATGAGCAGCACGGACGAGAGGTCGGCATCCATCAAAGCCGGCGTGCTCACGCCGCACCGCCCAGGATCGCGGCCGCGACGCCGATCAGCAGCACGCCGGCGAGCAGCGCGGTGGCGGCCCGGGGCAGCGGGGCCCGGTGCGCGCGGGCGAGCCACCCGCCGAGGCCGGCCGTGCCGCGCCCGGTGCCCTCGACGGCGCCGTCCACCACCGACTCGTCGACGCGTAGCAGCGCGGCGGCGAGGGCACGCGCCGGCCGTACCATGGAGAGATCCTGAATTTGATCTAGATAGAACGCGTTCGCGAGAACCGGCCGGAGGCGGCCGAGCACGGTCGCCGGGTCCGCGTCCGGGCGGCGTCGCCACAGCCACCACGCGGTCACCGCACCGGCGGCCAGCAGCGCGAGCGCCGAGATCAGCGACGGCGAGACGTGCGGCGCGGCGAGCCCGAGGTCCGCACGCGCGTCCGGCAGCAACACGACCAGACCGAGCAGCGCGCTCGGCACCGCCAGCGCCATCACCGGCCAGTGCAGCAGGGCCGGCGGATCCAGCGGGCGCGGCGCCGGTGGCAGCGGTGGCTCGGCCGCCTCCACCGCCTCCTGGACCTCCTTGCGGGCCAGCGCCTGCGCCTTCCGCGCGGCCTCCAGCTCCACGTAGGTGGGCTTGCCGACGAACGCGGGAGCGACCGACGGCTCCGGCGTGGACCCCCGCTCCCGCTCCTCCGCACGGGCCGCCGGAACCGGGCCGAAGAACACGCGCAGCAGCAGGCGCGTCGAGTACCACGCGGTGAGCGCCACGCCGAGCAGCGACGCGACCCAGACGACCAGCGCGATCCAGGCCGGGACCTGCCCGTGCCCGTCACTCGCCTCGGCCGCCGCGCCGATCACGCTCTCCTTGCTCCAGAACCCGGCCAGCGGCGGCAGCCCGGCCAGCGCGCCCAGGCCGATCACGGTGCACCAGAAGACGTCGGGCATGTTCCGCCGCAGGCCGCCCATCCGGGACATCAGGTTGCTGCCGACCGCGTGGATCACGCAGCCGGCGGCCAGGAACAGCAGCGCCTTGAACGCGGCGTGGGTGAGCAGGTGGAAGATCGCGGCGCCGGGTGCGCCGACCGCGAGCGCGGCCGTCATGTAGCCGATCTGCGACACGGTCGACCAGGCCAGCACGCGCTTGATGTCCTCCTGCACGGTCGCGGCGAGCGCGCCGAGCAGCAGCGTCACGGCCGCGACCAGGCCCAGCACGCTCATCGCGAGCGGCGTCTGGGTGAAGACCGGGTAGAGGCGGGCGACCAGGTAGACGCCGGACGCCACCATGGTCGCGGCGTGGATCAGCGCGGACACCGGCGTCGGGCCGGCCATCGCGTCCGGCAGCCAGGTGTGCAGCGGGAACTGTGCGCTCTTGCCGGCCACGCCGGCGAGCAGGAGCAGAGCGATCCAGCCGGGGTACGTACCCGCGAGGATCTCCGGGATGTGAAAGGTTCCCGCGTGCGTGGCCAGGAACGCGATGCCGAGCAGGAAACCGACGTCGCCGACCCGGGTGACCAGGAACGCCTTCACGGCCGCGGCCGGCGCCTCCGGCAGCGAGCGGTCGTGGCCGATCAGCAGGTAGGAGCAGGCACCCATCACCTCCCAGCCGATCAGCAGCAGGATCAGGTCGTCCGCGGTCACCACCAGCAGCATCGCGGCCGTGAACAGGCTGACCTGGGCGGCGTACGGCGCGTACCGCTCGTCGCGGTGCAGGTAGCCGAGCGAGTAGACCTGCACGGCCAGCGCCACCGCGGTCACCGCCACGGACACCTGGATCGCGGTCAGGTCCGCGCGCAGGCCGAGGGTGACGGTGAGGTCGCCGATCCGGACCCACTCCACCGCTCCGGTGATCGGCTCGCCCGCCGTGGCCAGCAGCGTGAGCGCGGTCGCCAGCGAGAGCGCGGCCGCGGTGATGCCGAACGCGGCGGCCGGGAAGCGGCCCCGCCTCGTCGACGGCAGCAGCAGGCAGCCCAGGCCGACCAGCAGCGGGGCGGCGATCATGAAGGTGACCAGCGCCATCAGTGCTTCTCCGCCAGGTCGATCTCGTCCACGGCCACGGTGGTCCGCAACCGGTAGAGCGTGAGGATCAGCGCCAGGCCCACACCGACCTCGGCCGCGGCCAGCACGATCACGAAGAGCGCGAAGACCTGGCCCAGCGTCTCGTCGTGCGTGGCCCCCGCGGTGATCAGGACGAGATTGACCGCGTTCAGCATCAGCTCGACGGCCATCAGCAGCAGGATCGCGTTCCGCCGCCGGAGCACGCCGAACACGCCGAGGCCGAAGAGCAGCGCGGCGATCACGTACGGAATCGTGGGATGCATCAGCGCCGGCTCACCACGATCGCGCCGACCAGCGCGGAGAGCAGCAGGATCGACAGCACCTCGAACGGCAGCACCCAGGTCTGGAAGATCGCCTCACCGAGCCGCTCGGCGGTGCCCGGCGTGGGTTGTGGTGTTTCGACCCAGCGATACGCGTCCGCCAGCAGCGCCGCCAGCCCCAGCCCGGCGCCGCCGCCGATCACGGCCGCGGGCCAGGCCGGCCGGTTGAGGTCCGCTGAGCGGCCGATCGGTGCGCGGGTCAGCATCACCGCGAAGAGCAGCAGCACCACGACCGCGCCCACGTAGATCAGCACCTGCACCCAGGCGACCAGCTCGGCCGCGAGCACCAGGTAGAGCCCGGCCACCGCGCCGAGACAGACGACCAGGTAGAGGCCGGCCCGGACCAGGTGATCGGTCAGCACCACCAGCGCGCCCGAGCCCACCGCCACCGCGCCCAGCGCGAGCAGCAGCAGGTCCGCGCCGGTCACGCGCCCGCCGCCAACCGCTCCTCCTTGGACGGCTCACCGTTCGGATCGTGCGCGGGCGGCGGCGGCACCGTCGCCATCCACTCGCCGAGCCGCGTCTTGTCGTGCAGCAGGTCCTTCAGGTCATGCTCGGCGTACTCGAACTCGGGCGTCCAGTACAGCGCGTCGAACGGGCACGCCTCGATGCAGATCCCGCAGTACATGCAGAGCGAGAAGTCGATGTCGAACCGGTCCAGCACGTTCCGCTGCCGCGCCCGCGCCGCCCCCGGCACCACGACCTCCTCCTTGTGCGAGTCGATGTAGATGCACCAGTCCGGGCACTCCCGGGCACACAGCATGCAGACGGTGCAGTTCTCCTCCAGGAGCGCGATCACCCCACGCGACCGCGGCGGCAGCTCCGGCTGCACATCCGGGTACTGCTGGGTGGTCGCGCGGCGGGTCATCGTCTTGAGGGTGACGGCAAGCCCTTTCGCCAACCCTTCGCCAGGCACAGCCATGCGCCTCATCCTGCCCCTTCGACCGTCCTCATGCGAGCACACTCGCAATAGATCTTCCGGTACCGTGAGGATCGAACTCGCGGAACGGAGGAGCCATGACCGCCGCGCTCAATGACGATTTCTCAGCTCAAGGATTGGGGCTGACCGTCGATGATCTCGAACGCTTTCCCGAAGACGGGGTCCGCCGGGAACTGATTGATGGGTTGCTTCTCGTGTGTCCTGCGCCCAGCCGCGCACATCAGAAGATCGCAAGCTATCTGGAAAGAACATTGGAGGAGACCTGCCCCGAACATCTGGAGGTCGTCCAGGGCGTAGAGATCCGCCTGGGGCCTCGCCGCACGTTCATCCCAGATGTTCTGGTCATTACGGCCGACGCGGCTCAGCACCGCTCTCGGATGTATGAGCCGCACGAGATCGCACTGGCCGTGGAGATCGTTTCGCCGACCTCCATGGCGATAGATCGCGTGCTCAAGCCGAACCTCTATGCCGAGGCTGGCATTCCGCATTACTGGCGCATAGAGATCGAAGACGGAAAAATCCTCATATTAACTCACGCTTTGGACCTCGTCGGCTCTTACCGGGAGACCGGACGGCACGCGGATCAACTCAAGATCGACGAGCCGTGGAGCATCGATATTCCGGTTTCCCGGCTGATGCCGCGCTTTTTCTAGATCGCCAGCCGGACCGCGGCCGTCAGGACGAGCTGGGCCAGGGCCACGGGGACGAGGATGAGCCAGCAGAGGCGTTGGAGTTGGTCCTCGCGGAGGCGGGGGTAGGAGACGCGGAGCCAGATGATGAGGAAGGCGACCGCGAAGATCTTGATGAGGGTCCAGAGCCAGCCGAGGGTGTCGTCGGCGAAGGGGCCGCGCCAGCCGCCGAGGAAGAGGACGGTGGTGAGGGCGGAGATGACGACGATGCCGACGTATTCGGCGAGGAGGAAGAAGGCGAAGCGGAGGCCGGTGTACTCGGTCATGTAGCCGAAGACCAGCTCGGAGTCGGCGATCGGCATGTCGAAGGGCGGGCGGCGGATCTCGGCGAGCGCGGCGATGAAGAAGACCGCGAGCGCGGGGGCCTGCCAGATCAGCCACCACGGCTGCCAGGCCTCGACGATGCCGGGCAGGGACAGCGTGCCGGCGGCCATCGCGACGCTGGCGGCGGCGAGGACGAGCGGGAGTTCGTAGCCGAGGAGTTGTGCGGCGCCGCGGAGGCCGCCGAGCAGCGAGTACTTGTTGGCGGAGGCCCAGGCGGACATCAGGACCGCGACCACGCCGACGCCGACGACGGCGAGGACGAAGAAGAGCCCGATGTCGAGTGGCTGGGCGACCAGGTCGCCGGGGCCGAGCGGGATGACCAGCAGGACCAGCAGGTACGGGACGAGCGCGACCAGCGGGGCGAGCTTGAAGACGGGCGCGTCGGCGGCGCGCGGGGTGACGTCCTCCTTCTGCACGAACTTGACGCCGTCCGCGACGAGCTGGGCCCAGCCGTGGAACGCGCCGGCGTACATCGGGCCGAGCCGGCCCTGCATGTGCGCCATGACCTTGTGCTCGACCTGGCCGACGATGAGCGGCAGGGTGAGGAACGCGACCACCACGCCGGCGATCCGGATCAGCAGTTCCACCCAGAGCGGCATGTCAGGCACCGGTCCCGTCGGTCTCCGGTTCCGCGATCGGCGGCGGCTCCGGCACCGGCATGGTCCCGGGCACGGCCGGCCGCGCCGAGCCGGCACCGCGGGCAGGCCTGGCGGGGCGGTCGGGGCGGGCCGGGCGTTCGGGGCGTTCCGGGAGCCGGCCGGCCTGTGGTCCCCACTCGTTCGGGTCGGGCACGCCCGGCGGCCGCATCGGCGCGCGTTTTCCGCCGCCGGCCGCGGCCTCGCCGGGCTCCTTCGCGCCCGGCCACGGCTTCGCCACCCGGGAGGCCAGCACGAAGTCCTTGCGTAGCGGGTGGCCCTCGAACTCCGGCGGCAGCAGCAGCGGTTTCAGGTCGTCGTGCCCGGTGAACCCGATCCCGAACATCTCGAACGTCTCCCGCTCGTGCCACGCCGCGCCGGGATAGAGCCCGACGATCGACTCCAGTTCCGGCGTGTCCCGCGGCACCCGGGTGCGGATCAGCACGCCGTCGCGGCGGCGGGTCGACCACAGGTGCGCCACCACCGCGAATCCGCCGTCGAGTTCGTCCACCGCGGAGAGCCAGTCGAAGAAGTCGCAGGCCAGTCCGGCCGGGGAGGCGGCCGCCTGACACGCGGCCCACCAGCGCCCGGGCGGCACGTCCACGGTGGCCCGCGCGAACGCGTCGCCGGCCGAGACCGACGCCTCGGCGTCGCCGAGCTGGCTGATCAGGCGGGTGCCGACCTCTTCGGGCGTCATAGGACAGATCCTAGGGACATCGACGGTACGTGTCAGAGCATCGACGACCAGGTTTCTTTCACGAGGTCGTGCCCGTGCGCCCGGACCGGCACCGCATCGTCCAACGCGAATCCCGCTCGGGTGTAGATCCGGCGCGCCGCGGCCATCGCGCTGTACGTGCCGAGCACCATCCGGGTGTATCCGGCCGCCCGCGCGAACCGGACGCACTCGCCGACCAGCCGCCCGCCGATGCCGAGCCCGCGCGCGGACGCCTCGACCAGCAGTACGCGCAGCTTGGCGGTGGTGTCATCGTCCCGAACGCACATGATCGACCCGACCGGCTGGCCGTCCATGTCCGCGATCCAGACCGCCTCCCGGGCGGGGTCGTGCGCGGTGGCGAAGTCGGCGACGATCCGCGCCACCCACGCCTCGAACGTCACGTCGAAGCCGTGCTCGGCCGTGTAGACCGCGCCGTGCCGCTGCACGATCCAGCCGAGCTCGCCGGGCCGCGGCGGGCGGAGCGAGACGACGCGGCCGGTGGCGGCCGGCGCGAGCAGCCGGGTGATCGTGCCCATCGCACCGGTCAGCCGGGCGCGGTCGGCGTCGGTGAGCTTGTCCAGCAGCGTGCCGATCGACTCGGTGGCCAGCGCGTCGAGCGTGGCGGCGGCGGCCCGGCCGGCGTCGGTGAGCGTGACCGTGCGGCGGCGGCCGTCGGCCTCGGAGCGGGCCTGGACCACCAGGCCGTCGCCGGTGAACCGGGTCATGATCCGGGTCAGGTAGCCGGGGTCGAGGTCGAGCGTGCGGCGCAGGTCGAGCAGGTCGCGCCCGGGGCCGGCGGCGAGTTCGTAGAGCACCCGGGCCTCGGTCAGCGTGTACGGCGTGTGCAGGTGCTCGTCCTGCAGCGCGCCGACCAGGTTCGTGTAGAAGCGGTTGAACGCGCGCACGGTGGCGATGTCGTCCATGGCGACCCTCCCGGCCGATTCTTTGCCTGGGTCAAAGAATATATCGCCCCGATCCGGGGAACACCGGTGGACATGCGGGGACTGACCATCACGCCGGGTACGGCCGGATCGCTGCGGCTCGCCGAAGACCTGCCCGAGCCGCCGGAGGACGAGGGCCAGGTGCTGGTCGAGGCGATCGCGGTCGGCGTCTGCGGCACCGACCGGGAGATCATCGACGGCGACTACGGCGAGGCGCCCGGCGACGGTGACCTGGTCATCGGGCACGAGTCGCTGGGGCGAGTGCTGGAGGACGCGAGCGGCACGTTCGAGGCCGGTGACCTGGTGGCCGGCATCGTCCGGCACCCCGACCCGGTCCCGTGCCCGAACTGCGCGGCCGGCGAGTGGGACATGTGCCGCAACGGGCGGTACACCGAGCACGGCATCAAGGGCCGGCACGGCTTCGCGCGCGAGCGGTACCGGCTGGAGCCGGACTTCGCGGTCCGGCTGGACCCCGGGCTCGGGCAGGCGGGCGTGCTGCTGGAGCCGGCCAGCGTGCTGGCGAAGGCGTGGGAGCACATCGCGCGGATCGGCGCGCGCTCGGTCTGGCGGCCGGAGACCGTGCTGGTCACCGGTGCCGGGCCGATCGGGCTGCTGGCCGCGCTGCTCGGCACGCAGCGCGGGCTGGACGTGCACGTGCTCGACCACAACACCGAGGGGCACAAGCCGGAGCTGGCCCGGGCGCTCGGCGTGACGTACCACCCGGTGCCGGTCAGCGAGATCGACTTCGAGCCGGACGTGATCATCGAGTGCACCGCGGTGCCGTCGATCGTGCTGGACGTGATGGCGAAGGTCGGGCCGAACGGCATGGCCTGCCTGACCGGCGTCTCGAATCCGGGCCGGCGCAACCAGGTGGACGCCGGCGCGCTCAACCGCGAGCTGGTGCTGGAGAACAACGTGGTGTTCGGCACGGTCAACGCGAACCGGCGGCACTGGGAGGCCGCGGCGGACGCGCTGGCCCGCGCGGACCGTGACTGGCTGACCGGGCTGATCACGAAGCGGGTGCCGCTGGACGCGTTCGAGGACGCCTACACCGGCGAGAGCAAGGGCGAGGTGAAGATCTCGGTGGAGTTCTAGGCGTAGTCGGTGGATCTCGTCGAGCCGCGCAGGCCGGCGACGATCCGCCGACCACGTCCTAGAGGCCGGGCAGCTTGCCGTTGCGGAAGAGGTCGACGAACTCCTTGTGGTCCTCGCGCGCCCGGTCGCCGTAGACGTGCGCGAACTCGACCAGGTGCCGGACGAACCCGGGCTCGTCCCGGTCGACCTCGGCCACGATCGCCTCCTCGGTGGAGAAGTCGACGAGGTCGTGGGCGGACTCGTCGTCCGCGACCGAGTGCATGCGGGCCACCGCGCGTCCGAGGTCCGCGACCACGCCGGTCAGCTCCTCGCGCTCGTTGACGTCGGACCAGTCCAGGTCGGCCGCGTACGGCGAGACCTCGGCGACCAGCTGCCCGACGCCGTCGATCTCGGTGTAGCCGAGCCACGGGTCCGCGTGCGCCTGCAGGGCCCGCTGCGACTCGGACGTACGGTGGCCCTGGTGCTTGAAGTAGCCGTGCACGGCCTGGTCGCCGATGTGCCGCGCGACCGCCGGAACCTGCGCCTGCTTCATGTAGATCACCACGTCGTTCTCCAGCGCCTGGGTGTGGCCCTCCAGCAGGATGTTGTACGACGGCAGCCCGGCCGACCCGATGCCCACACCCTTGCGCAGCACGATGTCCTTGATGTGCGCCTCCACCGGGCGCCGGCTCGGCAACGTGCCCAGGTAGCGCTGGAACGCCGCGGTCACGGTCTCCCGCGCCGCGTCGTCGATCTCGTAGACGCCGTCCGCGAGCGTGAACCGCCGCTCGTAGTTGTCGATCGTCGTCTGCGCGGCCAGCAGGTCCACCCGCGTGTTGAGCCGGGCCTGCTGCAGCACCTTGAGCAGTACGCCGGCCGCGTTCGCCAGCGTGATCGAGCCGATCGCGTCGTCGCCGCCGTGCGCGATCGCGCGCAGCTCCGTCAGGTAGGCCCGGGCGAACGCGGTGACCAACTCGCCGATCACGTCGTCGGAGAGCGCCTTGGCGTACCCGATCAGTGCCACGCTGGCCGCGAAGCGCTTGAGGTCCCAGGTGAACGGCCCCACGTACGCCTCGTCGAAGTCGTTGACGTTGAAGACCAGCTCGCCGGAGCCGTTCATGTACGTCCCGAAGTTCTCCGCGTGCAGGTCACCGTGGATCCACACCCGGCTGGTCCGCGCGTTCAGGTATCGCTCGTCCGCGAAGTCGCCGGTCATGTCCGCGTAGAACAGGGCCGCGCTGCCCCGGTAGAACGCGAACGGCGACGCCGCCATCTTCCGGAACTTCCGGCGGAACGCGGCCGGGTCCACCGCGATCAGGTCCCCGAACTCCCGCATGAGTACGTCGACGATGTGCCCGGCACGCTGATCACTTCCCATGGTCGCGAGGCTAGCCCCGCTGCGCCAACTACAAGCTGTAATGCCCGTTTATCAGGCGGGCGGTGGCACGATCGGGGCGGTGAGGGCGCGAGGGTCGGGGCGGGAGACGCCGCCGATGCCGGAGTCCTCGGCGGCGATCTTCTCCTGGAGGCGGAGGATGCCGTGCAGGAGCGCCTCGGGGCGTGGTGGGCAGCCCGGGACGTAGACGTCGACCGGGATCAGCTGGTCGACGCCCTTGGTGACCGAATACGAGTCCCAGTACGGGCCGCCGCAGTTGGCGCAGGAGCCGAACGAGATGACGTACTTCGGCTCGGGCATCTGGTCGTAGAGGCGCTTGATGGCCGGCGCCATCTTGTCCGTCACGGTGCCGGAGACGACCATCAGGTCGGCCTGCCGGGGGCTGTGCGCGAACGGGATGACGCCGAGCCGCATGAAGTCGTGCCGGCCCATGCTGGCCGCGATGAACTCGATCGCGCAGCAGGCCAGGCCAAAGTTGAACACCCAGAGTGAGTAGCGCCGCCCCCAGTTCAGCACGAACTTGATGGGCTCGCCGAGGACCTGCGGGAAACCGGTCACACAGGCACTGTAACTCCGTTATCGGGCGACGAGCGCGGCTTCCTCCTCCTCGACCCGCCGGTTCCACTCCGCCTTGGACGACTGCCAGCCGTCCTCGTCGGCGCCGCGGCGCCAGTAACCCGAGATGGAGAGCCTGCTCATGGGTACGCCCAGCTCAAGCTTGAGAAGCCGGCGGAACTCCTTCACGAAGTTCGCCTCGCCGTGCACGAACGCCTGCAGCTCGCCGGCCGGGAACGCCGGAACGGCCGCGCGCACGGTCCCGATCAGCCTCCCGCCGACCGGGGCGTCGCCGCGGTGGATCCAGACGATCTCGGCGAGCCCGTCGGTGGCCAGCTTCTGCTCCTCTTCGGGACCACTGACCTCGATGAACACGCGGGCCTGGGCTCCGAGCGGGAGCCGCTCCAGCGACGCGCCGATGGCCGGCAGCGCGCTCTCGTCGCCGATCATCAGATGCCAGCCGGCGGCCGGATCGGGCAGGTAGCCACCGCCGGGGCCCTGCATGGTCAGCGTGTCGCCGGGCTTGGCGCGGTCGGCCCACGGTCCGGCGATGCCCTCGTCGCCGTGGTGCACGAAGTCGATCGCCAGCTCCAGCGTGGCCGGGTTCCAGGAGCGCACCGTGTAGGTCCGCACCCGGGGCCAGAGCGCGCGGGGCATGTCGCGGCGGATCGCGGCCATGTCGAGCGGGTCCGGGTAGTCGACGCCGTCCTGCGGGAAGCACAGCTTCACGTAGTGGTCGGAGAACTCACCGGCACCGAATCCGGTCAGCTCGTCGCCGGTGAGCCAGACGCGGATCATGTGCGGCGTGATCCGCTCGGTGCGGGTCACGATCGCGGTCCGCGCCTGCGGCGTGCGCCGGGGCTCAGGCATGCCAGGCCTCCCGAATCTGAGAATGGAGCTAAGGCTAGCCTAACCACAAACCGCCCTTGGTGCGCCAGCCCTCATCGCCGCAATTTTCTGTGATGCGCATTCCCGTCCGAGCGACTCCGAAAGCCGCAGCCCAGAGGCGGGGTTCCCGGGCGAGGACGCAATACACCTCACAAATACAAGATCAATTCCCTGAGGGTACGGCGGGGCGCTGCAGCAGACTCAGGAATTCGATCAGAAACTGTTCCCGGAGTCGCGGTGGCGCCGCGTTCAGCAGAGCGTTCACGGTGGCGCCGGGCGCTCCCCCGCCGGTCACGCCGAGCGACTCGGCCAGGCCCGCGACCAGCTCCGGCGTGAGCGTCTCCGGCGTCAGCGCGCCGGCCAGCGCGGCCAGCTCGTCCGGCAGCACCACCGGGCCGTGCGCGCGGGCCGCCGCGGCCGCCTCGGCCAGCGCGGACGCGAACTCACCGGCGGCCGGTGCCACGGCCGCGGTGACGGTGAGGTGCAGCGTCGGCGGGACGTCGCCGTACGCCATCTGCGGCTGGGTGTGCCAGCCACCCGCGGTCAGCTCGTCCGCCAGCACGAACACGTCCAGGCCGGGATCGTCCGAGGTCAGGCAGACCACGGTGGTCTCCGGTTCGGCCAGCAGCCGCAGGCCCTCGGTCGCCCGGACCGCGTCGGCCAGCGTGCGGACCGCGCCCAGCGTGCGCGCGGCCAGCCGGCGGTAACCGGACTCGCCGAGGTGCCGCACCGTGGCGTAGGCGGCCGCGATCGGGCCGCCGGACCTGGTGGAGGCCAGGCCGGCGTTCAGCATCGTGTAGCCGGGCCAGTCCGCGGACGCGAAGTACTGCGGGCGGCGCAGGGCAGCGTTCGCGTGCAGCAGTACGGAGACGCCCTTCGGCGCGTACGCGTACTTGTGCAGGTCCACCGAGATCGACGTGACGCCGTCGACGGAGAGGTCGAACGGCGGGACGGGCAGGCCGAGCCGGCGCAGGTAGGGCAGGATCCAGCCGCCGAAGCACGCGTCCACGTGGCACCGGACGCCGGCCGCCTCGGCGAGCGCCGCCACCTGCGCGACCGGGTCGATCACCCCGTGCGCGTAGGACGGGGCCGAGCACGCCACCAGCACCGTGTCCGGATTGATCGCCTCTTCCATGGCGATCGGGTCGGCGCGCAGCGTGACCGGGTCGACCGGCACCCGGTCCACCGTCACCCGCAGCAGGTGCGCGGCCTTCAGGAACGCGGCGTGCGCGGTCTCCGGGACCACCAGCCGCGGGTGCGCGATCTCCGGTCGGGCGTCCCGTGCCGCCTGCACGGCCAGGATCAGCGACTCGGTGCCGCCGCCGGTGACCGTGCCGGCCGTGGCCGGGCCACCGCCGAGCAGCCGCGCGGCCGCGCCGACCAGCGCGTTCTCCGCGGCCAGCAGCGACGGGAACGCGGTCGGGTCGAGCCCGTTGACGTGTGCCGCGAGCGCGTGCGCACTCGCGGTCAGCTCGTCCAGGCCCTCGACCGCGGGGTCGTAGACGTACGCGAACAGCCGGCCGCCGTGGGTGGGCAGGTCACGCGCGCGCAACGCACCCAGCTCGGCCAGGATCGTCTCGGCCGGGACCCCGTCCTCCGGCAACGCATCAAGCGACACGAGATCAGCCTCGCAGGTGTGCGTCTCCGGTCACCACATACTTCGTGGACGTCAGCTCCGGCAGGCCCATCGGACCGCGCGCGTGCAGCTTCTGGGTGGAGATGCCGATCTCCGCGCCGAAGCCGAACTCGCCGCCGTCGGTGAACCGGGTCGACGCGTTGACCATGATCGCGGCCGCGTCGACCCGCGCCACGAACTCGCGCGACGCCACCACCGAGTCGGTCACGATCGCCTCGGTGTGCCCGGTGGAGTAGCGCCCGATGTGCGCGATCGCCGCGTCCAGCGACTCCACCACGGCCACCGCGATGTCCGCGGACAGGTACTCCGTGGCGTAGTCCTGCTCGGTCGCGGGCACGACGCGCTCGTCGTAGGTCTGCACCCGGGGGTCGCCGTGCACGGTCACGCCGGCCTCCGCGAACGCGGCCAGCGCGGACGGCAGGAACGTGTCGGCCACCGCCGCGTGCACGAGCAGCGACTCGGCCGTGTTGCAGGTGGAGAGCCGCTGCGTCTTCGAGTTGAGCGTGATCGCGAGCGCCTTGGCCAGGTCGGCGTGCGCGTCCACGTACACGTGGCAGTTGCCGACGCCGGTCTCGATCACCGGGACGGTCGACTCCTCCACCACCGTTCTGATCAG
Organism: Catenuloplanes nepalensis; assembly: GCF_030811575.1. GTDB lineage: Bacteria > Actinomycetota > Actinomycetes > Mycobacteriales > Micromonosporaceae > Catenuloplanes > Catenuloplanes nepalensis. Next base: position 8,728,739 of record NZ_JAUSRA010000001.1, on the reverse strand, counting down.
CGAGGCGCCGCCGCGCGGGATCAGCACGTCGACCAGGCCGCGCGCCCGCATCAGCTCCTTGACCGAGTCGCGGGTGCTGGAGTCGAGCGACTGCACCGCGTCGGCCGGCAGCCCCTGCGCCTCGACCGCGTCGCGCAGCACGGCCACGATCGCGGCGTTCGAGTGCGCGGCCGAGCCGGAGCCGCGCAGCAGCGCCGCGTTGCCGGACTTCAGGCAGATGCCGGCCGCGTCCGCGGTCACGTTCGGCCGGCCCTCGTAGATGATGCCGACCACACCGAACGGCACTCGGATCTGGCGCAGCTCCAGCCCGTTCGGCAGCGTGGAACCGCGGACCACCTCGCCGACCGGGTCGGGCAGGCCGGCCATGTGCCGCAGTCCGTCCGCCATCGCCGCGACCCGCTTCGGGTCCAGCGACAGCCGGTCGATGATCGCGTCGGAGAGGCCGGCCGCGCGGCCCGACTCGACGTCCTTCGCGTTCGCCTCGACGATCTCAGCGGCGCGCGCCACCAGCGCGTCCGCCATCGCGACCAGGGCCGCGTCCTTGACCGTCCGGGACGCGGTGGCCAGCGCGGCGGCGGCGGTGCGCGCCCGGCCGGCCTGCTCGATCACGCTCGACATATCAGCCTCTCTACAGCAGAACCAGGTCGTCGCGGTGGACGACTTCGCGTCGATAATCGGGGTCGAGATCCTTCGTGGACCGGCCGAGCAGCACCGGCAGCTCCACCGCGTCGTAGTTGACCAGGCCGCGGGCCACCGGGACCCCGGAGCCGGCGTCGATCAGGTCGACCGGCTCGCCGGCCGTGAACGAGCCGTCAACGGCCGTGATCCCGGCCGGGAGCAGCGACTTGCGGCGCACCACGATCGCGGCCACCGCGCCCGGGTCCAGGTGCAGCCTGCCGCGCGGCGTGGTCGCATGCGCCAGCCAGAACAGCCGGGCCGCGGGGGGCTTGCGGGGCTCGCGGTGGAAGAACGTGCCGATCGGCTCGCCGGCCAGTGCGGCGCCGGCCAGGGGTGCGGCCGTGAGGACCACCGGGATGCCGGCGCCGGTCGCGATCCGGGCGGCCTCCACCTTGGTGACCATCCCACCCGTACCCACGCCGGCTTTTCCGGTTTTTCCGATCGTGACGCCGGCCAGGTCGTCGTCGCCGCGCACCTCGTCGATCCGGCGCGACTCCGGCTTGGCCGGGTCGCCGGTGTAGAGCGCGTCCACGTCCGACAGCAGCACCAGCAGGTCCGCCTCGACCAGCGCGGCGACCAGCGCGGCCAGCCGGTCGTTGTCGCCGAAGCGGATCTCGTCGGTGGCGACCGTGTCGTTCTCGTTCACGATCGGCACGGCTTTGAGATCCAAAAGCTTCCGGAGCGTGCGGTACGCGTTGCGGTAGTGCGCACGCCGGGTCACGTCGTCCGCGGTCAGCAGCACCTGCCCGACCGTGCGGCCGAACCGGGCGAAGCTCCCCGCGTAGTGCCCGATCAGCAGGCCCTGGCCCACGCTCGCGGCCGCCTGCTGGGTGGCCAGGTCACGCGGCCGGCGGCGCAGGCCGAGCGGGGCGAGCCCGGCCGCGATCGCGCCGGACGAGACGAGCACCACCTCCCGCCCGTCGTCGATCAGCTTCGCCAGCGCGTCGACCAGCGACGACACCCGCTCCCCGTCGATCCCGCCCGCGGCCGTGGTGAGCGAGGACGACCCCACCTTGACCACGATCCGCTTCGCTCCGGTCACCGCTTCGCGCACCCGCCCATTCTGCGCGCCCTCGCCCGCTCCGCCTTTCGCAGATCCCATATCGTGGTGCGACATGACACCGGAGGAGTACGTCGAGGCCGTGCTCACGCTGGTCGAGAGCATTCCGCCGGGCCGGGTCATGTCGTACGGCGCGATCGCGGACGCGCTCTACGACCGGTCCGGCCGCGCCTCCGCCCGGCTGGTCGGCACGATCATGTCGCGGCACGGCGGCGCGGTCCCGTGGTACCGCGTGGTCAACAGCGCCGGCCGCCTCCCACCCGGCCACGAGCAGCGCGCCCGTGCACTGCTGGCGGCCGAAGGGCTGATCTTCACGGGCGAGCGCGTGCCGCTGTCCTTCTATGCGTGGAACCCGCCCGGATGAGCAGCAGCGGCGCGGCCACCAGCAGCGCGGGCAGCACGGTGAAGCCGAGCAGCACGCCCAGCTTCGCGGTGTCGCTCTGCGCCGCGGCCTGCCCGGTGTCCGACGAGACGTAGCCGAACAGCGCCAGGACCAGCGCGAACACGCCCGGGCCGAGCGCCAGGCCGAACGTCTCGCCGGCGGTCCACAGTCCGGTGAACACGCCCGCCTGCCGCTTTCCGGTGTGCGCCTCGGCCTCCGCGATGCGGTCCGGGAGCAGCGCCATCGCGAAGACCTGCTCGCCCGCGTAACCGGCGCCGATCACGGCCACGATCAGGTAGACCGCGACCGGCGGCAGCACCGGCGCCGCGACCAGCGCCAGCGCGCCAGCCGCGAAGAGCAGCGACGCGATCGTGAACGCGCGCGTCTTGCCGGTCCACGCCCCCACCCGCCGCCAGAGCGGCATCACCAGCAGCGCCGGGCCGACGAACGCGGCGAACAGCAGCGTCGGGCCGTCGTCCGGGCGTTCCAGCACCTGCTCCGCGAAGTAGTTCACGCCGGCCAGCACGGTGGCGATGCCCGCGGCCTGCACCACGAAAACGATCAGCAGCGTGCGGAACGGACGGTTCGCGGTGGCGACGCTCAGCTGCGCGCGCAGGCTCGGCTCGCTCTCCTCCACCCGGCCGGTTGGTGCGCCTCTCGTACCGAGGAACGCGCCGACCGCACCGGCCGCGATCAGCGCGCCGACGAAGATGCCCATCCAGCGGTGGCCGGGGATGCCGTCGCCGCCCGCGGTCACCACCAGCGGTGCGAGCGCGCCGGAGATCAGGATGGCCAGCGCCAGCACCGCGACCCGCCAGGTCATCAGCCGGGTCCGTTCGGTGCTGTCCGCGGTCAGTTCGGCAGGCATCGCGACGTAGGGGACCTGGAAGAACGCGTAGGCGGTCGCGGTCGCCAGGAACGCGACGGCCACGTAGGCGCCGTTCCCGATCCCGAACGGCGCCGCGAAGATCGAGGCGAAGAGCAGAGCCACCCCCAAACCCGCCACCAGCAGGTACGGCCGGCGCGCGCCCCACCGCGTCCGCGTCCTGTCGGATATTCGCCCGGCCAGGGGATTTATCAGTACATCCCATGCCTTGGGGAGCAGCACCAGCAGACCGGCCAGCCCGGCGGCCACGCCCAGCGTGTCGGTCAGGTAGGGCAGGAGCAGCAGGCCGGGCACGGTCCCGAACGCGCCGGTGGTCAGCGACCCCAGCGCGTAGCCCACGTGCACCCGACGGGGCAGGAGATCATCCGTTCGCGCGCTCATGCGGTCTCCTCCGGCCCTGAGCCAGCAGGTTCGCTCGCAAGCTCGCTCATTAGGCGCGGATGTTAGCCATCGGCACCCGATCACGCACAGAGCCGTTTACGCTGCCGCCGGTGACGACTACGCAAAGCGCCCGAAAGCCCGTACCGCCCGCCGTCGCCGCCGGCCACCCGGCCACCGCCGAGGCCGGCCTGCGCGCGCTCGCGGCCGGCGGCACCGCGGCCGACGCGGCGGTCGCGGCCGTCCTGGCCAGCGCCGCGACGGAGAGCATCTTCACCGGACTGGGCGGCGGCGGGTTCGCGATCTGGTACGACGCCGCCACCCGCGACGTGACCTGCCTCGACTTCTTCTGCGCCGTGCCCGGCCTGGACGGCGACGTCACGGCCGGCGAGATGATGCCGACCGAGGTCGCGTTCGGCGCGGTCCCGGTCACCTACTCGATCGGCGGCGCCAGCGTCGCCGTCCCCGGCGTCCCGGCCGGCACCGGCGAGGTCCACCGCCGCTGGGGCACGCTCCCCTGGTCCCGCGTGGTCGAACCCGCGACGCTGCTCGCGCGAACCGGCGTGCCGCTGCCGGCCGAGCACGCACACACGCTGATCGGGTGCGGGCCCGCACTGTCCTACGGCGCCGGCGAGGTCGTCTACCGCCCGGAGGGCCGCTACCTGAACGCCGGCGAACGCCTCTTCCACCCCGGCCTGGAGGCGGCGATGACCGAGCTCGCCGACGAGGGCCCGTCCGTCTTCTACACCGGGCGCTTCGCCAAACTGATGGTCGACGCGGTCCGCGCCACCGGCGGCGCGCTCGGCCCGGCCGACCTCGCCGCCTACCGCGTGCGGGAACTGCCGGTGCACCAGGCGCCGCTGGCCGGGCAGCGCGTCCTGGCCCGCCACGACCTGAACCGGCTGGTCGCCACGATCGGCACGCTCCCCGCCGGCCTCGCCACGCTCCCCCGCCCGGACCGCGCCGTGGCCGTCGCCCGCGCGCTCGCCGACCCCGGCCCCCAGCGGCTCGGCGACACCACGAACGTCGCCGCCGTCGACGCGCACGGCAACGCCTGCGTGATCACCACCACGCTCGGCCTCGGCGCCGGCGTCTGGCTCCCCGGGCTCGGCGTGCACCTCAACTCCATGCTCGGCGAGGCCGAACTGGTCACCGCCGGCCTGGCGCCCGGTTCCCGGATGTCCTCGATGATGTGCCCGCTGGTGGTCCTGGACGACGCCGGCGGCCTGGTGCTGGCCGGCGGCTCGGCCGGCGCCTCGCGCATCCGTACCGCGCTGATCCACACGCTGATCGCCACGCTCATCGACGGCCTGGACATGCCCGCCGCGATCGCGCGCCCGCGCTTCCACGTGGTCGGCGACGAGGTACACGCCGAGGCCGGCGTCCCCGAGGACGAGCTGGCCGCGATGGAGGCCGCCGGCCTCCCGGTCAACCGCTGGGACCACCTCAGCCACTACTTCGGCGGCACCTCCGCCATCGGCCGCTCCGGCGCCGCCGCCGACCCCCGCCGCGGCGGCATCGCAGCCCTCCTCTGACCCACCCTTGCTCTGCTTACCCGGCCAAATCGGTTGCCGACCGCCCCTGCCTTGCTCTGCTTACCATGACGAATCGGACATCCACTGTAGCTTTATAGGGATGAATCGGATTCGGGAGCGCTAGCCGGGCTTACCGGGCGGACTCCTGCCACGAGCGCGGCTTTGCTCTGCTTACCGGGATCAATCGGGCACGACCACCGTCGGCGACAGCCGTCCGCAACGACCCGTTTGTCCAGGTAAGCAGAGCAAGACAGCCGGGGACCTCGGGGCCGGCTACGCCGATGCCGGGGCGTTCCGCGGCACGAAGAGATCGGGAGCCGATGGAGACGCCCACCCCGAGCCGTTCCTCACCCAGCGTCACCGCGATGACCGCCGCATAGGGTTACGCGCCACGTCGGCCACCTACGGGCAGCACCGCGCCCGAAAAGGGGCTTTCCTTCACCGACTCACGGCACGAGGTGAGGTCCCGTCCGCATGATCCACTGACGAGTGATACACCAGGCACGTTATGGGTCGCGCATTCCGTGCCTGGTGTATCACTAGTGACCACTACCGTCAGTGACACGGTAGAAATACAGGGAGATATCCGGTATGCGGCGCCCCGCCACGTGCCCGCTTCCGGGGATTCATGCCTGGCCCACGCCGAGATGGCCGCCCGCGCCGGCAGACACGGCGAGTGCCCGATTTGCTCTGGTAAGCAGAGCAAAGGCGGGCGGGATGAGTGCCGTGGCCGGGTGCGGGACAAATGTGATCATGCGGATGCGGGGTTGAGGCCGCGGGCCGCGGACCGGAGGTCGCGCCGTGGGAGGAGCGGTCGTGGTGCTCGCGTGGGTTCGCGGGACCGACGACGTCACCGGCTCCGATGCGGCGTCCGGAGCGGCGGCGGAGGCCGCCGCGAGCGTTTGCCCGCGGGAGCATGCGGGCGGCACCACGCCGGAAGCGGGAAATGTGCCTCTGCGGATTGGCTCTTGTCATGAGCGATATGCGAGAGCGGTCCGTGGCGGCCAGGGCCCGGCCCGGGACAGCGCAGCGCTTGCGGGCCATGCCGGAAAGCGGGACAGGTCCGCTGCGGCCGGAACGCGTGGGGCTCAGCGGGTGGCGCGGATGGCGAGCAGGGTGGTGTGGAGGTCGAAGGCGTCGCCGTCGTCGCTGGGCCAGCCGCCGTCGGTGCGCTGGGTCTCGCCGAGGCGCTGGCGGGCGACCTGCGGCAGGTGGTCGTCGTCGGGGACGCCGGCGCGGCGGAGCGTGGCGGCGAGGTAGGCGGTGTCGCCGGGGCTGAGCTTCGGCAGGCGGTCGGCGAGGATCAGTTGCATGCGGGCGGACTCGTAGAACATGTCCTGGCGGTAGAGGACGGCGGCGCCGAGCGCGCCGGTGATCAGGAAGGACGGCCAGCTGCCGTCGGGGCGCAGCGAGCCGGCGATCGCCTGGGCGGCCGAGCGGGCGACGCCGGCGTAGGAGCCGCCGAGGCGCGGGTCGAAGTGGCCGCTCTCGGCGGAGGCCTGGCCGCCGCCGATGATCAGCCAGTACGCGGCCAGCGCGGTCAGGTGCAGCCGGGCCTCGGGGTCGCCGGGGCGGGCCCACGGCGGGGCGGTGCGCGCGTAGGAGGCGTCCTCCTCCCAGGTGCCGTCCGGGCGCTGGCGACCGGCCAGCCAGTCGAGCGCCTTGCGGCCCGCGGGGCGGCCGAGCGCGCCGAGGTCGTCGAGTTCGGTGAGCCGGAAGCAGGTCGCGTCGATGGACGCGACCTCGCCGCCCCACTGGGCGGGCCAGCCACCGTCCGGGGCCTGGCCCATCTCGGTGCGAGCGATCGCGTCATCGGGTGCGGCTGCACCGTTGCGCAGGTAGGAGAGCCGGGCTCGATCCACCTGATCGCCTCGGGCAACCACGAAGCCTATCGCGGCATCCATGTCGACCACCGAGCCAGGCTACCCCCGGAAACCGGGTTTTACTCTCGGCGAGTCAGCCAAGGTCAACTATCCGTGAGGGGGATCTCGTTCTAAGGCAATGCAAAATGCCCGCCCCCCGTAGGAAGCGGGCATCTCACGTGAAGGCTCAGTATTCCGGCAGTGACGGGTCGATGTTCTTGACCCAGGAGACCACGCCGCCCTGGACGTGGACCGCGTCCTTGAAGCCGGCCGCCTTGAGCGCGGCGAGCGCCTCGGCCGACCGCACGCCGGACTTGCAGTGCAGCACGATCTGCTTGTCCTGCGGCAGTGTGGCCAGTGCCTCGCCGTTCAGGATGTCGCCCTTGGGGATGAGCGTGGAGCCGGGGATGCGGACGATCTCGTACTCCGCGGGCTCGCGCACGTCGACCAGCAGGAAGTCCTTGCCCGCGTCCTGCCACTCCTTCAGCTCGTGCACGGTGATCGTGGAGCCGAGCGTGGCCTCCTGCGCCTCGGTGGAGACCGCGCCGCAGAAGTCGTCGTAGTCGATGAGACCGGTGATCGGCTCCGCGTTCGGGTCCTTGCGGATCTTGATGGTGCGGTACGACATCTCCAGTGCGTCGTAGACCATCAGCCGGCCGAGCAGCGGGTCGCCGATGCCGGTGATCAGCTTGATCGCCTCGGTGACCTGGACCGCGCCGATCGACGCGCAGAGCACGCCGAGCACGCCGCCCTCGGCGCAGGACGGGACCATGCCGGGCGGCGGCGGCTCCGGGTAGAGGTCGCGGTAGTTCGGCCCGTACTGATCCCAGAACACGCTGACCTGGCCGTCGAAGCGGTAGATCGAACCCCAGACATACGGCTTGCCGAGCAGCACGCACGCGTCGTTGACCAGGTAGCGCGTGGCGAAGTTGTCGGTGCCGTCGACGATCAGGTCGTACTGCCCGAAGATCTCGAACACGTTGTCGTTGTCGAGCGACGTGTTGTGGACCTGCACGTTCACGTACGGGTTGATCTCGCGCACGGACGCGGCCGCGGACTCCGCCTTCGGCTTACCGATGTCGGACTGCCCGTGGATGATCTGACGCTGCAGATTGGACTCGTCCACCGTGTCGAAGTCGACGATGCCGAGCGTGCCGACGCCGGCCGCGGCAAGGTACATCAGCGCGGGCGAGCCCAGGCCACCGGCGCCGACACACAGCACCTTGGCGTTCTTGAGCCGTTTCTGCCCCTCGACCCCGACGTCCGGGATGATCAGGTGGCGGGAATAGCGACGGATCTCGTCGACGGTCAGCTCGGCGGCTGGCTCGACGAGCGGGGGTAGGGCCACGATATGACTCCCCGGATCGATTGGGTCTACGGACGCCATTGTCGCTCGGGCGTAACCGACGACGCCATGAGAAGGGACACGCGCCCGCACTGCGGGACAGGGGAATAGTTCAGGTTCAGTTCACGGCCTTGCCCTCGTAGCGGCGGCCGGCCAGGTAGGGCCAGGCGTTGGCGAGGCAACCGCGCAGGCCGTACGTCTGCTGCTGCATCACCGGTGCCGGCGAGCCCGGACCGGGGCAGGCCTCGTGTCCGTGCCCGAACTGGTGGCCCACCTCGTGGTTGATCGCGTACGCCCGATAGTCGGCGAGCGGCGCGCCGTAGTCCGGGATCGCGGTGTGCCAGCGCGCCGCATTGATGATGACCTGGCCGGTCAGCCGGCAGGACACGTATCCGGACGTGGCCAGCCCACCGGCCGCGCACATCTTCTCGCTGGTCTTCGGCGTCGCGAGGTAGATGACGAACTCCGCGTTCTGCCCCTGCGCCACCCGCTGCAGGCGGAACCGCCCGGCCGCGATCCAGCTGCGCTGATCGCCGAGGATCCGGTCCACCTCGGCGGCGTACGCGTCCGCCGTGACGCCGGCGCCGCCCTCGGCCACCACCCGGAAGCGTCGCAGCATCCCTGCCCGGCCGAGCACCGGGCCGGTGCCGGCGGCGTGGGTGAACGCCCCGGTGCCCTGCTGCGCGAACGTGCTGGCCTTCTCCGGCATCACCGTCTCCCCACCGGGCGGCGGCGCAGAGGCGGGTCGCGGCGTCGCCTTCGGGATCACCGGCGTCTTGACGGACGGGGTGGGCGAGGGCGCCGCTGGGGTGCGGCGTGGCCGGTCGGCCCAGCGGGCCGGCGGCTCCTCCGAAGCGACCGGCGTGACCTCGCCGGCGGGCGCGCTGACCGGGCGGTAGTCCGGGCCCCGGACGAGATCAACTCCTACCAGCGCGGCCGCGGCCAGCAACAGCGCGGCCACGCCGGTCCGCCGCCGTCTGCGCCGCATCCGGTGGACCGGCTCGGCCGGCCCACCGGGCATCGGGGCCCGCGACGGTCCGGGGACACGGACCGAGCCGGCGTCCCGGCGCAGCCGCCCCGACCGGCCCTCCGCGCGTGTCACGGCCAGCGACCGGGACATCGGCGCGGAGGGCAGCCCGAAGTTGTCCCGCCGCTGTCGCCGGCGCTCCTCCGGGTCGAGGCGGACACGCCGGATCGCCGCCGCGGCCGCACGTTCCTCGACGGTACGGTTGGCAGCCGATCGATCACCCCGAGTAGTCATGGCTGTTCAAGACTGCCACCAAGAACGGCCGAAAATGGCTTAACCCGCCCGAGAAGGCGCTTTCGCCTCGTCCACCAGGCCCAGAATCGCCCGCGCGACGGTCTCCGGCATCTCCATCATCGGCACGTGCCCGACACCCTCCAGCACCATCAGCCGGCTGTCCGGGATCACCCGCGCGACCTGCGCCGGGACCCGCGTGTCCACCAGCCGGTCCCGGTCGCCGCCGATCACCAGCGTGGGCGCGGTAACCGCGGACGCCAGCCGCCAGAGCGAGTTCGCACCCGGCAGGTACGCCCGGAGGAAACTGCCGACCAGCCCGCGCATCGTGCCCACGTACGCGCTGGCGTAGTGCTCCGTGAAGCGCATCTCCGACTCCTCCAGCGCCTCGCGCCACCGCTGCTCGGACATCCGGGCCGGATCCGCGTAGCAGGCGGTGAGCACCGACCGCGTCAGCGTCGGCCGGAGCTGAGCGAAGCGGCGCGCGGCCAGCCGGTCCGCCCCGGGCAGCGCCAGGAACGGCACCACCGGCGCCTGCAGCGTGCGGCGCGGGTCCAGGAACGGCATCGCGGGCGTGATCAGCGTGAGCGTACGGATCAGGTCGGGCCGGACAGCGGCGGCGCGCACCGAGATGACCCCGCCGAGCGAGTTGCCGACCAGGTGCACCGGGCCGCGGCCGGTCTCCTCGATCAGCCGGATCAGCAGGTCCGCGAACGCGGCGATCGTGTAGCGCGGGACCGGGTCGCTGTAGCCGAAGCCGGGCAGGTCGAGCGCGAGCCCGTCCAGGCGTGCGGAGAGCAGGCCGGCCAGGTCGGTCCAGTTTTGGGCGGAGCCGCCGAGGCCGTGCACGTAGAGCGCGGGCTCGGCGTCGACGGAGGTCCCGAGAGTTTCTCTGACCTGCATGGATCGCCCGCCCAGTGAGATCTGCCGGGCGGGCCAGGGCGGTGGAGGTTCCGATCGGGACAGCGCGGATTCATCCGCGAGTAACGCACACTTCATAGGATCAAGTCTGCCCGCAGACCTGCTCGGCGTGCGGGCAGACGGTCAGGAAGGCAGCAGACCTTCCAGTCGCCGGTTGACGGCCGCGAGCGTGGCGCGCACCACGGCCTGCCGCCGGTCGCCGCTGACCACGGCGGAGCCGCTGAGCTGTTCCACCCAGCCGTCGCAGGCCAGCAGCAGCACGACCAGCGCGACCTCGGTGGTGCCGAACGGAACCACGGCGGCGTGCTCGACGTAACAGCGGCCCGGCTCCTCGCCCTTCTCGTCGGAGCGCAGCAGCTCGTCCACGGCGGAGGCGGCCGCGACCGCGCAGAGCCGCAGCACGTAACCGTCGACGGCCGGCCCGGTCGCGACACCGGTGGCCACCTGCTCGCCGACGGCCAGCTCCACCTCCACGGTGACGTCCAGGCCGAACGTGCGGGTCTGCACGTGCTCGATCAGCACGCGCGGGCCGGGACGGCCGCCCGGGTCGAGCGCGGGCGGTCCCACCACGGCCGCGGTCGGCTGGCCGGGCAGGTAACCGGCCGCGATCTGCTCGCCGGTCTCGTCCGTGACGGCGGCGGCCGGCTCGACCGGCAGGCTCTCGGCGGGCGGTGCCACCCGGCGGCGCCGGGCCGGCTCGTCCACCGGGACCGGCTGCGCCTGGACCGCGGGCGCGGGCTGGCTCGGCACCGGCCGGACGCCCGGCTGGATCGGCACGTGCGCGGACGCCGCGGACGGCTCCGGCTTCGGCGCGGTGGCCGGGCGCGGCAGGTAGCTCACGCCGCTGCGGGTCTGTGGCCGGGCCGATGACTCGGCCGGCGACTCGACGGACGGGCGGATCGGCGTGACCGACGCCGGCACCGGCGCCTCCGCACCGATCGGCAGGCCCTCCTGCGAGGACGCGGCCAGGCCCATGCGCTCCTGCAGCAGCCGCGCGACCATCCGGGAGACCTCGGCCGGGTCGGCGCCGTCCGTCAGGTCCAGGCGCAGCTTGTGCGCGCCGCTCTCGGTGATGTGCACGGTCGCGTGCCGCACGCCGGCGACCTCGCGCACCGCTTGCTGGATCGCGTCCACGTCGAACCCGTCCGGACGGTCCCGCTCCGGCGCCGGGTCCTCCCGGCGCAGGCCCTCGCGGATCCGGGCGAGATCAGGCGTGTCGGCGGCCGGTGGCCCCGCGATCGGGGCCGCGGGTATCAGCGGCACGTCGTCGGACGGCACCCGCTTGGGCAGCACCTCCGGCGCCCGGCCGAAGTCGTCGAACTCGTCGCGGCCCGGCGGCAGCAGGCCCGGGGGCGGCGGGTACGCCGGGAAGCCGCCGGAGTAACCGGACTGGCGGAATGCCGGCTCGTCCGCCGGATCCGGGAACGCACGCCGGCGGCCTTCCTCGGGCAGGTCACCGCGCCGGCCGTCCAGGTCGAGCGGACGGAACTCACGGCGACCGGCCGCGCGCGGCGCGGTCTCCACGCCCTCCTCGGCCGGGCGGGCCGAGCGGCGCGGCGGCAGCTCTCCGTCCGCCTCCGGCGCACGGGCCTCGCTGGACCGGCGCGGCTCGTAGGCCGGCAGGCCCGGCGGCGGCTCCTCCGGTGTGACGGGCTCGCCGGCCGGTGACTCGGCACGGTCCCGGCCGAACCCGCGGCCGAACTCCGGTGAGCGGCGGCGCATGCCCTCCAGCAGACGGCCACCGGCCTCGCCGACGCGGTCTCGCGTCTGGCGGGTCGGCAGGCCCTCCGGTGAGTCGATCAGGCGCGGCCCGTTCACCTCGGTGTCCGTCATGTCGGCCCGGGACTGCTCCCGGCCCTCGCGGGAGAGGCCGCCGTCGATCGCGCGCAGGCCTCCGGTCGGGCTGTCGCCACGCCGGCCGAAGCGCGGCTCGTCGGCGCGCGCCGGACCGGCCGGGCGCAGCGGCTCGACCGGCCGCGGCCCGCTGACCGGGCGAGGGCCGGTGAACCGGCCGGACGGCGCGTCCGGGTCGCCGTGACCCCACGCGGGCGCACCCGGCGGGTGCCACGAGTCACGCGGTGTGATCTCGGACTCGGTCTGCTCGCCCGGGTATCCGGGGCGCGGGAGGAGACCTGCGTCCTCCAGATCACCTTCATACGGGTACGGGGGCGCGCTGGCCGGCACCTGAGCGGCTGGCAGCGGAGGTTGCGGCTCTACCGGGTGCTCCTTGTGATCATGGCCGTTGACCGGCCGACGCTGGGTCCGGCCGGTGGCGGCCGGTGGAGACGGAGACAGCTGCGCCATCAGGTCCGCATATCGGGCCTGCGGGTCGATCCATGAGGCGGCGTCCCGATCTTTCGTCCGGCGCCACGCCGGGGGCATCGGCTCCGGCTCGTGCGAGGGGCCCGCGTTCGACCATGCGGAATCGACCGGCGCCCAGCCGTTCGGCCGGGCGCGGTCGTCACGCGGAGCCGCACCGTTATGGTTTTCACCCGGCGTGGCGTCGTCCGCTTCCCTCGATTCGTCCACCGTGCGCTCCTCCGTCGCCCCCGCTGAGGCTACCGTGTGCTGACAGCAGCGATAAGTTGCTACGTCGGGCTAATTCGGCGACCAGGCGGGGGACGGTGGTGGAAACCACGTCGCGCCGGATACTCGATCCCATGGCGCGAGCGGCGCACAGTCCGCCCGCAGCGAGGAGGTAGATCCATGACCGCAGCGTCGGGGGGCGCCCAAACGGCGGGACGGCCGACGCGTCTGCCGCGCTCCGCGCGCCGCAAGCAGTTGCTCGCCGCCGCGCAGCAGGTCTTCGTCGCCCAGGGTTACCACGCGGCCGCGATGGACGACATCGCCGAGCGTGCCGGCGTCTCCAAGCCGGTCCTCTACCAGCACTTCCCGGGCAAGCTCGAGCTCTACCTGGCGCTGCTGGACACGCACTGTGAGGCGATCGTCGCGAAGGTGCAGGCGGCGATGCGCGCCACGCCGGACAACAAGGAGCGCGTGCAGGGCGCCGTCACCGCGTACTTCGACTTCGTCGACCACGAGAGCGAGGCGTTCCGCCTGGTCTTCGCGTCCGACCTGCGCAACGAGCCGGCCGTGCGGGAGCGCGTGGACCGCGTCGAGAAGGGCTGCATCGCGGCGCTGACCGACACCATCATCTCGGACACCGGTGTCAACCGAGCGCACGCCGAGCTGCTCGCCTCCGGCCTGGTCGGGGCCGCGGAGACCGCCGCGCAGTTCTGGCTGGCCAACGGCCGCCAGATCCCCAAGCAGGAGGCGGAGTCACTGTTGACCACCCTGCTCTGGCGCGGCATCGCGAGCTTCCCGCTCCAGGGTGATTCCGCGCCCGATCCGGCCCGGTGAATTCAGCTCTCCGCGAGCACGGCGGTTGAGCTGCCGATTGGCGGTCCGGATCGGCTAGCCTTCGAAACGGAACATCTTCGTCCCATGAGGAGGACCCGTGGAGGTCAAGATCGGCGTCCAGTACGCGCCGCGCGAGCTCGTGCTGGAGAGCGGACAGACGCCGGACGAGGTCGAAAAGGTCGTGACCGAGGCGATCAACGGCGACGGTGTCCTCACCCTCACCGACGAGAAGGGCCGCAAGGTCATTGTCCCGGTGACGAAGGTCGCCTACGTGGAGATCGCGGAGGCCAGCCAGCGCTCGGTCGGCTTCACCGCCCGCTGAGCCGTCCGACGATGTGACCGAGCCGCCGGGGTCTTCGCCCCGGCGGCTCAGTCGTTGAGAAGCCTCAGTCGTTGCGAAGCCTCAGTCGTTCAGGAACCTCAGTTGTTCAGGTCGAGCGCGTTCATCCGGGCCGAGTGCGCCGTGGTGAGCCGCTGGAAGAGCTTCTGCACGCCGTCCTCGCGCCCGGTGCCGGTGACGATCAGCTCGGTCAGCGACGCCCGCTCGGCCGCGACCCGCTGCGCGTGCGAGAGCGTCTCGCCGACCAGCCGCCGGGCCCACATGGAGAGCCGGTTCGCGACCTTGGGGTCCTCCTCGATCGCGGCGCGCAGCTCCGCCTCCGCGAACGCGGCGTAACGGCCGTCGTGCAGCACCCGCCGGACCAGGCCGCCGTCGGGCGCGTCGAGCAGCGCGGCCACCTCGGCCAGGAAGTCGTCCGCGATGCCGTCGCCGACGTAGACCTTGGTCAGCGCCTCCAGCCAGTCCTTCGGCTCGGTGGCGTCGTGATATTCCTCGACCGGGCGCACGTAGGGCGCCATCGCCGCCTGCGGGTCCACGCCGAGTTCCGCGAGCCGGGCCGCGACGCGCTGGTAACCGTCCACCTCCACCGCGGCCATCTCGCCGAGCGTGGCGCGCCGGCGCAGGTCGGGGGCGAGCGCGGCGTCCCGCGCCATCCGCTCGAAGGCGAGCAGCTCACCGAAGGCCACCAGGCCGAGCAGCTCCACCACGGGGGCAGGAAGATCTTGCGATCGTGAATCGTCACCGGACACGAGCGCAGGCTACCGCCCAACGCCGAACGCGGCAGCGGACCGCGGTGACCAGCGACACCTATGCCACTTGTGACGCACCCCACTCACCGGCATCCCACCTGAATCGAGATATTCCAGCTGAGGTGCCGTTCATGCTGGTCGGGTATGCTGACACCAGATCAGGCGCAGGTATCGATTTCATCGCGCCAGACGTGATGCTGCAGGACACGTGAGGCCCTCGCCGCGGCTCCATGGCGCGGGACTCACGACGCAGCCGTGAATACACGACACGTCGGCCGATGAACCCAAGCCCTGCGACGGCGTGCGGGCCCGCGGACGTTTCTCGACGACCGCGCGCGGCCCGCGCCTCGACCCACACGCGCCCTCGAACGAAGCGGGGCGCACCACGAGAGGGCACCCCCAAAACTTTATGAACGACATCGAAGAGCAGGAGAACGCTCCCACCCGAGCCCCGGCCATCAGCGACAAGCCGACCTTCGCCGAGCTCGGCGTGCGCGACGAGACCGTCGCCGCGCTCGCCGCCGCCGGCATCGAGCGCGCGTTCGCCATCCAGGAGTACGCGTTGCCCATCGCGCTCCGCGGCTCCGACATGATCGGCCAGGCCCCGACCGGCACTGGCAAGACCTTCGCGTTCGGCCTTCCGCTCATCGACCGGGTGTTCGCACCCGCCGAGGGCGGCGACGGCCTGCCGCAGGCGCTCGTCGTGGTCCCGACCCGCGAGCTGGGCCTCCAGGTTGCCAAGGACCTCGCGCTGGCCGGCAAGGGCCGCGGAGTGCGGGTGCTGCCGATCTACGGCGGCGTGGCCTACGAGCAGCAGACCGACGCGCTGAAGACCGGCGTCGAGATCCTGGTCGGCACGCCCGGCCGCCTGATGGACCTGGCGAAGCAGAAGAAGCTGCGCCTCGACCGGATCCGCGCGCTGGTGCTGGACGAGGCCGACCGCATGCTCGACCTCGGCTTCCTGGACGACGTGGAGAAGATCCTCGCCATGCTGCCGGAGGACCGGCAGACCATGCTGTTCTCCGCGACCATGCCGGACCCGATCGTCACGCTCGCCCGCCGCTTCCTGCGGCACCCGGTGACCGTGCACGCGGGTCACACCGTGGAGACCGGGCCGTCGCCGCAGACGCTGCAGGTGGCGTACCGGACGCACCCGATGAACAAGATCGAGATGGTGGCCCGCATCCTGCAGGCGCGCGGCCGCGGTCTCACGATGATCTTCACGCGCACCAAGCGGGCCGCGGACCGGCTCTCCGAGGACCTCGACTTCCGCGGTTTCGCGGTCGCGGCGGTCCACGGCGACCTGGGCCAGGGCGCGCGCGAGCGGGCGCTGCGGGCGTTCCGGGCCGGCAAGATCGACGTGCTGGTCGCCACCGACGTCGCGGCCCGCGGGCTGGACGTCTCCGGCGTCACCCACGTGATCAACTATGACTGCCCGGAGGACCCGGACACGTACACGCACCGCATCGGCCGCACCGGCCGGGCCGGCGCCACCGGCGTCGCGGTCACGTTCGTGGACTGGGAGGACATGCCGCGCTGGCACCTGATCGACAAGTCGATCGGGCTGGACATGCGGGAACCCCCGGAGACCTACCACACCTCCCCCTACCTCTTCACCGACCTGGACATCCCGACCGACGTCGCGGCGGCGCTGCCGTCCGCGGACCGCACCCGGGCCGGGCTCTCCGCGGAGATCGAGGAGGACCTGGGCAGCACCCGCACCCGTCGCTCCGGCGGCCGTCGTGGCGAGAGCCGCGGCGGTGACCGGGCAGCCGCTCCGGCGCAGCGCACGCCGCGCACCCGCAAGCGCACCCGGCACACCGAGCCGGTCGACGGCGGCGGCGAGGCACCGGCGGTGACCGAGGCCGTGGAAGGCGACGCCGGCGCGAAGCCGCGTCGCCGGCGTCGGCGGGCCGGCGAGGCCGTGTCCGGCGAGGGCACGGTGACCGCCGAGGTCACGACGACGGAGGTGCCGGAGGCCCGGGAGAGCGACAGTGATCCCGCGGAGGCGGCCGGCGACGAGGGCGACCGGCCCAAGCGCCGTCGTCGCCGTCGCGGTGGCCGCGGTGGCCGGGGCGCCGGTGGTGAGGGCGCCGAGGGCGGCGCCGACGAGGGCGCCGAGGACTGAGTCCTCGAAGGCAGGATCAAAAGGCGGATTCCCGGCGACGGGAGTCCGCCTTCCCGTTCCGGCCAGGCGTGTGCCCAGGCTTTTGATCTTCCCGCTTCCGGCGTGGCAACGACCGCATGCTCCCGCGGGCACCGGTCGTCGCTGGCGCTCCTCCCTGTCAGATCCGTGGCGGCCAGGTCAAAGCCCGGACCGCCAGGCTGCCGCGCCACCGGACCGCGGCGCAGCCGCGCCACCAAGCCGCGCCACCAAGCCGCGCCACCAAGCCGCGCCACCAAGCCGCGCCACCAAGCCGCGCCACCAAGCCGCGCCACCAAGCCGCGCCACCAAGCCGCGCCACCAAGCCGCGCCACCAAGCCGCGCCACCAAGCCGCGCCACCAAGCCGCACCGCCAAACCGACCGGCGGCGCCCGGCCGCCCGCGCAGCCCCGCCACCAGGCCGCCCGCGCAGCCGCGCCACCAGACCGCCGCCCGCGCCACCAGACCGCCCGCGCAGCCGTGCCACCAGGCCGCCGCGCCACCGCGCCGTCAAGCCGCCCGCGCAACCCCGCCGCCAGACCGCCGCGCAACCGGGCCGCCAGGCTGCGCCACCAGACCGCCCGGCCAGGCCGACCGGTGTTGCCTGGCCGCGAGGTCGAGGCGGGCTGATGCCGTACCCCCGGCTGGTCTTGATCTCGGGGTTTGATCTCAGGCCGGAGGGCCGGCCGCCGATCCTGTGACCTGCGAGCCACGGATGGCCTCGCACCCGCGAGAGACGGACCTCTCGCGTGCGCCATGGACGGTGAAGGGCGGGTGTACCGATGGATCGGCAGGCGATGGGGCTCACCCTCACCGCCAACGGCTTCGTGCCCGCGGTGCGGCCGGGTGTGCTCGCTGCGGCGGCCACGCGGCCGGTGGCCCGTGGGCACGTCGCGCTCACCTTCGACGACGGGCCGAGCGCGGGGACCGGGGTGGTGCTCAACATCCTGGCCGAGACGCGGGCGCGGGCCACGTTCTTCTTCGTGGGCGGCGGCGTGGAGGCGGACTGGCGGTATGCCAGCCGGGCCGCGCTGGCCGGGCACGCGATCGGCAACCACAGCTACAGCCACCCCGACCTGGCCGCGATCCCGCTCAAGGACGCGGCGGTCGAGCTCGGGCGCACCCAGACCGCGATAACCCGGTACACCGGCGCGGTCCCGGTCATCGGGCGGCCGCCGTTCGGCAGCGCGAACGAGGACGTGGTGATGCTGTTCCGCGAGTACGGCGTGGAGCCGGTGCTGTGGGCGTTCAACCCGGACGACGGCGCCGGTCAGGCCGCGGCCGCGATCGGCGCCGCGATCCTCGGCGCGGTCCGGGACGGCGACATCGTGCTGCTGCACTGCGCGCAGCGGGAGACGCAGCGGATGCTGCCGGAGCTGATCACCGGACTGCGGGGGCGCGGCCTGGAGCCGGGCCGAATCGAGATCACCGGCGAGTACCAGGAGCGCAACCACTCCTACGCCCGCGCCGTCGCCTGGTGACCACCACCCCCAAGATCAAGGCGTCCCCCACGTCGTTCAAGCGACATGGGGGACGCCTTGATCCTTGAGAAGTGAAGAGCCGCTCCCGATGCGCGCTGCAATTCGCATCGGGAGCGGCTCCGGCTTCGGTCAGGCCACGGTGCAGGGGGCGAGGTTCGCCACGTCCAGCTGCGGCTTGTCGGTGTGCCGGCCGATCGCGGTCGCGATCCGGTTGATCGCGGCGACGCGCTTGTCCTCCAGCGGGCCGTTGATCGCGTTCTGCACGAAGTTCGCGCCACCCTGGCCGGCCGAGTTCGCCAGGCGGGTCTCGGCCTCCTGGATCTGCTTCTCCAGCTGGGCCAGGTTGCTCTCCACCTCGGCCAGCGCCTGGTTCGGGATGGCCGGCAGCTGGTCCGCGACGGTCGGGCAGCTGAACGCGCCGTCCGAGCCGCCGTCGTTGCCCTCGTTGATCACGAGCTGGGTGAAGCCGGCACCGGCCTCGCCACCGTTGCCCGCGTTGCCGTTGCCGCCCTCGACCGGGTCGACGACCGGGACCTCGTCCTCGTTCAGCTCACACGGGGCCAGCGTCGCGACGTCCAGGTTCGGGCGCTCCGCGTTCCGGCCGATCGCGGTCGCGATGCGGTTGATCGTGGCGACGCGCTTGTCCTCCAGCGGACCGAGGATCGCGTTCTGCACGAAGTTCGCGCCACCCTGGCCGACCGTGTCCACCAGGCGCTGGTTGGCCTCGGCGATCTGCGTGTCGAGCAGCTCCAGGTTGCGGTCCACCTCGGCCTGGGCCTGCGCCGGGATCGCGGGCAGCTCACCGGCCACGTCCGGGCAGCTGATCGCGCCGGTCCCGGCGTTCCCGCCGCCGTTCTGCTCCTCGCCACCGGCTTGCTCGCCGCCACCGGCCTGCTCGTCGCCGCCGGCCTGCTCGTCGCCGCCGGCCTCGGCGCCGCCGCCCGCGCTGAGCGAGCACTCCGCGAGGCCGCCCAGGTTGGTCGGCTTCTCCGCGGTCCGGCCGATGGAGATCGCGATCCGGTCGATCGTGGACGTCCGCTTGTCCGCCAGCGGGCCGAGGATCGCGTTCTGCACGAAGTTCGCGCCGCCCTCGCCGGCGGACGTGGCCAGGCGGTTGTTCGCCTCCTGGATCTGCGTCTCCAGCAGCGCCAGGTTGCGGTCCACCTCGGCCTGCGCGCTGGCCGGGATCGCCGGGAGCTTGTCCTCGACGGTGGGGCACACGATGGTCTGCCCGCTCGCGCTCGACGACCCGGTGCCGGCCATCGCCACGCCGAGACCGCCGCCGAGCAGCGTGAGCGCGCCCACGGCGATCATGCCGGGGACCTTGTAACGACGCCAGTCGCGCCAGCCAGTCTTTTCGTCATCCCAGCTCGGTGCCATCCGCCTGAACCCAACCCTTCGACAGATTCTGTGGCCGATAGCCTGCGTCGCTCGTCGCGGGCGTACCGGTGAGCCTTGTTCGCTCTGGCTCCGCCGGACCGTCCGAGCGAGGACGGTCCGGCGGGGCCCCGGAGTAGTCGAGGCTTACCGCCTCGCCCGGTCCTACGGGGTCGGACAGCGCTGGGGTTCAACGAATCCGAGGGAGTTTCCGCCGACCTTTAGGGAAGTTTTAAGGGAGTCTGGGGCATCGATTAGATTCGCCGTTTCGACAGTCATTTCGACAACTGGAACGGGTCAGGAACGCGGTGTGACGCCCAGCACAGCGCAGGCCTCGTGGTACATCCGGGCCGCCTCGCCGCGGACCTGCCGGCGCTCGGTCAGCCGCTCGGCGAACGGAATCCGCACCGGGACCTCCACGCCGTCCACGATCGCGACGAAGTCCATGCCGTCCGCGTCCATTCCGGACATGCGCGCCTCGGTGGTGGTGTCCGGCTGCCCGCCGAGACCACGGACGATGAGGACGTTGTCGGCCGCGTGATCGTCGTTCATGTGCCGCATGATCTGCGCCACCACGTCAGGGGTGAAGACGGTGTCTGCCATGGCGGACACGGTAGGCGATGATCACCTCCGCGCACGGCGTCGAAGGCCACAATCGCGGCCGGTCACGGCGCCGGAGGGCGCATCTAGACTGGGGGGATGCCCGAATCACTTCCCGACGCCCTCGCCGAGGTGCGCGACCTGCTGCTCCACCCCGGCCTGACCCGCGCGGTGGCCGCCGGGCGGCGCAAGGGGCAGACCCCGTCGGTGGTCCGGGCCGAGCTGCGCCCGGTCTCGCTAAAGGGCGGCGCCAAGCTGCAGATCGTGACGAACGACGGCGCGCGCCCGTTCACCCGCAACGTCGCGTTCGGCGACGAGGCCGCCGTGGCCGTGGACGAGCTGCTGGCCGAGCCGTTCGGCAACTGGCACGTGGAGTCGCCGGCCGGGACCGTCCAGCTGCGGGTCACTAAGAAGGGCGAGGCGCAGGTGCACCGTGCCGCGTCCACCGTCCCGGACGCGGCGCCGGTCGCTCATGATCGGGCGAAGGAGCACCTGCTCGACCCCGGCGACCCGCTGTTCGCGGAGATCGGTGGCGGCGCGGCAAAGCGGCGGCAGGTCGACGCGTTCCTGCGCGCGCTCGCCGCCACACTCCCGGACGAGCTGCCCGCACGCCTGCGCGTGGTGGACCTCGGCTGCGGCAACGCCTACCTGACGTTCGCGGCCTACCGGTATCTCGCCGCGCGGGGCGTGGCGCTGGACGTGGTCGGCGTGGACGTGCGCGAGGACCAGCGCGTCCGCAACACCGCGCTCGCCGAGCGGCTCGGCTGCGCCGACGAGGTCCGGTTCGTGGCCGGCACCATCCTGGACGCGGACGTCGAGGCCGCGGACGTGGTGCTGGCGCTGCACGCGTGCGACACCGCCACCGACGAGGCGCTGGCCCGCGCGGTGAGCTGGGAGGCGCGCTGGGTGCTGGCCGCGCCCTGCTGCCACCACGATCTCGCCGCGCAGCTGCGCAAGGCACCGGCTCCGACGCCGTTCGAAGGGCTCGGGCGGCACGGCATCCTGCGCGAGCGGTTCGCGGACGTGCTCACCGACACGGTCCGGGCGTCGCTGCTGCGGTTGCACGGTTACCGCGTCGAGGTGGTGGAGTTCATCGACTCCGCGCACACGCCGCGCAACCTGCTGATCCGCGCGCGCCGCACCGGCGCGGCCCCGACCGAGGCCGCGCGGGCGGAGTACACGGCGCTGACCGGCGGGTTCCACATCGAACCCGCGCTGGAGCGGCTGCTCAGCCGATCGTGATCGTGAACGCCGCGGTGTGCACCGCGCCGTCCACCTGGAAGTCGAAGAACGCGCGGTAGCGGCCCTTGCTCGGCGCCGCCAGCCAGAACTTCACGGCGCCGTCCACGGTCAGCCGGTCCTCCGGGTGCACGTGGACGTAGCCGAGGTCACCCTCGCGCAGCACCACCAGGTGCCCGTACGCCCCGAGGTAGCGCTCCGGCTGCGTGGTCTCACCGCCGCGCCGGACCGTGAAGATCATCGGCTGGACCGAACCGAGCGCGGGCGTGCCGGCCATCTCCACCTCGAACCCGCCGACGGTGACCTTCGGTGCGGGCGCGGGCAGCGCGGTCGCCGCGTAGTCGCCGCCGACCGACAGGTCCACGCCGAGCGTGGTGGCGACCTGGGCACCGGTCGCGGTGGTGGCGGTGAAGTCGGCGAAAGCGCGCCAGGCGCCCGCGGCGGGCAGCGCCAGCTCGGTGCTCCAGGTGCCGTCCGGCGCCAGCACCGGGTGCAGGTGCTGATAGCCGGACATGTCCCGGCGCACCACGATCAGGTGCAGCCGCTCGTCGTGCACCACCGCGAAGTCGGTCACCGGCGTGCCGTCCGCGGCCTGGATGACGAACCGGAACGGCGCCCGCGCGGCCGGCGCCGGGAACGCGGCCTCCGCCGGGACCAGCCGGAAGTCGGCGGACCCGACCATCAGCCCGCCCACGTCACCCGCGGCCGGGTTGCCGCCGACCGTGACGCCGGTGCCGACGCCGCCGCTGGTGCCGCCGTGCGTGTGCGGGGCCACGCCGGGCGCGTCCGTGTGCACCGCGTTGGCCCCGGTCGCGGCCGGCAGCGGCGCGGGCTCGGCGACGCCGCCCGAGGTGATCCGGCCCAGCCCGAACCCGGCCAGCACGGCCAGCACCAGGCCACCGACCACGCCGAGCAGGCGCATCGAGGTGCGCTCGTCCGGCCGGGCGAAACCGGCCCCGGCCTCACCGGCCTCATCGGCCTCGGCGCCACCCGCCCTGGCCGAGCCAATGCCAGCGGACTTGGCGCCGTCATACCCGGCGCCCGCCTCAGCCGAACCGGCCTCAGCCGAACCAGTGCCGGCAGAGCTTGCGCCGGCAGAGCTGGCGCCGGCCTCGGTCAAGGTGGGACTGGCCTCGTCGGCCGCTGGGCCGGTGGCGGGCATCGTGCCGGGTGTCGGGTCAGGCATCGGCGTCAGGCATCGGCCGAGGCGAGCTCGTAGCCGGCCTCGTCGACGGCCGTGCGGACCTCGTCGATCGGGAGCGGTCCGTCGCTGGTGACGGTCACGGTGCCGGTCGGCAGGTCGACGCTCACCTCGTGCACGCCCGGCAGCTGGCCGAGCTCACCGCTGACCGCCTGCACGCAGTGTGCGCAGGTCATCCCGCTGACAGCGTAGGAATTGGTGACGGACATGGCTCACGCTCCCCTTCGACTCTGACGGCACCGACTATACCCCCCGGTGGTATGCACGCCTCCCGGCCCGGGAGCGTCGTTGATCCGGTGTGCTCTCTTCCATCATCACGCGAGCGCTCGTCGTCGTCGCCCTGATCGGGGTCGGGCCGGCTCCCGCCCAGGCCGATCCGGACGCACCGCCGTCGGCCCAGGAGCTGCGGCAGCGCCTCGCCGCCGCCGCGCACGAGCTGGAGGTGGTCATCGAGGAGCACAACGCGCTCCGCGACGACCTGGCCGGCACGGAACGACGGCGACGCGAGATCGGCGCCGAGAAGGCACCGATCGAGTTCGCCATGGTGCAGCGCCAGGAACGCATCGGTGAGCTGGCCGCCGCCGCCTATCGCTCGTCCGGCAACGCCCGCGCGCTGATGGTCGCGGCCGGTGGCGGCTCCGACATGGTCGAGCGCCTGCTCACGCTGGACGTCCTCGCCCGCGACCAGCACCGGAGGCTGGACGACCTGGCCGCGTCCCAGGCCCGGTACTCCGAGATGGAGCGCGAGGCCGGCGCGCTGGCCGAGAAGCAGCGTGACCAGCAGGTCGAGCTGGCGCTGCGCAAGAAGGAGATCGAGCAGGAGATCGACCGCCTCCACCGCATGCGTCTCGCTTCCGGCGACCGGGCCCGCCCGGTGGACCTCGCTCCCCCGCCGCCGCCGTCCGGGCTGGCCGGCGACGCGATCAGCTTCGCCTACGAGCAGTTGGGCAAGCCCTACAGCTGGGGGGCGGACGGTCCCGGCTCCTATGACTGCTCCGGGCTGACCATGGCCGCCTGGCATCGCGCGGGCACCCGGCTGCCGCACAACGCGGCGCGTCAGTGGCGCACCGTCCGGCGGATCAGCCGCGATGACCTGCGGCCCGGCGACCTGGTCTTCTACTACGGCCGGATCAGTCACGTCGCGCTCTACGTCGGGGACGGCAAGATGATCCACGCGCCGAGCTTCGGCGAGAACGTCCGCATCGACGCGGTGGGCTACCAGCCGGTCCATGGCTACGGGCGGGTCGTCGGCGGCCGCTGATCGCGCTCAGCCCGCCACGGCCAGCGCGAGCGGCAGCACCGCGGACGCACCCGACCGGCGCAGCAGGCGGGCCGCGAGCGTCATCGTCCACCCGGAGTCGACGAGGTCGTCGACCAGCAGCACCGGGCCGGACACCGCCCCGTCCAGCACGAACGCGTCGTGCAGCAGCCGGACCCGCTGGGCGCTGTTGGTACGGGACGGCTCGAACCCGTCGTCGTCGCGGCGCGTGATCGTGCCGAGCACCGGCAGCCGGCCGACCGTGGCGATCCGGTCCGCGAGGCTGCGGGTGAGGACCGGGCGGCGGCGGGACAGGACCGGGACGATGCCGACCGGGCGGGCCTCCCACTGCTCGGGACCGTGCGACCAGTCCTTGAGCACCTCGACCACGGCGCCGAGCAGGTCGTCGGGGAGCGCGGTGTCCGGTGCACCGTCGGCGAGCAGGGAGCGGAGGCGATCGCCCCAGCCCAGGTCGGAGAGCCGGCCGACGGCACGGCCGGGGGCGGCCTGCTCGGCCGCGGGGATGCGGCCCTTGAGTGCGACGCCGACCGACTCCATGCCGGTGGGCCACATCGCCTTCGGCGGCAGGTCGAGGCCGGGGCGGCCGAGGAACGCCTTGGCGGCGGCGAGCGCCTGCGCGGAGACGTCGGCGGGCAGGACCGGGCCTGCGCACAGGTCGCAGCGGCCGCACGCGGCGGCCTCGGCGTCGTCGAGGCGCTCGCGAAGGAACAGCATGCGGCAGCCGGTGGTCATCGAACCGTATTCCCGCATGGCGCGCTGCTCGGCCTCGCGGGCGTCCGCGACGCGGCGCAGGCGGGGGGCATCGTAGGTCCACGGCTCGCCGGTGCTGATCCAGCCGCCCTTGACCCGGCGGACCGCACCGTCCACATCCAGCACCTTCAGCATCAGTTCGAGCCGGCTGCGGCGCAGGTCGACGCGCGGCTCCAGCGCGGGGACCGAGATCGGCCGGTCGGAGAGCGCGGTCAGCACGGTGTGCACCTGCTCCTCCGGCGGGAACGCCATCGAGGCGAAGTAACGCCAGATGGCCGCGTCCTCCGGGCCGGGCAGCAGCAGCACCTCGGCGTGGTCGACGCCGCGGCCGGCGCGGCCGACCTGCTGGTAGTAGGCGATGGGGGACGGGGGCGCGCCGAGGTGCACCACGAAGCCGAGGTCGGGCTTGTCGAAGCCCATGCCGAGCGCGGACGTCGCGATCAGCGCCTTGATCTTGTTGTCCAGCAGGTCCTGCTCGGCGGCGCGGCGCTCCGCGTCCTCGGTCTGGCCGGAGTA
Organism: Catenuloplanes nepalensis; assembly: GCF_030811575.1. Taxonomy (GTDB): domain Bacteria; phylum Actinomycetota; class Actinomycetes; order Mycobacteriales; family Micromonosporaceae; genus Catenuloplanes; species Catenuloplanes nepalensis. Next base: position 8,703,399 of record NZ_JAUSRA010000001.1, on the reverse strand, counting down.
GGACGCGACGGCGAACCCGCGTGAGCGGAGGAACTCGGTGGCCTCGGTCGCGGCCGCCACGGTCAGCGTGTAGACGATGCCGGAGCCGGGCAGCGCGTCCAGGTGGTCGGCGAGCCAGGCGAGCCGGTGCGCGGCGGACGGCAGCCGGTGCACGGCCAGCCGCAGCGACTCACGGTCGAGCGAGCCGCGCAGCACCAGCGCGCCGCCGCCGAGCTGCTCGGCCACATCCGCGGTGACGCGCGCGTTGGCGGTGGCGGTGGTGGCGAGCACGGGCGTGTGCTCGGGCAGCCCGGCCAGGAACGTGCGCAGCCGCCGGTAGTCCGGCCGGAAATCGTGCCCCCAGTCGGAGACGCAGTGCGCCTCGTCCACCACCAGCAGGCCGGTGGTGGCCGCGAGCTCGGGCAGCACGTTGTCGCGGAAGTCCGGGTTGTTGAGCCGCTCGGGACTGATCAGCAGCACGTCGACCGCGCCGGACGCGACCTCCGCCGTGATCTGCCCCCACTCCTCCAGGTTCGCCGAGTTGATGGTGCGGGCGGTGATGCCGGCCCGGGCCGCGGCCTCGACCTGGTTGCGCATCAGCGCCAGCAGCGGCGAGACGATCACGGTGGGGCCGGCACCCAGCTCGCGGAGCAGCGCGGTCGCCACGAAGTAGACCGCGGACTTCCCCCAGCCGGTGCGCTGGACGCAGAGCACCCGCTGGAACGCGACGACCAGCGCCTCGATCGCCCGCCACTGGTCCTCGCGGAGGCGGGCGTGCTCGCCCGCCAGCCGCCGAAGGACCGCTTCCGCCCGCTCCCGCACCTCAGTCACCCGACCTGTCTACCACCGGGGACCGACACCGAAGGGGCAGCCTGTGGATAACTAATCCGCCTGTGGAAGACCGGCGCGCGCCGCCACCGCGGTGTCCGGGTGGTCGGCGAAGACCCCGTCCAGCCCGAGCGAGTAGAACAGCTCGTACTCCGCGGTGATGTCGCCGCGCGCGTTCGGGTCCGCGCCGATCCGGAAGTCCACCGGCAGGAACTGGTTCTCCGCCCGGAACGTCCAGGCGTGCACGACCATCCCGAGCCGGTGTGCGTCCCGCACCAGGGACGTCGGTGCCAGCAGCTTCCCGGACGCGTCCCGGGGCACGATCAGGTTCTTGTTCGCCCCGACACCGTTCGCGTACCCACTGACCCACTTGAGACCGTCGAAGGTCGCCAGATCCGCGTAGGTCCGCGCGTCGCCGGCCGCGACGAAGTCGTACGGCCGTCCCGCCGCGTCCATCAGCTGTGCCAGCCGCACGTCCGTGAGCCGCCGGAGCCGGCGCAGGTTCGCCGTCTCGAACGACTGGATGATCACCGGGTCCTTCGCCGACCGCCAGCCGGCCGCGCGCAGCGTCCGCACCAGCGGCTCCTCCAGCGCCAGCCCGATCGACTGGAAGTAGGTCGGGTGCTTCGTCTCCGGGTACACCCCGATCGTCCGGCCACGCCGCCGCGACTCCGCCTTCGCCAGGTCGATGACCTCCTGGAACGTCGGGATCTGGAACCGCCCGTCGAACGCCGTGTTGGTCACCCGGACCAGCGGCAGCCGCTCCTTCGCGCGCAGCGTCCGCAGCTCAGCCAGCGTGAAGTCCTCGGTGAACCAGCCGCTCACGGCCGTACCGTCGATGGTCTTGGTGGTCCTTCGCGAAGCGAACTCGGGGTGCGCGGCCACGTCCGTCGTCCCGGAGATCTCGTTCTCGTGCCGCGCGACCAGCACGCCGTCGCGCGTCGACACCAGGTCCGGCTCGATGAAGTCGGCGCCCATCCGGATCGCCAGCCGATAGGCCTCCAGCGTGTGCTCCGGGCGGTAGCCGCTCGCGCCGCGGTGCGCGATCACCAGCGGTTCTCCGCGCGAGGACGGGGAGGCTGCGGAGGCCGGGGAAGAGGGGGAGGCGGCGAGCGCGATGCCCGCCAGCCCCAGGGAAGTGGTCACTGCACGACGTCGCATTCCGTCATCCAATCGATACCGGGCGAAGTGCTTGTAACGGTTGGATGAACCGCGCGAGAGTGTCAGGTGGCCCGGATTGCACCCGGGTGATAGACAGACCCACGCCATGCGTCGTCACCTTCAGCATCCCGCCCGCATCGTGCCCGTGGCGTTCCTGGCTCTGGTCGTGCTCGGGACGGCACTCATGATGCTGCCCGTCTCGCGCGCCGAGCCGGGCTTCGCGCCGTTCGTCACGGCACTGTTCACCGCCACCTCCGCGGTCTGCGTGACCGGCCTGGCCGTGGTCGACACCGGCACCTACTGGTCGCCGTTCGGCCTTGGCATGATGACCGTGCTGACCCAGATCGGCGGTCTCGGCATCATGGTGATGGCCACGCTGCTCGGCGTGCTCATCTCGCAGCGGCTCGGACTGCGCGGCCGCCTGATGGCGCAGACCGAGAGCCGCACGCTGGAGACCGCGGACATCCGCCGGATGGTGCTGCGGATCGTGGCAGTCTCGTTCGTCTGCGAGGCGGTGATCGCGGTCGCGGTCGGGCTGCGGTTCTGGCTCGGCTACGACTACTCGTTCGGCCGGGCGATGTGGGAGGGCGTCTTCCACTCGATCCAGGCGTTCAACAATGGCGGGTTCGCGCTCTACCCGGACAGCCTGATGCGGTTCGTCGGCGACCCGTGGATCTGCCTGCCGCTGGTGTTCGGCGTGATGCTCGGCAGCATCGGTTTCCCGGTCATCTTCGAGCTGGCCCGCCGGTGGCGGAAGCCGCACAGCTGGTCCACGCACACCCGGCTCACGGTGTGGGGCTCGCTGGTGCTGGCCGTCACCGGATTCATCCTGGTGCTCGCGTTCGAGTGGAACAACGCGGGCACGTTCGGGCCGCTCAACTGGGGCGACAAGGTCCTGGCCGCGTTCACCCAGGACGTGATGACCCGGTCCGGCGGCTTCAACAGCGTCGACTTCGGCGCGATGAATCAGGAGACGCTGACGATCAGCACCGCGCTGATGTTCATCGGCGGCGGCAGCGGCTCCACCTCCGGCGGCATCAAGCTGACCACGTTCTTCCTGCTCGGGTTCGTGATCCTGGCGGAGATCCGCGGTGAGCCGGACGTGGTGATCGGCCGCCGCCGGATCGCGGAGACCACGCAGCGGCAGGCGATGACCGTGGCGCTGCTCGGCGTCGCGCTGGTCGGCTGCGGCACGCTCGCGCTGCTCTTCATCGACCGGGACATCACACTGGACCGTGCGATATTCGAGGCGACGTCCGCGTTCGCCACGGTCGGCCTCTCCACCGGCATCACGCCGACCCTGCCGGAGAGCGGGCAGGTCGTGCTCGTCATCCTGATGTACGTGGGGCGGGTCGGCACCATCGCCGTCGGCTCCGCGATCGCCCTGAACAGCCGCCAGCGGCTCTACCGCTATCCCGAAGAGAGACCCATCGTTGGCTAGCAACGGCAGGACCAACCTCGACGACAACGTGGTGGTGATCGGGCTCGGCCGGTTCGGCGGGCAGGTCGCCGACTCGCTGCTGCGGCTCGGCCACGAGGTGCTCGGCATCGACGAGGACGGCAAGATCGTCCAGCAGTGGTCGGACCGGCTCACCCACGTGGCACAGGCCGACTCCACCGACAACGACGCGCTGCGCCAGCTCGGCGTGCACGAGTTCCAGCGCGCGGTCGTCGGCATCGGCACCGACATCGAGGCCAGCGTGCTCACCGTGCTGGCGCTGACCGAGATCGGCATCACCGAGATCTGGGCCAAGGCGATCTCCGCGAAGCACGGCAAGATCCTGTCCTCGGTCGGCGCGAACCACGTGATCTATCCCGAGGCGGTCATGGGCGACCGCGTCGCGCACCTGATCACCAGCAAAATGATCGACTTCATCGAGTTCGACGAGGGCTTCGCGATCGCGAAGGTGCGCGCCCCGCAGGAGACCGCGGGACGCTCGCTCGCCGACATCGGCCTGCGCCGGCACCACGGCATCACGGTGATCGCGGTCCGGCCGCCGGACGGCAGTTTCATCTTCGCCGAGGCCTCGACCCTGGTGCCGGCCGGCAGCAAACTGATCGTGGCCGGCACCCCGAAGCAGGTCCAGGCGTTCGCCGCGACGACCTGATCGCGCTCGGCGAACCGGCCACGAGGCACGTTTCGCGACCGGGGCACGTTCCGCCGCCAGACATCTTCCGCAGGCCCGTTTCGCGACCAGGCCAGTTCGCGACCAGGCGCGTTCACCACTGGGCACGTTCCGCAGCCGGGCATTGGGTGCCCGGAAATCCACGACAAAGACGCCGCGAATCAAAGGCCTGAAACCTTTCTTCCCGCTTCCGGCGTGGTTGCTTCGGGCATGCTCCCGCGGGCACCGGTCGTCGCTGGCGCTCCTTCCTGCACGTTTCGCGGTGGTCTGCAGAACCAATTCAGACCTCGGGCGCTCCGCGCCCGAAATATCATGACATCTGTGGCCCGGCCTCGACCGGCGCGACCTACCGGGAAAGCAGTTGATCGACCGGCGCGTAGTCGTCGGTCAGCACCCGGGCGTCGTCGACGAACGCGGCCAACTCCGCACCGTCCAGCATCGTCACCGGCCCGGGCACGGTCTGCGCCATCCGCGCCCGAATCCCGTCCAGCGGCAGTGGCGCGTCCGACGCCACGATCACGAAGTTCGCGCCCTCCTCACCGGCCAGCCCGGACGGCGGGCCGATCAGCGCCACGTGCGGGAACACGTCCTGCACGGTCGCGGTCTCCGCACGGATGAAGTGCAGCGGCGGGTAGTCGATGACGTTCTGCGCGTACACCCCGCCGGCCTTCATCGCGTCGCGGACCTGCACCGCCATCTCCCGCGTCGACAGGTGCCACGGCACCACCAGGTCGCCGAACGCGTCGCCGACCACGAAGTCCGCCGCACCGGCCGGCGCCTCGGCCAGCGACACCCGCGCGTCGCCGACCACCACCCGCAGGTCCGGCCCGGTCTCCAGGCCCAGCTCGGCCCGGTCCAGTTCGACCAGCTCGCCGTCCAGCTCCAGCACGGTCTGCGAGCTGCCCGGCCGGGCCGCGGCGAGATACTGCGGCAGCGTGAACCCGCCGCCGCCGACGTGCAGCGCGGTCACCGGTGCGCCGGCCGGCGCGGTCACGTCGGAGACGGCCGCGATCCACTGCACGTACTCGAACTCCAGGTGCCTCGGGTCGTTCAGGTCCACGTAGGAGTGGTCGCCGGCGTTCAGCACCAGCGTGCGGCCGCCCGGCCGGTTCTGGTCCGCGACCACGGAGGCGCAGCTGTACTCCGTCTCCACGTCGCACGGCGTCGGCGCGATCGCGGTCAGGCCGGCACCGACCAGCCCGAGCACCGCGGCCACGACCCGCGCCTTCGGTGTGCCGGCCGCGTCCAGCCGGCGCAGGTACCAGCCGAGCACCAGGCCGCCCACGCCGAGCAGCACCGCCAGGCTGAACATGATCACCCGGCTGGGCAGGGCCGCCACCAGCACGAACCCGGTGCCGAGCGTCGCCGTGATACCGCCGAGCGTGCCCAGGCCGGAGAGCCGGCCCACCACCTGACCGGTCCGGCGCAGGTCGGACAGCTGCAGCTTCACCACCATCGGCGAGATCGCGGAGAGCAGCGCGGCCGGGACCACCACGGCCAGCGCGGTCAGCAGCAGCACGCCGCCGGCCGCGTTGCCGCGCAGGAACTCACCGGCGTAGCGGATCAGCGGGAACGTGAGCGCGGTCGCGATGCCGGCCAGGATCAGCGCCGGGGCGAGCATCGTGCGCGGGTCCCGGCGGTCGGCCAGCCAGCCGCCGGCCCACGCGCCGTACGCGATGGCGGCCAGCGCCATCCCGATCACCGAGCTGGTGGTCTGCAGCGTAAGCCCGACGTACGGCCCGATCAGCCGCTGGGCGACGATCTCCAGCACCAGCACCGCGCCGCTGGACGCGAAGACCAGCGTGGCGGCGAGGGCGTTCGGCAGGGCTTTCGGCCGGTCTTCCACGGCTTCAGATTCGTCGTCCACCCGGCAAGTAAACACGGGCCTCAGTAGAGCGACACGTGCACGTGGTTCGTGTGCGTCGCGGCCGGCGATCCGCGCCCGCTGTACGAGCGCCAGCCGTTGCCGGGCATCCAGATCTGCCTGTACCAGATCACGTAGAGCACGCCGAGCACCTCCGCGTTGTTCACCAGGTAGACGGCCAGCCGGTCGCCGTACTCCCGGTCGCCGCCGCGCGCGTTCACGTCCTCGAAGCCGTCCCGCGCGGCCGCGAAGTCGCAGGCCCGGCCGCGCGGATGCTCGCCGCCGCCACCCGGGCGGTAGCAGGAGACGAACCGCCGGAACCCGTCCGTCCGCGCCTGCCGCATCGCGTGCAGCGTGCGCGGTGTGACGCAGCCGCGGGTGGTCGGGTCCGCGACCGTGCACGACTCGTCCGGCCACCCGCCGCCCGCGTTCCGGGGCGCCGGCTCCGCGGCCGGCGAGTCCGCGTCGATGAAGCCGCCCGGGCCGCCACCACCGGCCGCGGCCAGCGCACGCTCCGCTTCCGTGCGCCGCTTGGCCTGGATCTCGACCTGCCGGGCCTGCTCGCGCACCTCGTCGTCGATCGCGGTGCGGGCCCGGCGGGCCTCCGCGCGGGCGGCCCGCAGGTCACGCAGCCGGGCGTCGTCCAGCACCGCGATCGTCTCCAGACCGGTGGTCCGCTCCAGGAACTCCAGCCGGTCGCGGGCCGCGAGCAGCAGCATCGGGCCGGAGATCCGCCCGCGCCGGTACGCCTCGTCCGCGACCACGCCGACCCGCGCGGTCAGCGCCACGATGCCGGCCTCGGCCCGCTTCAGCCGCAGCGCCAGCGCGGCCTGCCGCTTCTTCGACGCATCCAGCCGCGCCTGCGAGTCGATGTGCGCCTTCGCGGCCTCCTCCAGCGCGGTCCGCAGCGTCCGGGTGCCGCCCTCGTCGTCCCCGCGATCCGGCTCCCGCACCACCGGCACCGGGGCCGCCGCACCGGCCGGGGACACCGCGCCGGCCGGGGACACCGCGCCGGCCGGGGACACCGCGCCGGCCGGGGACACCGCCGCCACGCCACCGACCGGCGACGGCGCCGTGGAGCCGGCCGAGGCGGATGCCGACACGCCGGCCGACGGCGCCACCACGCCCGCCGGGACTGCCGCCATCGCCGGAACCGTCACCGCGCCGGCCGCCTGTGCCCGCACCGGTGGCAGGCCGCCGAGGAGGACGAGCGCCGTCCCTATGACCGGAAGAATCCACCTCATGGCGCGCGTTCGCCTCCTCTGTAGACCGGAATCGCGCCAGCTTATCTAGACTTTCCCAGGTCAGAGCCCATACAGCGCGTACGGGGGACAGCATGTTCCGAGAGCTCTACCCGATTCTCAGCACCACCCGCATGCCCGATATGATCCACTTTTACCGCGACCTGCTCGGCGCCCGGCAGACCTACCGGTTCCCGGACGAGGGCACGCCCGCCTACGTCGGCCTCACGCTCGGCACCGGCTCCGAGTTCGGCCTCGCCGCAACCGACGTCGCACCGCCTGCCCGGCGCCACATCGACCTGTGCGTCTACGCCGACGATTGCGACGCGGCCGTCGCCCACCTGCGCGCACACGGCATCACGATCACCGAGGAACCCGCCGACCAGCCCTGGGGCGAGCGGCTGGCCCGCGCCACCGACCCGGACGGGAACCCGCTGGTCATCCTGTCCCGCCTCTGAGGGGTTCGCTCAGCCACCCACCGAACTGGCAGGAAGGCCGGCCACGGCCGACCGGTGCCCGCGGGAGCACTTGGAACTCAGCCACCCGGGAAGCGGGAAAATGATCTAGATCTTGAAGTTGCCCAGGAGGGCCGAGCGGACGTCCGCCCAGATGTCGTCGTTCGCCGCGACCAGCAGGCCCTTCTTCGGGTCCGTGACCTGGAACTCCGTGCCGTCGAGACGGCGTGCGACGCCGCCGGCCTCGCGGGTGAAGAGCACGCCCGGCGCGTGGTCCCAGGGCAGCGTCTTCCAGAACAGCACGAAGTCCTGGACGCCGCTGACCACGTCGGGATATTCCGCGCCCGCGCAGTGCTGGCTGGGCAGGATCGCGGCGACGTTGCCGGCGCGCATCTCGATCTCCGCGGCCATCTCGTCCGGCAGGTACTTCAGCATCACGGCGCCGCGCAGCTCCGTCGCCGGCACCGGATCGGCGCGCGTGGTGACCCGGGTGCCGTCGACCCAGGCGCCGGAGCCACGCTCCGCGACGGCCATCCGGTCGCGGGTGACGTCGAGGATCCAGCCGGCGCAGAGGTCGCCGTCCTGGATGAGCGCGGCCATCACCGCGAACGGCGTCTTCCCGCACGCGAAGTTGCCGGTGCCGTCGACCGGGTCGACCAGCCAGACCGGGCCGGTCTCGCAGATGCGGCGCAGCAGGCCCGGGTCCTCGGCCACGCTCTCCTCGCCGACCACGGTGGAGCCGGGCAGGATGCGCAGCAGGCCCTCGGTGAGCAGCTTCTCGGAGCGCTGGTCGGCGATGGTGACCAGGTCGCCGGGTGCCTTCTCGTGGACGTCGGACGGGTCGAGCTTCGTGAAGAGCGGAAGCACGACGGTCTGGGCGGCCTCGCGGACGAGGTCGCCGACCTGCTCGATCAGCTCGCTCAAGGCCGCGGCGGCAGCTTCACGACGCTGACGAAGAACTCGTCGATCTGCCGGACCACCGCGATGAAGCGGTCGAAGTCGACCGGCTTCGTCACGTATGCGTTCGCGTGCAGCTGGTAGCTGCGCAGGATGTCCTCGTCGGCCTGCGACGTGGTGAGCACGACGACCGGGATGCGGCGCAGCTTCTCGTCCCGCTTGATCTCCTGCAGCACCTCGCGGCCGTCTCGCCGGGGCAGGTTGAGGTCGAGCAGGATCAGGTCGGGCAGCACCGCGTTCTCGTGCTTACCCTCCTGGCGGAGGTAGGCCAGCGCCTCCGCGCCGTCGGACACGACCGTCAGCCGATTGCGCAGCTTGTGCTCGTCGAACGCCTCCTGCGTCATGAGCACGTCGCCGGGATCGTCCTCGACGAGCAGCACCTCGATCGGGCTCTTGCCGTCGGCCGGAGCGGTCATGCGTTCTCCTCCTGGAGCTGCGGGGTGCCCTGGTCGGAGGGCAGTTCGGCCGCCTCGGAGGCGATCACCGGGAGCGTGAACCTGATCGCGGTGCCACCGGTGTAGTCCGAATCGATCCAAATCCGGCCACCATGGTACTCGACGATCTTCTTGGCGATGGCCAGTCCGATTCCGGTACCGGGGTAGGCGTCCTTCGCGTGCAGCCGCTGAAAGATCACGAAGACCTTGTCCGCGAACTCGGCCTCGATGCCGATGCCGTTGTCCTCGCAGCTGATCTCCCACTGGTCGCCGACCTGGCGGGCCCGGATCTCGACGCGTGGCGGCAGCTCCGGCTTGCGGAACTTCAGCGCGTTGTTGACCAGGTTGGCCAGCAGGTTGGTGAGCAGCGGCTCCTCGCCCCGGATGGTGGGCAGGTCGGTGTAGACGATCTCGCCGTCCGCGTACTCGCGGGCCGCGTCGAGCTGGCCGCTGACCTCGTCCATCACCTTGTCCAGGTCGACCTCGGTGAAGCCGGCCGTGATCCGGCCGATCCGGGAGAACGCCAGCAGGTCGTTGATCAGGCGCTGCATCCGCTGGGCGCCGTCGACCGCGAAGTAGATGTACTGGTCGGCGCGCTCGTCGAGCTTTCCGCCGTAGCGCCGCTGCAGCAGCTGGCAGAAGCTGGCCACCTTGCGCAGCGGCTCCTGCAGGTCGTGCGAGGCGACGTAGGCGAACTGCTCCAGGTCGCGGTTGGACCGGGTCAGCTCCTCGTGCTGCTCCTCCAGCTGCTTGTTGGTGGCCTCGATCGCGGCGCGCGCGGCGATCACCTCGGCCAGGTCGGCGGCGATCTTCCGGCGCATGCCGTCGATGTCCGCGGCGAGCGCGGCCAGCTCGGGCACACCGGAGCCGGAGATCTTGTGCTGGTAGTCGCCGGCCGCGACCAGCCGGGCCTCGGCCGCGAGGTCGGTGACCGGTTTGATCACGAACCGCTCCAGCAGGACCAGCAGCGCCGCGCCGGCCACGATGATCACCGCGGCCGCCAGGACCAGCAGGAAGATCAGCAGGTTCGCGGTGGACTGCGTCCTCTCGGCGAAGACGTTCCGCAGCGTGAAGATGTCCTCCTGGAGCTTGTCCAGGTCGGCACGGAGCACGTCGAACCGCTGCCGGCTGCCCTGGTCGATGATCTGCTGCGCCTGGGCGCCGTCGCCGGCGCGGACCGCGGCGATCACCGGCTCCGCGATCGTGGCCCGCCACGCCTGCGAGCCGGCGTCGACGGCCTCCAGCTGCTGGCGCACGGCGGCGTCCTCGGCGCTGTCGCCGAGCAGCCCCCTGATCTCCCCGATCAGTCGCTGTTCGTCATCGAGACCCTCCTGGTACGGCTTGAGGTCCTCGTCGTCCGAGGTCAGCACGAAGCCGCGGACCGCGGTCTCCTGGTCGAGCAGCGCGCTCTGCAGGCTCTGACCGGCGACCCGCATGGGCCCGGTCTTCTCCAGGATGACCCGCAGCCCCTCACGGTTCTCGGCCGCCGTGATCGCGGCGATCGCGGCGAGCGCACCGAGGATCACCGCCACCACGACCGTCAGCGCGATCGCCCGCGTCCGCAGCGTCCAGCCCTTACCGGTCGCCATCAGCGACCCCTCCCCCGCGAGATCAACAGCATGGCGACGTCGTCGGCGAGCGCGCCGCCGTTCAACTCCTCCGCGCGTCCGACCAGCCACGGCGGCAGCTCGGCGAGCGGGATGTCGGTGGCCGGCGGCTCCGCGAGCAGCCGGCACAGGCCGGAGACGTCCAGCCGCTCGGTGCCCTGGCCGATGTGGCCCTCGATCAGGCCGTCCGTGTACATCAGGATCGACCAGTCCTCGGACGGGAACTCGATGTCGAACGACCGGACCGGGCGCGGGCTGACGCCGAGCAGCAGACCGTTGGGCGCCGGGATCGGCTTCACGTCGCCGCCGGCGAGCAGCAGCGGCTGCGGGTGCCCGGCCAGGCGGACCGTGGCCCGGTTCGCGTCCAGGTCCAGCTTGATCGCGGCGACCGTGGTGAAGATCTCCGGCAGCCGGCGCTCGCTGATCAGCACCTGCTCCAGCGCGGGCAGGATCTCGTCGTCCGGCACACCGGCCACGACCAGCGCGCGCCAGGCCACCCGGAGCTCGACGCCGAGCGCGGCCTCGTCCACGCCGTGCCCGCAGACGTCGCCGACGATCAGCTGGAGGTGCCCCTCCGCGGTCTGCACCACGTCGTAGAAGTCGCCGCCGATCAGGCCCCGGCTGCGGCCCGGCCGGTAGAACATGTGCACGGCCGCCTGCTTGATGTCGCGCAGCAGCGGCTGGGGCAGCAGGCCGCGCTCCAGACGGGCGGACTCGGCCTGACGCAGTTCGGCCTCGCGCAGCCGGAGCGCGTTCTCGTCGGCGCGCTTGCGCTCGACCGCGTAACGCAGCGCCCGGGTCAGCAGCACGCCGTCGACCTGGCCTTTGACCAGGTAGTCCTGTGCGCCCTCGGCGACCGCGTCGACGCCGAGGTGCTCGTCCTGCCGGCCGGTGAGCACGCAGACCGCGGCCCGGCCGGCCATGGTCAGCACGCGGCGGAGCCCGTCCAGGCCCTGCGCGTCCGGCAGGCCCAGGTCGAGCAGGATGCAGTCGACGCCGGAGATGTGCGCCTGCGCCTCGGTGAGGCTGCGCGCCACCTGGAGCTCGACGGCCGCGTTCGCCTCGGCGAGCAGCTCACCGACCAGGAACGCGTCGCCCTCGTCGTCCTCGATGAGGAGCACGTGAAGGCGCCCGGCCACAGCGGGCGGGGCGCCGTCGCGGGGCAGTCCCCGCGTCGCGGGCGGGACACTCATGCCCCGACCTCACTGTTTTGGGTCACCGCTACTCGTTCCGGGTGTTGGGCGGGAGAAGCATCGCTGATCGTGGCCCAAACCGCGCGGACGCACAACACGTCTGTACGGCTCATGACGGGGGCGTCGCTCCCCAGGATCGGATGTGCTCGGCGCGCGCCGCGAGCGTCGCACCGAAGATGCCACCCACCGTGCCGCAGTCGTAGCAGGTCAGCGATGCGTCGAGGCGGCGTGAGCCGCAGGAGGGGCATCGACCGCGGTCACCGGGATCGGTGTAGGCGTCCAGCGCGGCGGCGAGCGCCCGCGCGGTGTACGCGGTCAGATCGGCCCGCAGCCCCGCCACCTGCACCGTGGCGACCGGGTCGTGGCCGGGCGCGGTGTCGTACGGCTCGACCCGTTCGAGGAATCGCTCGAGCGCGGCCGCGAGGTCGGGGATGCGCGACATGCGTCCACGCTAGGGCACCGGCCCCCGCGTTCCCCAGCGGGGCGTCCCGGGAGCGGTCGGCATACCGCTCCCGGGACGCGTCCTTCACCCGCAGACGGTGCCGTTCAGCCGGAAGTGGCCGGGCGCCGTGGCCGCGCCGTCACCGGTGAGCCCGAAGGTCACGGTCGCACCCGGCTTGATCACCGCGTTCCACGGGTACGCCGCGGCGGTGACGCTCGTCCCCTTCTGGGTGACCTGCGCGCTCCACGACCGGGCGACGGACGATCCGGCCGGGAGGTCCCAGCCGAGCCGCCAGCCGTCGATCGCGGTGCGGCCGGTGTTCTTCACGGAGACCTGCGCGGTGAAGCCGCCCGGCCAGGTGCCGTGGTTGCGGTACGTGACGTCGCAGCTCTGGGTCGAGCCGGCGAACGCGGCCATCCAGGCCAGCGGCGCGTTCCAGTTGATGGTCAGTTCGTTCGTGGCCCAGCTCTCGATGTCGTCGATGTAGCAGAACTGAGCCGCGCAGCCGGTGAGCAGCCGCTGCGCCACCGGGTCCTGGATGTCCGAGTTCGGCCCACCGGCGAGCGTGCCCGGCGGCGGGTTCGGCAGGTCCGGGTTCAGCTGGCGGGCGTACCAGCGGCTGTGCTGGTTCTCCGAGTCCTGCTCGCCGTAGCCGGTCACGTAGGACTGGCCGAGCGCGTTGCGGCCGAGCACGTAGTCGAAGCCCTGCAGCGCGCCGTCCCGGAACCGCACGTCACCGCTCAGGTCGTACGCCACGGCCAGCACGATCGCGTTGTTCAGCACGCTGCTGTTCGAGCCCCAGTCGAAGCGGTGGTTCGCCGGGTCGTAGGTCAGCCCGAACGCGGACCCGGCCTGGATCGCCAGGTACCTCTCCGCACCGGCCAGCACGGACGCGCGGACCCGGTCCCGGTCCGGCAGCGCGTTCGGCACCGCGGCCAGGTCGAGGCGGCCGAGCTGCGCCACGCTGCCCCAGCTGAAGCCGCGCTCGTCCCAGATGTCCGCGGTGTGCAGCGGCGAGTTCAGCAGATAGTCCCGGAACGCCGGCTCGCCGGTGGTGATGTACAGCTCGGCCGCGGCCCAGTAGAACTCGTCCGTGACGTTGTCGTCGCTGTACGCCCCACCGCCGATCCCGTCGGACGCGGGCGCGTAGATCGCCGGGTTGGCGAGCGCGGCCGCCCACGCGGTGCGGGCCGCGGCCAGGTTGCGGGCCGCGAAGGCGTCGTCGTATCCGGCGAACACCCGGGCCGCCTGCGCCGCCGTGGCCGCGAGGTTGAGCGTGGCCGCGGTGGACGGCGCGTGCAGCTCGCGCGGCTGCGGGTCCAGGTGCGGCAGCAGCGGCAGCCCGGTCCAGGCCGCGTCGTGGATCTTGTGGTGTGCCATGCCGGCCCGTTCCTCACCGGCCGGGACCTGCATGCTGAGCAGGAAGTCCTGTTCCCAGCGGGCCTCGTCGAGCAGATCCGGCACGCCGTTGCCGCTCTCCGGGATGGCCAGCGCGCCGTCGCGGTGCAGCGCCGGGGCGCGTTCGAACTCGCTCAGCAGTTGGTGCACGGAGATGCCGCCGTTCACCACGTACTTGCCGTGGTCGCCGGCGTCGTACCAGCCACCGGAGACGTCCAGCGTGTAGTCGCAGACGCCGGGCTGGCACGGCACCTCGATGTCGCCCCTGTTCGGCGCGACCTGCACGTGGCCGGCCGGGCGGCCGTAGCCGGGGCGCAGCTCGTCGGAGATCTCGATGCCGCTGCGCTGGGTGTAGTAGAACTTCAGCGCGTCCGTGGCGAGCGTGCCGTAGAGGTCGGCCACGATGTCGAACGGGTGGCTGGTCTCGCCGTCCGCGGTCAGCGTGAATCCCGTGCCGGTGGCCTGGGCCGCGCCGAAGTCGATGCTGTGCACGGTCAGCCCGGAGCTGCCGTCCTCGCCGCGCGGCACGGTCCGCCCGCTCGCTTCTTCGAGGCCGTCGGCGGTGCGCAGTGACCACTCCACCGGGTCGGTCGCGTCCGTGACCAGCGTGGCGTTCTTCGGTCCGGACGGCAGGTAGCCGACCTGGTTGACCTTGACGCGCGGCCCGGTCTCCGGCTCGTACGGCTCCTCCTCGGCGCCGCCGGTCAGTGACACGTCGTCCAGGCAGAGCCGCCACGGGTCCGCGCTGCCGCCGATCTGGAACGCGACCTGCGCGTTCGGCAGGTCGACCGGGGCGGTGAACGTGTACGTGTAGGTGTCGCCGGAGACGTTCACCACCGGCACCTGCGCGAGATACTGCGTCCACGGGTCGACCGGCAGCTGGATCAGCGCACGGACCGGCGTGGCGGGCGTGGCGATGCCGAAGAACGAGAACGCGTAGGTCTCGCCGGCCACCAGCGGAATGTCGTCCTGCCCGATGATCGCGTCCCACGGGTTGACGGTGCCGCCCGGCACGTCCACGCAGAGCCGCCCGTCCACGACGGCCGGTGTCAGGTTCGCGGTGGTCCACCAGGGTGCGGTGAGCCCGTTGTCGAAAGTGCCGTTGACGATCTGCTCCGGCTCGGCCGCCCGTGCCGCGCTCGGGCTGAACACGATCGCGGCGACGAGCGCGCCGCCCAGGGTGCTTCTCGATCTATTCACGCGTTGTCACTCCTTCTGATATTGGGAGCGCTCCCACATGTCAGGCATCGTGACAACTTGTTTCGCGCATGTCAATGGATCGATGTCATGGCGCGCAGAGCCGCCGCGAGCCGGGACGCCCCCTCCGCCAGTTGCGCCGGTGCCGCCAGCGCGAACGTGAGCCGTAGGTGCGGTCCGTCCGGCTCGGCCGCGAACCAGGGCCGGCCGGGCGAGACGACCACGTCACGGGCCAGCGCCTCGGCCGCCAGCGCCGTGTCGTCCACACCGTCCGGCAGCCGCCACCACAGATGCAGACCCCCCGCGGGTACGGCGAGCGTGCGCGCCTCCACCGGCAGCTCCCGGTGCAGCGCCGCGACCAGCGCGTCCCGCCGCTGCCGCAGGTGCAGCCGCAGCGTGCGCCGGTGCCGGGCCCAGGCCGGCGACGTGACGAAGTCCAGCGCGGCCTCCTGCAGCGGGCCGGCCACGAAGAAGTCGTCCAGCACCCGCACCGCGCGCAGCCGCGCGCCGGCCGCACCCCGCGCGCCGATCGTGGCCACCCGCAGCCCGGCCGCGGCCGCCTTGGTCAGCGAGCGCAGGTAGACCACGTGCCCGCCGGGGTCCGCCGCCGCGAGCGGGGGAGGTGGATCGCCGTCGATGACCAGGTCACGGGCGTAGTCGTCCTCGATCAGGAAGGCACCGGCCCGGCGCACCGCGGCCAGCACGTCCGCGCGCCGGCGCGGCCCGAGCGTGGCGCCGTGCGGATTCGCGTAGAGCGGCTGGCAGTAGTAGAGCCGCGCGCCGGTCCGGGCGAACGCGGCCTCCAGCAGTTCCGGGCGCACTCCCTGCGCGTCCGACGGCACCGGCACCACGCGCAGCCCGGCCGCACGGGCGGCCGCGATCGCGCCGAGGTAGGTCGGCGCGTCGACCAGCACCACGTCGCCCGGCCCCGCGAGCGCGCGGAACGCGGTGGCCAGCGCGGACTGGCCGCCCGGGCAGATGCTCATGTCCTCGGCGCGCAGCGCGGACCCGGTCTGGCGGGCGAACCAGGCGCGCAGGTCGGCGCGCCCCTCCACCGGCCCTCGGTCCCAGGACGCCGGGCGCCGGGCGGCGCGGGCCAGCGCGGCGCCGAGCGCGGCGGTCGGCGCCAGCTCGGCGTCCAGGTAGCCACCGGAAAGCGGTATCGCACCGGGTCGTGGAAGCGATAACAATTCCTGCATCGCGTCCTCGCCACCGGGGCGCTCGCCGAGCGCGACCGCCTGCCAGCCGAGATCGTCGCCGACCGGTCCGGCCGGTGCGGCGAGCACGAACGTGCCGCTGCCGGGACGCGACTCGACCAGTCCTTCCGAGGCGAGGCGCCGGATCGCGGCCTGCACGGTGAGCGGCGAGACGCGGTGCCGGGCGATCAGCTCGCGTACCGGGGGCAGTCGGGCGCCGGGCGGCGCGGCGGCCACACGCTGCCGAAGATCTTGGATAACGCCGGCCGCTGCGTTATCGTCCTTCATGAGAGACCACAGTAACGGTATCGCGCGCGGTCCGATAACGGGTGTCGGGCTCGGGCTCCTCGGCGTGGCCTGTTTCAGCTTCTCGCTGCCGGCCACCACGCTCGCGCTCGACGGCTTCGACCCGTGGCTGGTCGGCGTGGGCCGGGCCGCCGGCGCCGGGCTGCTCGCGATCGTCTACCTGCTCGCGGCTCGCGCTCCCCGGCCGGCCGCGAACCATTGGCCCCGGCTCGCGGTGGTCGCGCTCGGCGTGGTCTTCGGCTTCCCGATCTGCACCACGCTCGCGCTGCTCACCTCCACCTCCGCGCACGGCGCCGTGGTGATCGCGGTGCTCCCGGCGATGACCGCGGTCTTCGCGGTGCTGCGCGGCGGCGAGCGGCCACCGGCCGCGTTCTGGGGTGCGAGCCTGGCCGGCCTGGTCGCGGTGCTCGGCTTCCTGATCGCCGGCGGTGGCATCGGCGGCGGGCTGCACACGGCCGACCTGCTGCTGATCGGCGCGGTGCTGCTGGTCGCGCTCGGATACGCCGAGGGCGGCGCGCTGGCCCGCGAGCTCGGCGGCGCCCGCACGATCTGCTGGGCACTGGTGCTCTCGCTGCCGGTCACGATCCCGGTCGCCGGCGTCTCGCTGGCGCTGCACCCGGTGGGCACGCCGTCCGGCTCCGCCTGGTTCGGCCTCGGCTACGTCACCGTGGTCTCGATGTTTCTCGGCTTCTTCGCCTGGTACGCCGGCCTGGCCGCGGGCGGTGTCGCCCGGGTCGGCCAGGTGCAGCTGATCCAGCCGGTGCTCACGCTCGGCTGGTCCGCGCTGCTGCTCGGCGAGGAGGTGAACGGCCTGACCATGGCCACGGCCGCGCTCGTGCTGCTCTGCGTCCTGCTGACCCAGCGCACCCGCACCGCCCGCCCTCTCGCGATGGGCCTCACTCAGTGATCCAGGCGTCGTTCATGTCGCTGGAACGACATGAACGACGCCTGGATCACGGGGCAGGGGGCTCAGCCGGCCGCGCGCCGGTCGGCTCGCTCGTGAATGTTGACCAGGCCCTCGACGCGGCGCAGCGCGTCCTCGTACTCCGGCTGCTGGTGCATGGCCAGCGCCAGCCGCAGGAACGGCAGCGCCTCGGCCAGCCGGCCGCCGCGCTCCAGCGTGCGCCCCAGCACATGGTGTGCGTAGTGGTCGGTCGGGTCGAGCTCGATCAGCGCCCGCAACTGCTTCTCGGCGCCCTTGAGCTGGGCGGACATGAAATAGGAACGGGCCAGGAGCTGCCGCACCGAAGCGTTGTGCGGCTCGGCCTCCACGATCGGCTCCAGCAGACGGGCGGCCCCGAGGGGGTCGCCCGTCTCGAAGTACATCGTCGCCCGCCGGTACTCAGCCAGAAGATCCACAGCCGCCTCCTCCAACCGGGTGTCATGTCAACGCTTCCACAACAACGCGCGAACGGCGACTGTTCCTCGTTAACACTCAGGTCACCCCGTACCCCGGCCGATGGGCGAGAAGCGACTCTCGACCACGGAGGAGGGCTCCCTTGGGTCTGCCCGCGACGCCCTCTGCCGAGACGAGACGCCTGCGCGCGATCGTTGCGATCGCCCGCGCGGTCAACGACGCCGTGATCGACGAGCGCCGCTTCGGCGACCTGGTCGCGCGCACGGTCGCCACCCACGTCGGCGACGGCGCCACGCTCTGGCTCTACTCCCTGGACAACTCCTCGCTGGTACGGGTGGGTGCCGGCCACCGCGACGCGATCTCCGCGATGCTGCTGCGCGAGGGCGCGGCCAGCGTGCTGCGCGGACGCGGCGACGCCGTGGTGGACGCGGTGCTGGACTCCGGCGCCGCGGCCGTGCTCAACCAGGACGAGATGGGCCGGCACATCGCGGAGTTCGACCCGCAGCTCGCCCCCTGGCTGGCGGTGTGCGGCGTGAGCAGCGTGGCCGTGCTGCCGCTCGGCGACGGGGCCTGGCCGTGCGGCGTGCTGATCGCGACGCGGGACGCGGGACGCCCGGCGTACACCGACGACGAGTTCGCCTTCCTCCAGGCCATCGCGGAGACCGCGGCATCGACCGTGAACACCGCGTCGCTGCTGACCGGCTCCGCCGCCGCGGTGGAGGAGCTACGCCGCCAGGCCACCGCGTTCGACCAGCTCTCCGACGTGGTGGTGGCCTGGGACAACGAGGGCAAGGTGATCGGCTGGAACGCGGCGGCCGAGCGCGTCTACGGCTACAGCGCGATCGAGGCGCTCGGCTGCGACGTGCTCACGCTGCTCGACACGCACGTGATCGACCCGGAGACAGGGCGGCGCAGGCCGGCCGAGCGCGCCTACGCGGAGCTGCTGGACTCGCTGACCGGGGCCGGATCCGTGACGCTGGACCTGACCCAGCGCCGCGCGGACGGTGAGACGGTCGCGGTCACCCGCACGCTCACCGGCCTCGCCGACCGGCAGGGCCGGATCATCGGCGTCATCGCGATCGACCACGACCTCGGCGACCGCGGGCCGCGCGAGCGGACCGCACTGCACGACGCGGTCACCGGGCTGCCGAACGCCCGGTTCCTCCGCGACCACCTGGAACGCGTGCTGATCTCCTGGGCCGGCGGCGCCGGACTCGCGGCCGCGCTCGTGATCCAGCTCGGCGACCTGAACACGCTGCTCAAGGGCCTGCCGGCGGATGTGGCCGGGCAACTCGTGAAGGTGCTGGCCGGCAGGCTCGCCGCGTCGCTGCGCCGCGGCGACGTGATCGCCCGGACCGGGGCGGACGAGTTCGTGGTGGTCGCGGAGAGCGTCGGAGACGAGGCGAACGTGGAACGGCTGGCGAAACGCCTGGTCACCGCGGCCCGGCAGCCGCTCGCCGCGGGCGGCCAGACCATGCTGCTGCACCCGGCGGTCGGCATCTCCATGCTGGACGACCGCCAGCCGGTGCAGATCACCCCGGAGGAGCTGATCGGTCAGGCGGCCGACGCGCTCCCGGCCGCCCGCGCCGACCCCGCCCACATCGCCTTCACCGCTCCCACTCCGTGATCCAGGCGCCCCCATGCCGTTCTGGCGACATGGGGGACGCCCGGATCACGGGGGAGTGCGTCGACGCGGGGTGCGCGGAGCGCGGGGCGTCTCGGTCAGGCGGTGGCGGCGGCCTCGGCGAGCTGCTCCGTGTCCGGGGTGATCTGCGGCGTGGAGAGCGAGACCGCGATGTTCACCACCGCGAACGCGGCCGCGACCAGGATGCCCCGGTGGAAGCCGTCGACCAGCGCCTGCTGCTGCGCGACGCCCGCGGTGAGCTGGTCGGTCACGTGCGTGAGCGACAGCGTCGTCACCACCGCGAGCCCGAGCGCGCCGCCGATCTGATAGACCGCGGAGACCAGGCCGGACGCGGCGCCCGCCTCGTGGTTCTGCACCTCGGAGACCGCGGCGATCTGGGCCGGCACGCTGACCGCGATGATCCCGGCGCCGAACAGCAACAGCCCGGGGAGCAGGCCGGTGGCGTACGCGTCGTCCGTGCCGACCAGCGTCAGCAGCAGCAGGCCGGCCACGCTGAGCACGGCGCCGCCGAGCTGGACCGGGCGGGTGCCGATCCGGGTGACCAGCTGGCTGGCCAGCACGGCCGCGAGGATCGCCGCGCCGCCCATCGGCAGGAAGTGCAGCCCGGCCTCGAGCGCTGAGTCGCCGCGCACCTGCTGCAGGTAGATCGCGGTCAGGAAGAACATGGACAGGAACGCGGCCCCGTTCAGGCCGAGCGCCACACCGGACGTGGTCAAGGACCGGGACCGGAACAGCCGCATGGGTACGAGTGGGTCCGCCGAACGCCGCTCCACCAGCACGAACGCGCCGAGCAACAGGACCCCGCCGATCAGGAAGCCGAGCACCTCGGCCGATCCCCACCCGCTGTGCTCCGCGCGCACCACGCCGTAGACCACCGCGAGCAGACCGGCCGTGCTGAGCACCGCACCGGCCAGGTCGAACGTGCGGCGGCCCGGCACGGCGTGCCGGACGTCCCGGACGAAGAACGGCGTGATCGCGACCAGCGCCATCACCAGCGGCACGTTGACCAGGAAGACCCAGCGCCAGTCCAGCGCGTCCACCAGCAGGCCGCCCGCGACCACGCCGAGCGTGCCGCCGAGGCCGGCCAGACCGCCCCAGACACCCATCGCGATGTTGCGGTCCCGGCCGGGCGGGAACGTGACGGTGAGCAGCGCGAGCGCGGCCGGGGACAGCAGCGCGCCGCCGAGGCCCTGCACCGCGCGGGCCGCGATCAGGCTCTCCGAGTTCGGCGCCAGGCCCGCGATCAGCGAGGTGACACCGAAGAGCAGCAGGCCGCCGATGAACAGCCGGCGCGGGCCGAGCAGGTCGGCCGCGCGCCCGCCGAGCAGCAGGAAACCGCCGAACAGCAGCGTGTACGCGCTGATCACCCACTGCAGGCCGTCCGGCGTGAAGTCCAGGTCGGACTGGATGTTCGGAAGCGCCACGTTCACGATCGTCACGTCGAGCACGACGATGAACTGCGCCAGGGCCAGCACGACGAGCGTGGCCCAGGGACTTCGTCTCATTCCGGTAGAGCCTCTCTTCGTCTACGGCGCACGTGTCTACGGCGTACGTATACGTCGTACACGTACTTCGTAGACGCTAGGTCTACGCCGTAGACTTGTCAACGTGACGCCATCCGCTGCCGCCCCCGCCCGCGAACGCCTCGACCCGGAGAAGATCGTGGTCAGCGCGCTCGCCATCGCCGACGCCGAAGGCCTGTCCGCCGTCACCATCCGGCGGCTGGCGACCGAGCACGGCGTCACGCCGATGGCGCTCTACCGGCACTTCCGGGACAAGGACGAGCTGATCCACGCGCTCGCCGACCACGTGCTGCTCAACGTGGCCCTCCCGGCCCCGACCGGCGAGCCCTGGCACGTGCAGCTACGCGCGGTCTTCACCGCGCTGCTCGACTCACTCGCCGCGCACCCGGTGGTCGCGCCGCTGATCGTGCCGCGGGTGCTGGTCTCCCCCGGCGGCCTCGCGATGGCGGAGCGCGCGCTGGAGCTGCTGGCCCAGGCCGGTTTCGATACCTACCGGGCCGCCACGGTCGGCACCCAGGCGCTCTGCACCGTGATCAACCTGATCCCGTACGACCCGGGCGTGCCCACGATCCAGGACGAGGAGCAGCGCGAGGACCGCATCCGCGCCAAGCGGGCCGCGCTCGCCACGCTCTCCCCCCGCCGCTACCCCCACGTCACCGCCGCCGCCGACCCGCTCACCGGCTGCGTCGTAAAGGAGAACTTCCAGGAACTCGGCCTCGACCTGGTCATCGCCGGCCTCCGCGGCCTCCCCACCACCCGCTGATCAGCAGACCTCCCCGCCGCCGCCCGCAGACCAGCAGACCCCTGCCCCGCTGACCAGCGGCCTTCCCTGCCACCGCCGACCGGCGGCCTTCCCGGCCCACCCGCCGACCACCGGGCTTCCCTGCCACCGACTGACCGGCGGACTTTCTTGCCACCCACTGACCGGCAGGGAGGAGCGCCAGCGACGACCGGTGCCCGCGGGAGCACTGGGGACTCAGCCACGCCGGAAGCGGGAAAATGGTTATGATTCGGCTTTTCTTCGGGCTGCGGCCCGGCGTTTGCCCTCGTGCATGGCGGCGACGCGGGCGACCGGGATGGTGCGGCCCTCGTCGATCAGGTCCTGGGGGATCGGCTGGGGGCCGGGGAGCGCGTCGGTCCAGGGGTCGGTCCGAAGCAGCGCGGGCGCGGTGTGGATGGTGAAGTCCGCGGGGGTGATGTCGGCGAGGTCGTCCCACGCGACCGGGAACGAGACCGGGACACCGGGGCGCAGGCGAGGGCTGTAGGCGGCGGCGATGGTGGCGCCGCCGGCGCGGGTGGCGTCCAAAAAGACCTTGCCGTGGCGGTCCTCGCGGATGAACGCGGTGGTGGCCAGCGCGGGGTCGACGCGTTCCGCACGCGCCGCGAGCGCGCGGGTGGCGGCGGCGACCTGCTCGGTGTCGGCGTCCCGGACCGGCACGAAGACGTGCAGGCCCTTGGCGCCGCTGGTCTTCACGGCGCCGGTCAGGCCGGTGGCGGTCAGCGCCTCGCGGACCAGCGCGGCGGCGCGGACGGCCAGCCCGAACGAGCCGTCGTCCTCCGGCGGGTCCAGGTCGATGATCAGGTGGGTCTGGCGGTCCGGCGCGTCCGCGCGGGCGAGCGCGGGGTGATATTCCACGGCGCGCTGGTTGCCGAACCAGAGCAGCGTGCGGCGGTCGTCGCAGAGCGCGTAGCGGACCGCGCGGTGTGACGCCTCGGCCCAGACCTCGGTGGTGCGCACCCAGTCCGGCGTGTACTTCGGGACGTTCTTCTGCATGAACGCGTCCTGGCCGCGCAGCACCCGGATCACCGAGAGCGGGCGGCCGGCGAGCTGCGGCAGGAGGTGCCCGGAGACCGCGTCCAGGTAGTCGATCAGATCGCGCTTGGTCGCGCCGGCACCGTCGAAGAGTGCCGCGTCGAGGTTGGTCAGCTCGACCCCGTCCCGCGTCTCGCCCATCGTGTCACCTTCGCACGCCGGGGCCTATCCGGCCAGGCGAAGCGCGGCCCAGACCGCCTTGCCCTGCGGCAGCGCGGAGCAGCCCCAGCGGTGCGCCTCGGCCTCGACGACGCGCAGGCCACGGCCCCGTTCGGCGAGCGGCGCGCGCGGGTCGCCGCCGCTGACCGGGCGGATCCGGGGCGGTGCCGGGTTGCCGTCCGCGACCACCAGATAGAGGTACGGCCGGCGCAGTGTCACGGTCACGCCGATCGGCGTGCCGCCGTGCTCGACCGCGTTGTTGACCAGCTCGGAGATGACCGCCCGGGCCGAGTAGAGCAGTTCGTGCACGTCCCAGCCCGTGCACGCGTCGCCGACGATCGAGCGCGCGAACGAAGCGGCCAGCGGTCCCGCGTCCAGCCGCAGGTGCTCCCACCGGCTGGACGCGCGCAGGTCACCGGCGGCGCCGAGCGCCTTGTCCAGCGTGGGGTGCACGCGTACGCCGCGGTTCAGCACGCGCAGCCGCGCCGCGACCGTGGACCGGGCGACCAGCAGCAACGGCGCCTCCGGGGAATGGCCGGCCCGCCAGCGCGGTGCCACGAAGACCGCGAGCGCGCCGTCGTGCGAGATCCGCACGCGGTCCAGCGAGACGATCACCACCACCGGGCATTCGGCCAGCGCCTTGGTGATCACGGATCGGGCCCGGGCGGCGCTGCGCAGCGTCAGATCGCCCTCGAACGCGATGAGAACGGCGCCGCGGCTGTCGTCGCGCGCCACTATCGCGGACAGCTGTCTGGTTCCGCTCACTGCGGGCCCACCCCGTCCGGTCGGGAACGTTGCCGTGCTCGTCATCGGACCGAGTCTCGCGACCTCCCACCTCGGACAACAGACCGGAAGTGCGTCGTTCCCCCGGACGGGCGGCCGGTTCACCGGCCGCCCGTGCGCCCGCCGTCAGGACGCGGGCTTGAGCGGCGCGCAGGCCTCGACGGCCGCCGCGGTGGTGGCGTCCGCGGTGTTCAGCGCGGCCGGATCGGTCACGCCGTTCTCGGTGAGGCAGTTGTCGTACGCGGCGGAGGCGCCGCCGTCCACCTGGCCACCACCGGGACCGCCCTGGCCGCCGGGACCGCCCTGGCCGCCGTTGCCCATCTGCGGCAGCGAGTCCGCGCACGCCTCGGTCGCGGCTGCCCAGGCCGCCTCGTCGACGCCGTCGGGCTTGAGCATGTTCGCGAAGCCGCCACCACCGCCGCGCTGACCGCCGCCGCCCGGGCCGCCGGAGGGCTGCCCGGACGGGAACGCGGTCGGCCGGCCGGAACCTTGGGAAAAGGGCTGGCCGGAGCCCTGCGGGACGGGCTGGCCGGAGCCCTGCGGGAAGGCTCCGCCGGACGGGCGGGTGCCGCTGCGGTCCGGGTTCGTGGTCGGAACCGTCACCTGGATGCCCTGCTCCGACAGGCAGGCCGCGTACGCGGCGAGCGCGTTCTCCCCGGAACCTCCCGAGCCGCCCGAGTCGTCGGACGAGCCGGAACCGCCACAGCCCGCGGCCAGCAGCAGTGCCGCGGACCCGGCCAGCGCGACGGCCGCCAGCCGCCGGTGGACGTGAGAACTCACAGCTTCCTCCTAGTTCGGAAGAGCCCATGCAATCGGGCGGACCTCCGAGCCGGATCGGACGGCACTCGAAGCACGCTCGGAGACGTACCCCCGGAGGATTTTGATCTTCTGGGTCTGGCGGACGTCCACAGGTGTTACACAGGGTCGGTAAAGGTGCTGCTCAGATGGCAGGCACACGATCGGGACCATGACGATGACGATGCACTCCGACACACGCCAGGACCTGCGCCGCGCGGACGGCAGCCCGGTCCGGGTGCTGGTGGTCGACGACGAGTCCACGCTGGCGGAGCTGCTGTCCATGGCGCTGCGCTACGAGGGCTGGGACGTGCGCTCGGCCGGTGACGGCGGCGGCGCGGTGCGGGCGGCCCGCGAGTTCCGGCCGGACGCGGTGATCCTGGACGTGATGCTGCCGGACATGGACGGCCTGGAGGTGCTGCGCCGGCTGCGCGGCGAGACGCCCGAGGTGCCGGTGCTGTTCCTCACGGCCAAGGACTCGGTGGAGGACCGGATCGCGGGGCTGACCGCGGGCGGCGACGACTACGTGACGAAGCCGTTCAGCCTGGAGGAGGTCGTGGCGCGGCTGCGCGGGCTGATGCGCCGGGCCGGGCGGGCCGCGATGCGCTCGGACGCGGAGCTGATCGTCGGCGACCTGAGCCTGGACGAGGACAGTCACGAGGTACGGCGCGGCGGCGACATGATCACGCTCACCGCGACCGAGTTCGAGCTGCTCCGCTATCTGATGCGCAACCCG
Source organism: Catenuloplanes nepalensis (assembly GCF_030811575.1). GTDB lineage: Bacteria > Actinomycetota > Actinomycetes > Mycobacteriales > Micromonosporaceae > Catenuloplanes > Catenuloplanes nepalensis. The sequence goes on along the minus strand of NZ_JAUSRA010000001.1, from coordinate 8,678,204 downwards.
CGCCGGGTGCTGTCCAAGGCCCAGATCCTGGACCGGGTGTGGAACTACGACTTCGGCGGCCAGGCGAACGTCGTCGAGCTGTACATCTCGTACCTGCGCAAGAAGATCGACGCCGGGCGGAAGCCGATGATCCACACGATGCGCGGTGCCGGCTATGTCCTCAAGCCGGCGGACTGACAGCCGGCCGCGCGGGCCCAGGGGCTGGCCGCTGCGGACGCGACTGGTCGCCACCATGCTGGCGCTGCTGGCCGCGGCCTGCCTGCTGATCTCCGTGGTGACCGAACTGGCGCTGCACCGGAACCTGCAGGACCAGCTGGACCGGCAGCTGAACACGGCCGCGCAGCGCGTGGAGATCTTCGAGCGTCCGGGCAGCGGGCCGGATCAGTGGATCGGGCGCGGGCAGCCGGCCGGGACGCTGGTCGCCTACCTCAGCGGTGACCGTCCCGGCGTGCGCATCCTCGGCACGGATCTGCAGGAGATCGACGCGGGTGGCGCGCTCTACGCGATGCTCGGCACGATCCCGGCCGACGGCCGTCCCAGGACCTACCACCTGGAGGGGTACGGCAACTACCGGCTGAAGGCGCAGCGGCAGGGCCCGCACGACGACCTGGTCGTCACCGGGCTGCCCACCGCCCAGGTGGAGAGCACGCAGGTGCAGGTCGCGGTGATACTGGCCGTCGTCACCGGCGGCGCGCTGGTGATCGCCGGCGTCGCCGGGGTCGTGATCATCCGCCGGGCGCTGCGCCCGCTGCGCCGCGTCGCCGCCACCGCCGGCCGCGTGGCCGAGCTGGAACTGGACCGCGGCGAGGTCGCGCTGGCCGAGCGGCTGCCGGACGAGTTCACCGACCCGCGCACCGAGGTCGGCCAGGTCGGCGCCGCGCTCAACCGCATGCTCGGCAACGTCGAGGCCGCGCTCGCGGCCCGGCACGCCAGCGAGACGCAGGTGCGCCAGTTCGTCGCGGATGCCAGTCATGAGCTGCGCACGCCGCTGGCCGCGATCCGCGGGTACGCCGAGCTGACCCGCCGCAGCCGCCAGGAGGTACCGCCCGAGGTGGCGCACGTGCTGACCCGGGTCGAGTCCGAGGCGAAGCGGATGACGCTGCTGGTCGAGGACATGCTGCTGCTGGCCCGGCTGGACGCGGGCCGGCCGCTTGCGCACGAGCCGGTCGACCTGGCGATGCTCGCGGTCGACACGGTCAGCGACGCGCACGCGGCCGGTCCGCGGCACGTCTGGCGGCTCGACCTGCCACCGGAGGACTCGCTCGTGGAGGTGCTCGGCGACCGCGCGCGCCTGCACCAGGTGCTGGCGAACCTGCTGGCCAACGCGCGTACGCACACGCCGCCCGGCACCGAGGTGACGGTGTCCGTGCAGCGCCGGGACGGCCGGGCCGCGGTGCTGGTGGCCGACACCGGGCCGGGCATCCCGGCGGACCTGCTGCCGCACGTCTTCGAGCGGTTCGCGCGCGGCGACAGCTCCCGGTCGCGCGCCGCGGGCAGCACCGGCCTGGGCCTGGCGATCGTGCACGCGGTGGTCACCGCGCACGGCGGGCGGATCGACGTGCGCAGCCGGCCGGGCCGCACGGAGTTCCTGGTATCGATGCCGTTGACCGCGGGCGCGATCCCGGCAGGGGCGTAATCTCACGGCCGTACCGCCGTCACATCGGCGAGCGCGTATTCCCAGCGTCCTCACAGCTTTGGCGGAGCGCACGGTGAGATGCCCGGTCGATCCTGGTCACCGGGGCTGAAGTTGACCGAAGAGCCCGTCTTGTCGTGAATTCTGATTGCCGAAGGACGAAGCCGATGACCTCGACGTTGCCCGCTGAGGCCGTACCTTCCCCGGAGACGCCGGACCCTCCTCCGGAGACGCCCGCGACCGTCACGCGGTCGCGCCGGCAGCGGATCCTCCGCGGCCCCGACGACGACCCGGCGTGGGCCCGTCCCGCGCTCTACGCACTGCTGATCGCCACCGCCGTCCTCTACCTCTGGGGGCTCAGCGCCTCCGGCTGGGCCAACTCGTTCTACGCGGCCGCGGTGCAGGCCGGCTCGGAGAGCTGGAAGGCGTTCTTCTTCGGCTCCTCCGACGCGGCCAACTTCATCACCGTCGACAAGACGCCGCTCTCGCTCTGGCCGATGTCACTGGCCGCCCGGATCTTCGGGATGAACTCGTGGAGCATGCTCGTCCCGCAGGCGCTGATGGGCGTGGCGTCGGTCGCGCTGCTCTACGCCACGGTCCGGCGCTGGTTTCCGCCCGCGGCCGCGCTGCTGGCCGGCGCGGTGCTCGCCACCACCCCGGTCGCGGCGCTGATGTTCCGCTTCAACAACCCGGACGCGCTGCTCGTGCTGCTGATGATCGCGGCGTGCTGGGCGATGGTCCGCGCGCTGGAGCGGGGCGCGACCACGTGGCTGCTGCTCTGCGGCGTGCTCATGGGCCTCGGATACCTCGCCAAGATGCTCCAGGTACTGCTGATCCTGCCCGCGCTCGGCCTGGTCTACCTGATCGCCGGCCCGCCGAAGCTGGGCAGGCGGTTCCTGCAGCTGCTCGGCGCGGCCGGCGCGATGATCGTCGCGGCCGGCTGGTGGATCCTCGCGGTCGAGCTGTGGCCGGAGGACTCCCGGCCATACATCGGCGGTTCGCAGAACAACAGCATTCTGGAGCTCACGCTCGGCTACAACGGGCTCGGCCGGCTCAACGGCAACGAGACCGGCAGCGTCGGCGGCGGAGGCACCGGCGGACCGGGCGGCGGCATGGCCGGGCCGGGCGGCGGCGGTGGCAACGGCGGTGGGATGTGGGGTGAGTCCGGCATCCTGCGGATGTTCGACTCCGCGCAGGGCGGTCAGATCGCCTGGCTGCTGCCGGCCGCGCTGGTGCTGATGATCGCCGGGCTGGTGGTCACCGCGCGCCGGCCGCGCACCGACCGTACCCGCGCGGCGTTCGTGATCTGGGGTGGCTGGCTCGTCGTCACCACGCTCACGTTCAGCTTCATGCAGGGGATCTTCCACGCGTACTACACGGTGGCGTTGGCCCCGGCGATCGGCGCGCTGACCGGCATGGGCGGCGCGCTGCTCTGGTCGCGGCGGCGCAGCCCGTGGGCGATCGCGCTGCTGGCCGCGACGGTCGCGGGCACCGCGGTCTGGGCCTGGGTGCTGCTCGGGCGCAGCGCGGACTGGTACCCGTGGCTGCGCTGGACCGTGCTGATCGGCGGGGTGGTGGCCGCGGTGGCGCTGGCCGCGACCAGCCGGCTCGCCGCGCGGATCGCGGTACCGGTGGGCGTGGTGGCGGCCGCGATCACGCTGGCGGCACCGGCGGCATACGCCATCAACACCGCGGGTACGCCGCACGGCGGCGCGATCCCGTCCGCCGGCCCGATGACCGCCGGTGGATTCGGCGGCGGGCCGGGCGGCGGGCGCGGCGGCCGGAGAACCTTCCCGGGCGGCCAGGCGATCCCCGGCGGCGGTCAGATGATCCCCGGCGGTGGCCAGGCGATGCCCGGCGGTGGTTTCCCGGGCGGTGGCCAGGCGCCGCCGCAGGGCTTCACCGGCGGCGGTCAGGGCGGCCCGGGTGCGTACGGCCGGGGCAACGCCGGTGGCATGGGCGGGCTGCTCAACGGCTCCGAGCCGAGCGCGGAGATGGTCGCGCTGCTGGAGAAGGACGCGGACCGATACACCTGGATCGCGGCCGCGGTCGGCTCCAACCGGGCCTCCGGATATCAGCTCGCCACCGGCGACCCGGTGATGGCCATCGGCGGTTTCAACGGCACCGACCCGACGCCCTCGCTCGCACAGTTCCAGGAGTACGTGGAGCAGGGGAAGATCCACTACTTCATCGGGGACGGCGGCTTCGGCGGCGGCGGGCGCGACGGCAGCGGCCAGGTCGGCGCGGAGATCGCGACCTGGGTCCAGGCCAACTTCGCGTCGCAGACCCTGGACGACACGACGATCTACGACCTCACCGTGCCCGCCTCCGCGTCGCAGGGGAGCTGATCCGCCATGTCGATCACCGCAGGAGTGACCGCACCGGCCGGCATCCCACCCGTCACCGCCGCGCTCGACGTGGTCATCCCGGTCCACAACGAGGAGCGGGACCTGGAGCCGTGCGTGCGGCGGCTGCACGAGCACCTCAGCGCGTCCTTCCCGTACCCGTTCCGGATCACCATCGCGGACAACGCCAGCACGGACGGCACGCTCGACGTCGGGCGGCGGCTCGCGGAGAGCCTGCCGGGCGTGTCGATCACGCACCTGCCGCGCAAGGGCCGGGGATACGCGCTGAAGGAGGTGTGGTCCGCGTCCGGCGCGCCGGTGCTGGCGTACATGGACGTGGACCTCTCCACCGACCTGGCCGCGCTGCTGCCGCTGGTGGCGCCGCTCTTCTCCGGCCACTCGGACGTGGCGATCGGGTCCCGGCTGTCCCGGAGTTCACGGGTGGTCCGCGGCGCCAAGCGCGAGATCATCTCGCGCGGCTACAACCTGATCCTCCGCGGCACGCTGCAGGCTCGCTTCTCCGACGCGCAGTGCGGCTTCAAGGCGATCCGCAAGGACGTGGCCGACCGGCTGCTCCCGCTGGTCGAGGACACCGGGTGGTTCTTCGACACCGAGCTGCTGGTCCTGGCCCAGCGCGCCGGCCTGCGCATCCACGAGGTGCCGGTGGACTGGATCGACGACCCGGACAGCCGCGTCGACATCGTGTCGACCGCGATCGCCGACCTGAAGGGCATCGCCCGCCTCGGCCGCGCGCTCGCCACCGGCCGCCTCCCCGTGGCCGAGCTTCGCGCCCAGCTCGGCCGTGCCCCGCTCGCCCCGGTCCCCGGTGTCCCCGCCGGGATGACCGGCCAGCTGCTGCGGTTCGCCGCGGTCGGCGTGGCGAGCACGCTCACGTACCTGCTGATCTACGCCCTTCTCCGGCTCGGGCTCGGTGCACAGGTCGCGAACCTGCTCGCGCTGCTGATCACCGCGGTCGGCAACACGGCGGCGAACCGGCGCTTCACGTTCGGCGTGCAGGGCAGGGACGGCGCGGCCCGGCACCACCTACAGGGATTGATGATCTTCGGTCTCGGCCTCGCACTGACCAGCGGCTCACTGGCCACGTTGCACGCAGTCACGGAGACTCCACACAGGGTCATTGAGCTGCTGATACTCGTCGCCGCGAACCTGATGGCCACGTTGCTGCGGTTCCTCCTGATGCGGGCCTGGGTCTTCACGAAGGCGTGATGAAACACCCCCGTTTCGACGCCGGCCGACTCCCCGGGAGCGACTAGAGTGGTCGCCTCGGGGAGCGCTGGAAGCAGATTCGAAGACGGGGTGAGTCCTGCCGTGGGCGATTCGTTCGTGCACCTCCACGTGCACACGGAGTATTCGATGCTCGACGGTGCGGCGCGGTTGAAGGACCTCTTCAAGGAGGCGAAGCGGCTCGAGATGCCGGCGGTGGCGATCAGCGACCACGGCAACATGCACGGGGCCTACGACTTCTACAAGCAGGCCAAGGCCGCGGACATCGTGCCGATCATCGGCGTGGAGGCGTACGTCGCGCCCGAGTCCCGCTTCCACAAGCAGCGCGTGAAGTGGGGCCGCCCGGAGCAGAAGTCGGACGACGTCTCCGGTAACGGCGCGATCACGCACATGACCATGTGGGCGCAGAACGCGGACGGCCTGAAGAACCTGTTCAAGCTCAACTCGCGCGCCTCGTTCGAGGGCCACTACGTGAAGTGGCCGCGGATGGACATGGAGCTGATCTCCGAGTACGCCAAGGGCATCATGGCGACCACCGGCTGCCCGTCCGGCGCGGTGCAGACCCGCCTGCGGCTCGGCCAGTTCGACGAGGCGGTCAAGGTCGCGGGGCAGTACCAGGACATCTTCGGCAAGGACAACTACTTCCTGGAGATCATGGATCACGGGCTCTCCATCGAGAGCCGGGTCCGTGAGGGCCTCCTGGAGATCAGCAAGAAGCTGAACATCCCGCCGGTGGTCACGAACGACTCGCACTACACCTACGAGGAGCAGGCCGCCGCGCACGACGTGCTGCTCTGCGTGCAGACCGGCTCGAACGTCGACGATCCGAACCGGTTCCGGTTCGACGGCAACGGCTACTTCGTGAAGTCGGCGGACCAGATGCGCGCGATCGACTCCTCCGACGCCTGGCAGGAGGGCTGCCGGAACACGCTGCTGGTGGCCGAGAAGGTCGACACCACCGGCATGTTCACGTTCAAGAACCTGATGCCGCGCTTCCCGGTGCCGGAGGGCTACACGGAGGAGTCCTGGTTCCGGCACGAAGCGTTCGAGGGCCTCAAGCGGCGCTTCCCGAACGGCATCCCGGAGACGCATGTCACGCAGGCGGAGTACGAGCTCGGGATCATCATCCAGATGGGCTTCCCGTCGTACTTCCTGGTGGTCGCGGACTTCATCCAGTGGTCGAAGCGGAACGGCATCGCGGTCGGCCCGGGTCGTGGCTCGGCGGCCGGTTCGCTGGTCGCGTACGCGCTGGGCATCACCGACCTCGATCCGCTGCCGCACGGCCTGATCTTCGAGCGTTTCCTGAACCCGGACCGCGTCTCGATGCCCGACGTCGACATCGACTTCGACGAGCGCCGGCGCGCCGAGGTGATCCGCTACGTGACGGACAAGTGGGGCGAGGACCGGGTCGCGCAGATCGCCACGTTCGGCACGATCAAGGCGAAGGCCGCGATCAAGGACTCCGCGCGCGTGCTGGGCTACCCGTACGCGGTCGGCGACCGGATCACCAAGGCCATGCCGCCGGCCGTGATGGGCAAGGACATCCCGCTCTCCGGCATCTTCGACTCCAACCACCCGCGGTACTCCGAGGCCAACGAGCTGCGGTCGATGTACGAGTCGGAGATGGACGTCAAGAAGGTCATCGACACCGCGCGCGGCATCGAGGGCCTGATCCGGCAGACCGGCGTGCACGCGGCCGGCGTCATCATGTCCGCCGAGCCGATCATCGACCACATCCCGCTGATGCGCCGGGACGCGGACGGCTCGATCATCACGCAGTTCGACTACCCGACCTGCGAGACGCTCGGCCTGCTGAAGATGGACTTCCTCGGTCTGCGGAACCTGACGATCATCGACGACGCGGTCAAGAACATCGAGCTCAACCACGGGGTCAAACTCGACCTGCTCGGGCTGGAGCTGACCGACCAGGCCACCTACGAGCTGCTGGCCCGCGGCGACACGCTCGGCGTGTTCCAGCTCGACGGCGGCCCGATGCGCTCGCTGCTGCGCCTGATGAAGCCGGACAACTTCGAGGACATCTCCGCGGTGCTGGCGCTCTACCGGCCCGGCCCGATGGGTGCGGACTCGCACACCAACTACGCGCTCCGCAAGAACGGCCTCCAGGACATCATCCCGATCCACCCGGAGCTGGAGACGCCGCTCAAGGAGATCCTCGGCCCGACGTACGGGCTGATCGTCTACCAGGAGCAGGTGCAGCGCGCCGCGCAGAAGCTGGCCGGTTACTCGCTCGGCCAGGCCGACCTGCTGCGCCGTGCCATGGGCAAGAAGAAGAAGGAGGTCCTGGAGAAGGAGTTCGTCCCGTTCCGCGACGGCATGCGGGCGAACAAATACTCCGACGAGGCCATCAAGGCGATCTGGGACGTGCTGGTCCCGTTCGCGGACTACGCGTTCAACAAGGCGCACACCGCGGGGTACGGGCTGGTCTCCTACTGGACCGGCTACCTCAAGGCGAACTACCCCGCCGAGTACATGGCCGGTCTGCTCACGTCCGTCGGTGACGACAAGGACAAGATGGCGCTCTACCTCGCGGAGTGCCGCCGGATGGGGATCAGTGTTCTCCCGCCGGACGTCAACGAGTCGGCCGGCCCGTTCACCCCGGTCGGCAAGGACATCCGGTTCGGCCTCGCCGCGGTCCGCAACGTCGGCGCGAACGTGGTGGAGGCGATCCGCCGGTGCCGCGACGACAAGGGCAAGTACACCGACTTCTACGACTTCCTCTCCAAGGTCGACGCGGTCGCCTGCAACAAGAAGACGATCGAATCGCTGATCAAGGCCGGCGCGTTCGACTCGATGGGCCACACCCGCAAGGGCCTGCTCGCCGTCCACGCGGAGGCGATCGACGCGTACTCCGGCGTCAAGAAGAACGAGGCCGTCGGCCAGTTCGACCTGTTCGGCGCCGGCTTCGGCGACGCGGCACCGTCCGCGACCGTCGCCATGCCGACCATCCCGGACAGCGAGTGGGACAAGCGCGACAAGCTGGCGTTCGAGCGCGAGATGCTCGGCCTCTACGTCTCCGACCACCCGCTCTTCGGCCTGGAGCACGTGCTCTCCCAGCACGCCGACACCAGCATCGCCGCGCTCGCCGAGGAGGGCACCGTCCCGGACGGCGCGGTCGTCACGCTGGCCGGCATCCTCTCCGGCGTCCAGCGCCGCGTCACCAAGCAGGGCAAGGCCTGGGCGTCCGCGTCACTGGAGGGCCTGGCCGGCGGCGTCGAGGCACTGTTCTTCCCGAACACCTATGAGATGGTCGGGCAGTACATCGCCGAGGACGCGATCGTGGTCGTCAAGGGCCGCATCGACCGCCGCGACGACACCCCGCGCATCATGGCGATGGACATGATGATGCCGGACGTCCACACCAACCCGGACACGAAGCCGGTCATCCTCACCATGCCCATCACCCGCTGCACCCCGCCACTGGTCGAACGCCTGAAGGAGGTGCTGATGCTGCACCCGGGCGACAACGAGATCCACGTCAAACTGGTCAACGGCGGCCGCACCACCGTCCTGCGCCTCGGCACCCGCGTCGCCCCGACCACCGCGCTGATGGGCGACCTGAAGAGCGTCCTCGGGCCCGCGGCCGTCGGATAAGACCTTCAACACCGATTTCCCGCTTCCGGCGTGGTGCTGCCTGCTCGGAGCGGGCACCGGGCGGCCTTCCTGCCGGTTCCGCGGGTGGTTCGGTGGGACAGTTGTGCCCGGCCGGGCCGAGGCCATCGGCACGGAGACTGACCGCCATCGGTCGGGGCCGCTCTCAGCAGGCCGAGGTCCACCAGTCGCGCGGAGTGCCCGTTCGTCCGCGCCGCAGGCGGTGCCGTAGGCGGTGCCGTAGGCGTGGGCGACCTGCCAGGTGGGCAGCGCGTCGCCGGACGCGGCGCGGCTGAAGACCGAGGCGGAGTAGCCGCCGGCGCGTTCCAGCTCGGGGTAGGTCTTGCCGGAGGCGCTCCGCAGCCGGCGCAGGTGCTCGGCCAGTGCGGCCAGCTCCCGTACCCCCGTGGTGATCGTCTTTTCCGGCCGCCCCATCATGGACGAAATTACCGCAAAGCGGGCATCAAGAAGGGATCAAATCACACCCGCGTCGTGGACCAGGATGGCGATCTGGACGCGGTTGTTCAGGCCGAGCTTGGTCAGCAGGCGGGAGACGTGCGCCTTGACCGTGGCCACGCTCATGAACAGCTCGCCGGCGATCTCCGCGTTGGACTTGCCCTGGCCGACCGCGATCGCGACCTCGCGTTCCCGCTCGCTGAGCCGGTCGAGCAGCTCCAGCGGGCGGTTGCGGGCGGGCACGGCCGGCGCGGCCACGTGCGCGATCAGCTGGCGGGTGACCGTGGGCGAGAGCGTGGCCTCGCCGGACGCGACCCGGCGAACCGCGTGGATGATCTCCGTGGGCGGCGTGTCCTTCAGCAGGAAGCCGCTGGCGCCGGCCCGGAGCGCGCGCAGCACGTACTCGTCCAGGTCGAACGTGGTCAGCACGATCACCTCGGGCGCGTCCGGGCGGGCGCGGACCGCCTCGGTCGCGGCCAGGCCGTCCACCCGCGGCATGCGGATGTCCATCAGCACCACGTCGGGGCGGTGCGCGTCGATCGCGGCCGCGACCTCGGCACCGTCCGCGGCCTCGCCGACCACGCTGATCTCCGGGGCGGCACCGAGGATCATCGAGAGCCCGGTCCGGACCAGCGCGTCGTCGTCGACGATCAACACGCGTACCGGCGGAATCAGGTCTTCGGCCACGGCAGCCATGCCTCCAGCGTGAAGCCGCCGCCGGGCTCGCGGCGATGATCGAGTCGTCCACCGGCCAGTGTGGCACGCTCGGCCAGCCCGACCAGACCGGTCCCGGCGCCGGGCAGCACCGGCGCGCCGACCGTGATCGGCCCGGGGTTGCGCACCCGGATGGTCAGGCCGGATCCGGGCGCGCCCGCGACGGACACCGTGACCAGCGCACCCGGCGCGTGCTTGCGGGCGTTGGTCAAACCCTCCTGGACCATCCGGTACGCCGTGCGGCCCACCGCGTCCGGCGGGCTCTCCGCACCGTCCGGCAGCTCCAGCGTGACCCGGGCGCCGGCCGCGCGCGACTCCTCGACCAGCGTGTTCAGGTCCGTCAGTGTCGGTTGTGGCCGCTCCGGGCCGCCGTCCGCCGCGGGCTCGCGCAGCACGCCGATCACCTCGCGCAGGTCCTGCAGCGCCTGGTGCGCGCTGGCCCGGATCACGCCCGCGGCCCGCGCCACCTCCGCGGCCGGCGCGTCCGGCCGGATCTCCAGCGCGCCCGCGTGCAGGCTGAGCAGTGAGATCCGGTGCGCGAGGACGTCGTGCATCTCGCGCGCGATCCGGGTTCGTTCCAGCTGCCGGGCCTGGGTCACGCGCAGCTGCTGCTCGGCCTCGGCGCGCTCGGCCCGGTCGCGCAGCGAGCGGACCAGCTGCCGCCGGGACCGGATCAGCGAACCCCAGAGCAGGATGATCGACGCGAAGACCGTGGTCCAGGCGATGGTCGCCCAGTAGCCGATCGCCGGGTCGGGCCGCAACCACGCGTAGATCAGCGTCGGCGCGACGTTGATCGCGGTCAGCGCGGCCGCGACCGGGAACCGCCGGTGCACGGCCACGCTGAACAGGATGGTCAGCGTGGCGCCGCCGCTGGCCGCGGAGAAGACGCCGAACAGCACGCCGAGCAGGGCCAGCGAGACCGGCCGGCGGCGGCGCCACCAGAGCGCGACGCAGAGCACCAGGCTCAGCGCGAGATCCAGCCAGAGCAGCCAGGCCGGGCCGCGGCCGATCCGCTCGGGCGTCCCCCAGCCGTAGAACTCCTGCGCGGTCACCGCGATCGCGAAGCCTATCGCGAAGACGAACGTCAACGAGTCGACCGCCCAGTCGCGGGTGGTCCGCGGGCGGACCGGGTCGTCCTCGTCCGGCGCGTCGAGCGCGTCGAGGAGTGAGGTCGCCACCATGACGTCCAGGCTACGGACGGATCACCGGCCGCCGGTACCGACCAAAGTCGAAGCGGGAACGCGACTTTGGTCAGGCGGACGTCAACCGCGGGCCGACGCGGGCAGCCGGGTGGCTCGGCCAGGCTTGTCGACATGATTACGGCTGACCACCTGACGAAACGGTACGGCGCGCACACCGCCGTCGACGATGTCTCGTTCACCTGCGAGCCCGGCACGGTCACCGGCTTCCTCGGCCCGAACGGCGCCGGCAAGTCCACCACCATGCGCATGATCTGCGGCCTCGCGACGCCCACGTCGGGCACCGCGACCGTGGCGGGCGTGCCGTTCCGGCGCCTCGACAACCCGGGCCGGCGGATCGGCGTGCTGCTGGACGCGTCCGCGCAGCACAGCGGGCGTACCGGCCGGGAGGTGCTGTCCCTGTCCGCGATGACCATGGGCGTGCCCCGCTCCCGGGTCGCCGCCGTGCTCGACCTGGTCGGGCTGGACGGCAGGGCCGCGCGCAAGCGGGTCGGTCAGTACTCGCTCGGCATGCGGCAGCGTCTCGGCCTGGCCCACGCGATGCTCGGCGAGCCCGCCATCCTGATCCTGGACGAGCCGGCGAACGGGCTGGACCCGGAGGGCATCTTCTGGATGCGCGGTCTGCTGCGCGGCTTCGCCGACCGGGGCGGCACCGTGCTGCTCTCCTCGCACCTGCTGCGCGAGGTCGACGCGGTCGCGGACCGGCTGGTGATGATCGGTGGCGGCCGGATCGTGGCCCAGGGCGACAAGGCCGAGCTGCTGGCCGGCGGCGGGACGCTGGTCCGCGCGATCGACCCGGCCGGGCTGGCCACGGCGCTGGACCGCGCCGGGCTGACCCACACGCGGACCCAGGACGGCGCGCTGCTGGTCAGCGCGGAGCCGGGCGCGATCGGATGGGCCGCGGCGGAGAACAACGTGGTGCTGCTCGAACTCCGGCCCGCCGACGGTGGCGGCCTGGAGCAGATGTTCCTGAGCCTGACGGCCGCACCGGCCGCCGCGGGCGACGCTGTCAAGGAGGGCGCGCGATGACCGGGACCGTGGAGATGGAACGTCCGGCCACGCTGCCTGCCTCGCATGAGGGGCGCGGCCACAAGCGGGTCTCGCTGCTCACGCTGACCGGCGTGGAGCTGCGCAAGCTCGCGGACACCCGGGCCGGCGTCTGGCTGCTGATCGTGATCGCGCTCGGCGTGATCCTGACGCACGTGGTCATGCTGGCCACCGAGGAGCCGCGGAGCACGGCCAACTTCGCCGAGCTGATGGGCTTCGCGCAGATCCCGGTCAGCATCCTGCTGCCGGTGCTGGGCATCCTGGCGATGACCGGCGAGTGGACCCAGCGGACCGCGCTGAACACGTTCGCGCTGGTCCCGGCGCGCGGCCGGGTGATCGCCGCGAAGCTGCTGGCCGCGGTCGTGATCGCGCTGATCACCACGGCGGTGACCGCGGGCACGTCCGCGATCGCGAACCTGGTGGCGATCGCGGTGGACGGCGACGGCTCCTGGACGCTCCAGCCGGAGGCGCTGCTCGGCTTCGTGGTGCTGGAGATCGCCTACATCCTGATGGGCTCCGCGTTCGGCGCGCTGCTGCTCAACTCGCCGCTGGCGATCGTGCTCTACTTCGTGGTCCCCACGCTGTGGACCACGCTCGGCGCAATGGTCTCCCGGCTGCGCGACGCGGCGGCGTGGCTGGACATGAACACGACCTCGATGCCGATCGGCGGCGCGGACGTGACGTCCGGCGAGTGGGCCAGGTTCGGCGTGTCCGCCCTGGTGTGGGTGGCGGTCCCGCTGATATTCGGCACCATCCGCATCATGCGCCGCGAGGTGAACTGACCTTCCGGGGGGGTGCGACGGCTGCCGGGCCCGGTTCGGGCCCGGCAGCCGTCCGTTCTCTAGAGCACCACCTCGGGCTTGATCCGGGCCACCGTCCAGACCCGGTGGCGGCGCGCGCCGAGCGCCGTGAGCAGCAGCGCGGCCAGCAGATAGGCCACCAGGATGGAGACCGCGCGGCCGACCGCCATCATGTCGCCGCCGTACATCAGGTGGCGCAGGCCCTCGACCGAGTAGCCCATCGGCAACACGTGGTGCAGTCCGTGCAGCGGTGCCGGAATGGTCTGCCACGGGAACGTGCCGCCCGCGCTGACCAGTTGCAGGACCAGCAGCACCAGAACGAGGAACTGGCCGACCGCGCCGAGCCAGGCGTTGAGCATATGGATGATCGCGATGAACGTGGCGGACGCCAGCATCATGAACGCGGCCATGCCGGCCGGGTGCACCGGATGGAACCGCAGCGCGAGCAGCACGACCGCGAAGAGCAGGCCCATCTGGGCGGCACCGAGCAGCGCGGGCGCGAGCCAGCCGCCGAGCGCGACCCGCAGGCCGGACTGGTTGGCCGCCACGGCCCGGGTGGAGAGCGGGCGGACCAGCAGGAACAGCACGTACCCGCCGATCCACGCGGCCAGCGAGAGGAAGAACGGCGCGAGGCCGGCGCCGTAGTTCGCGGCCTCGTTCTGGCGCACGGTCCGCACGTCGACCGGGTTTGCGATCGTGCCGGCGGTCGCCGCGCGCAAGCCGTCGTCCAGGTTCGGGATCTCGGCCAGGCCACCGCGCAGACCGAGGGCCAGGTCGCGGGCGTTTCCGGCGAGCGTACCGAGGCCCTGCTCCAGGTCGGCGGAGCCGTCCGCGAGCTTCGCGGCACCGGTCGCGGACGCGGCGAGACCGTCCCGAAGCGCGATCGCCCCCTCGCTGATCGCGCCGCTGCCGTCCGCGATCCGGGTGGCGCCGGCGTTCAGCGCGGCCGCACCGAGCGCGGCGTCGTTGATTCCGGCGGTGAACCCCGGCACGGCCGTGGCCAGCTCACCCACGCCCGCGTCGACCTGGTCCGCGCCGAGCGCGAGCGAGTCGAGGCGGGTGGCGAGCGCGGCCATGTTCGCCTGCGAGGCGGCCAGCGCGGCGCGGGAGTCGTCGAGCCGGGCGCCGATCGCGGCGACCTCGGCCTCGGGCACCCCCAGCGCGGTCAGCCGTCCGGTGAGCTCCTCCGCCTCGGCGTCCAGCTCGCTCGACGCGGTCGCGCCGGAGAAGCCGCCGGCCGCGGTCGCGGCCTCGCGCGCGCCGGCCGCGACCGACGCGGCACCGTCCGCGAGCGTGCGCACCGAGCCGGGCAGCGCGGCCGACGACGTACGCAGCGTGCTCAGCCCGCCCGCGAGGTCGTCGGCGGCGGTGGCGAGCGTGCGTGCGCCGGCGCCACCGGCCTGCGCGGCCGCGGCCAGGTCCCGCGCGCTGCTGAGCAGGTCGTGGTCGCCGCCGGCCAGCTTGGCGCTGCTGTCCGCGAGCTTCTCCGCACCGTCGTGCGCCGTGCCGGCGCCCTCCGCGAGCTTGTCCGCGCCGGTCGCTGCCTCGGACGTGCGCTCGTGGATGTGCTGGAAACCGAGGAGGAACCGCTCGGCCGCGCGCGTGCCGACCTCCCGGGACAGCGAATCCTGGATCTTCGTGGCGACCTGCGCCGCGATCGTGTGCACCACGTAGTTGTTGGCGTCGTTGGTGGTCAGCACGATCGTGCCGGCCCGCGGTGCGCCGCCGCCCTCGGCCGCCTCGGTGGTGGAGATCAGCGCGGCGGAGAAGTCGGCCGGGATGCGCAGTGCGAAGTCGAACTCGCCGTCCCGCACGCCGGCCTCCGCGGCCTCCGCGGTGGTGCGCCGCCAGTCGAACGCGGCGTCGGAGATCAGCTCCGACCCGACCTGCGCGCCGGCCTGCATCAGGGAGCCGTCCCGCTGGGTGGCGCCGACGTCGTCGATCACCAGCGCGGCCGGCACCCGGTCCAGCCGCGCGTACGGGTCGGAGTTCGCATAGAGGTACAGCCCGCCGTAGAGCAGCGGGACCGCGGCCAGCGCCAGCACCACGAGCTTCGGCGTGCGGCCCACGGTGAGCCTGCGCAGCTCCGAGACGGCCAACCGGACAGCACTCACGAAATCTCCTCGGTGTGTCGGCCTATCGGTTCGGTGATCGCGGACCCGCCCGACTCCCGGCGGCGGATCGTGCCGATGGTGAAGCCCGCCGCGGCCGGTGTGTCCGGATCGGCGTTGCCGAGCCGGACCGCGCGCAGTCCGAGCAGCTCCGCCGAGGTGTCCGTGCACTGGACGAGCACGCCGTAGCCGCGCGCCGCGAGCACGCCGGCCAGATCCCACCAGGCGCTGGGCCCGCCGCCGTGCCGGTCCGGCAGCGTCAGCACGAGCACGCTGACACCGGGCCGGAGCGCGGCCAGCTCGGCGAGCACGCGGGTGCGGACCGCGCCCGGCACGTGCTCGGCGCGGGTCTCCGCGTAGACGAGCGCGCCGTGCCGGTCCAGCCACTCGCGGACCGCCCGCCGCCCGGTCCGGGCCCGGGCCATCGACAGCTCCTCGCCGACCACGGCCGCGAGCGGCAGCATCTCGTCCGGCTCACTGATGCCGGGCACGTCGACCAGCGCGACCGCCTCGCGCAGCCGAGGCCCGGAGCGCTCGCCGTCCAGCGTGACCTCGCCGTCGTCCGGTTCCAGCCGGCCGCCGAGCGCGAGCGCGAGCGCGGTGTGGCCGTGGCCGGGCGGTCCGGCGACCGCGACCCGGCGTCCCGCGACCACGCCGACGCTGGTCGGCCGCAGCAGCAGCCCGTGCGGCCCTTTCGCCGCGACCGCGCGGGCCTCGATCGTCACCGCCTCGACCGGGTCCTTCAAGACCACCTGCGGCTGGGTCCCGACCGCGTAGAGACGCTCGATCTCCGCGGCGAACAGCGCGGAGAGCAGCCGGCGGCGCGGCCGGAGCGCGGGCGTGAGATGCCCGGACCACCGGGACAGGCCGCCGGGCAGGATCTCGAACCGGCGGATCTGCTCGGCCGCGGACGCCCGTGCGTTGGCCGCGTCGATCGCCACCCGGATCGCCTCGATCACGCGCGGGTCGCCGGCGAGGTCGTCCGCGTCCGGGAACGTGCGCCGGACCGCGCTCTCCTCCAGCGCGACCAGCGCCGCGACGTACGGCCGCCGCTCGCCGACCGCCAGGCAGTACGCGACCAGCGGGTGCGCGCGCACCGCCTCCTCCAGCGCGACCGCGGCGACCCGGCGCCCGGACTGCAGCGTGATCATGTCCTCGACGTTGCCGGCGATCCGCAGGTACCCGTCGTCGTCCAGCGCGCCGAGGTCGCCGGTGTGCAGCCACCCGGACGCGTCCACCACGGCGTCCCGGTCGGCCTCGGACGGGCCGTCGTAGCCGGGGAAGACGGCCGGGCCGCGCACGAAGACCTCGCCGTCCGGGCTGACCCGCACCTCGACGCCGGGCAGCGGCGTGCCGACCGTGCCGGGGCGGTGCAGCGCCGGCGTGTTCAGCGTGACCGCGGCGGTGGCCTCGGTCAGGCCGTACCCGGTGAGCAGCGGCACGCCCGCACCCTGATACAGCATGGCGAGCCGCTCACTGACCGGCGCGCCCCCGGTGATCAGAAACTGCATCCGGCCGCCGAGTGCGTCCCGCAGCACCGCGAACGCCTTCTCGTGCCGGGACCGCCGCAGCCACCCGCGCAGCCCGCCCGTTCCGGCCAGCGCGGCCCGTTCCGCCGTGCCGTCCCCGCCGAGGTGCCGTCCCCAGAGGAGCTCGAAGAAGCGTGGCAGCGCCGCGAGTACGGACGGCCGCAGCTCCGCGAGGTCGGCCAGGATCCGCTCCGGGCCGGTGTGCGCGATCCGCGCGCCGCCGGTCAACGCGGCCAGGTGCACGATCCGGCCGAAGATGTGCGACAGCGGCAGCGCGGACAGCACCGTGTGCGGCTCGCCGCCGAACAGCTGCGGCAGCGCGTCCCGGACCGCGCGCGCGGCGGCGTCCAGGTTCGCGTGGGTGAGCCGGCAGGCCGCGGGCCGGCCGCTGACCCCGGACGTGTAGACGATGGTGGCGACCGCGCCGGACGGCATGGCAGCCGGCGGGATGGCAGCCGGCGGGATCGCGCCGGGCGTCGGCACCTCCAGCGCGGGCAGCGGCGTCAGTGGCCCGTCCGGGCCGGCCTGCCAGGCGTGCGCGAGACCGGCGGCCGCGACCCGCGCGGTGAGCGCCGGATCGTCGCCGGTGACCACGCAGGCCGAGGCGCCGCAGCAGCGCAGCATCCAGTCGAGCTGCCCACCGGGCGCCTCCTCCTGCAGCGCGACCGGGATCGCGCCGATCCACCAGGCCGCGAGGTCCGTGATCGCCCACTCGTACCCGGGTGCGCCGAGGATCGCGATTCGGTCCCCCGCGCCGAGCCCGGCCGCGAGCAGCCCGCCCGCCCGCGTCCTGATCCGGGTCTGCAGCTCGGCGGGCGCGAGTTCGTGCCAGCCGGCGACGGTCCGTTCGCAGAGGAGGGCGCGCTCCGGCCACCGTTGCGCCGACACCGCCACACCGGCAGCGTAGGACGGAGATCAGCCGTATCAAGTGTGAATCGGTCTTACCGACCACAGGACGACATGCTGTGCTAAGCGCCGAAAAGCCTTCAGAAGCGGATGTTCCCACTTCCGGCGTGGTCGCTTCCCAGTGCTCCCGCGGGCACCGGTCGTCGCTGGCGCTCCTCCCTTCCAGATCCGCGGTGGTTCCGCCACACCACGGGCCACCCCGCGTTGGTGACGCCCGGTCGGGGCCGGGTCTGGGGTGACCAGCGACGGCGCCGGCAGGGAGGCCGCCCGCGGCCGACCGGTGCCCGCGGGAGCACTGGGGAAGTGGGCACGCCGGAAGCGGGAAAATCGTTCTTCGCAGGGTTTCAGGCCGGGATCTGTTCGCGGATGCCGGTGTCCAGCCAGGCGGCCACCGCGTCCGGCCAGGCCGGGGGCGAGAAGAGGTAGCCCTGTCCGAACGGGCAGCCCATGTCCAGCAGTATCTGTTTGTGGGCCGGGTCCTCGACGCCCTCGGCCACCACGCCGAGGTTGAGGTTGTCCGCGATGCTGACGATCGCGGCCACCAGCGCGCGCTGCTGCTTGCTGCTGGAGATGTCGTCGATGAACGACTTGTCGATCTTGAGGATGTCGACCGGCATCTGGCGCAGGTAGCTGAGCGACGAGTAGCCGGTGCCGAAGTCGTCGATCGCGATCCGGACGCCCATCTCGCGCAGCCGGGCCAGGTCCTGCCAGACCGACTCGTCGTCGCGCAGCAGCAGGCTCTCGGTGATCTCCAGCAGCAGACGCCACGGTGCCACGCCGCTCTCCGTGATCACCTTGGCCACCTCGTCGACGAAGCCGGGACTGCGGAACTGCCGGGCCGAGACGTTCACCGAGACGTAGCGCAGCGGCGCGGCCGGGACGAGCTGCCGCCAGTTCGCGATCGCCAGCAGCGCCTCGCGCAGCACCCAGGCGCCGATCGGCACGATGGCGCCGTTCTCCTCCGCGACCTCGATGAACTCGCCCGGCCCGATCAGGCCACGGGTCGGGTGCTGCCAGCGGACCAGCGCCTCCAGACCGACGATCTCCTCGGTGGCCAGGTCCACGATCGGCTGGTACTGCAGGACGAGTTGCTGGTCCTCGACCGCGGTGCTGAGCGCGGCCCGCATCTCCAGGCGCTCCACCATCGCGGTGTGCAGATCCGCCTGGTAGCGGGCGTAGCGGCCCTTTCCGGCGCCCTTCGACACGTGGAGCGCGAGGTCGGCCTGGCGCTGCATCTCGGCCGCGTCGTGCGCCTCCACGCTGGTGGTGACGCCGATACTGACCGCGCCGCCGACCATCGCGGAGCCGCCGCTGTCGTAGCGCAGCTCGAACGGCTCCGCACACGCCTCGACGATCCGGGCGGCGACGTCGTCCGCCTCGGCCGGGCCGTACGACTGCTCGATCAGCACCGCGAACTCGTCGCCACCCATCCGGGCCACGGTCTCCTGCGGGCCGACCACGCCGGCGATCCGGGCGCCGACCGCGGCCAGCAGCCGGTCGCCGACGACCAGGCCGAGCGTGTCGTTGACCACCTTGAAGTCGTCGATGTCGATGAAGAGCAGCCCGACCACGGACCGGTCCCGCTGGGCGAGCATGAGCGCGTGCTCCATCCGGTTCTGCAACAGCAGCCGGTTGGCCAGGCCGGTGAGCGTGTCGTGGAACGCCTGGTGGGCGAGGTCGCTCTCCAGCCGGCGGCGCTCGGTGACGTCGCGCATGGTGAGCACCGCGCCGCGCACGGTCGGCTCGTCCCGCATGTCCTGGATCGTGCACTCGACCTGCACGGTACGTCCGTCGGCACCTAGCCCGACCAGGTCGAACGCGGTCGCCTGGCCCCGGCCGGCGCGCAGCCGCCGCAGCGCGTCCCGGAGGTTCTCGTGCTGCTCGCCCACGATCAGATCGGTGACCGGCGTGCCGGTCAGCGTGGCCGCGGGTGTGCCGAAGACGTCCGCCGCGGACGGGCTGGCGTACCCGATGCGGTCCTCGTCGTCGACGATCAGGATCACGTCGGACGCGTTCTGGATCAGCGTCCGGAAGTACGACTCGTGCTTGCGCCGGTTGATCTCCGCGCCCAGCGCGATCCGGTCGATCGCCATCGTGCCCTGCGACACCAGCGCCTCGAACGCGGGTTGCAGCCGCCACAGCACCGGCTCGCGCGCGGCCAGGCAGATCCAGGTGAACTGCAGCGCGGACGAGCCCGCCGGGGGCAGCAGCGGCCCCGGTGCGCGCAGCGCGACCGTGAAGCCGTCCAGCGGCTCGCCGTGCGTCGGCGGGAGCACGTCGACCGGCTGCAGCGTGACGCCGTCCGCGAAGAACTCGTCCCGGGTCATGCTGTCGAAGATGCCGGCGCTCTCCAGCACGTACGGCTCGTCCGGCGGCATCAGCTGCGCCAGCGCGGCCCGGACCGCGTCCGCGACCTGGGCCGGCGTGGCCGCGGAGACCAGCTGGGCGCCGGCCTCACGCAGCACCCGTTCCCGGTTGCTGATCTGCCGATGGTCCGCGAGCAGCCCGGCGAGCCGGCCGATGACCAGCAGGAACATCAGCGCGGAGAAGACCGCGATGACCGGGGCGTCGGAGACCGTGCCGTCCAGGTTCTCGTAGACCAGCACGGCCGGTGCGACCAGCGCAGCCGCGCACAATATGGCGAGCCGGCGCCACCCGGCCACGCGAGGCACGAACGGAGCCGGCGTGTGCTCGGTGAGCCGGGTCATCGACGGGTCCAGCGCCGCGTACCCGAGCATCGTGTAGAACACGACCCAGCCCAGGTCGACCGGGCTGCCGGTGTGCCAGTCCTGGTTGAGCTGGTTGAGCCCGTAGATCAGATCGGTGCCGAGCAGCGAGGTGACGCCGAGCGTGAGCGCGGTGATCGACAGGTGCCGGGTGCCGGGCGAGCCGAGCAGCCGCACCAGCATGGCCAGCGCCAGCACGTCACCGAGCGGATAGCCGATCGAGATGAGCTTCTGGACCGTGCTCAGATCCGCGTCGCGCACGAACGGCCCGATCCAGAGAACCCAGACCAGCAGCGCGATCGCGGCCGTCGGCACCAGCGCGTCGAGCAGCGCTGCCCGGTCGTCCGCACCCGACCGGAACCGGATGAACAGCAGCAGAGCACCGGCCAGCAGCGGGTACGACAACAGGTAGAACGCGTCCGCCGGGGACGGGAACGGATTGCCGTCCACGATCAGGTTGTAGATCGCGTCGCCGAGCGTGAACGTGACCAGCACGCCGCACAGCAGGAACCAGGGCAGCGCATGCGCGGGCCGGTTGAGCAGTACCCCGGCCAGCACCGCGATCGAGGCGGAGAAGCCGAGCGCGGCCCACAGGGCACTCCCGTACGCCGGAACCGCGTAGTAGCCCGCGGCGAGCACGACCATCCACACGCCGAAGCAGGCCCGCGCGACTCGGGTGGACATCGGCCCTCCCTTCCGGTTTGCTCCCGAGGTGCATTTCGGTAGCAAACCGGTGGAACTGACTAATATCCACTCCTTTCAATCGGGCATCACCGGGACGGTGGCCGCCAGACCGTGAAATCGGCGAAGGTGAAGTGGCCGGCGACCGTGCGGAACGCGAACCAGCCGCTGTCGTACGGCGCCGGATCGGTGTAGTCGAAGACCAGCGGCCGGTTGCCCGGCTCGCCGACATATCTGCGGAACCGCGTGGTGGTGTTCAGGTTCGCGCCCTGCCCGGCGTAGTACGTGCGCAGGTGGTCGTACTCCGCGAACGCGCCGCCGCGTGAGGTGGCGAAGATGTCGTTCGGCGAGCGCGCGTCACGGGCGTTCCAGAACGTGTTCAGATCGGTGACCAGGTCGTTCGGTCCCCCAGCGGAGATCGGCACGGCGGTGAACTCGATCTCGTACGGCCCGGCCAGCCCCTGCCTCAGCCAGATCGTGGCGCCGCCGGGCACGTCCACGTCGAGCACGTCCGAGTTCAGCACATAGTTGCCGGTCCAGGCTCTCGACGATCCGGCCCGTGGGTGGTGGATACGCATGGCCGCCACCGGCGCTCGCGTGACGCGGCCGGCAGGCTCGCGGTCACGCCGAGCGCGGTGGCAGCCGCGATCAGAGGCCTCATGGCGCAGCTCCCGGTGTTGCCGTTGCGTGCGGCCACCGAGGCTAATCGAGAGCTTCAAATGTGTTGTTGCGAGATCTTTAACGCGGTCACTGCTGCTGCGTCCAGACCTGCTCGTCCAGCCACTTCGCGTGCGTCTCCCACGCGGACTGCTTCGTGCAGCCGAGCGACTGTCCGATCTGGGCCCACGAGGCGCCGGCCTTGCGGGCGGTGCGCACGTCGAGCTGCCGACCATACGTCGCCTTGCGCGCGATCAGCTCGCCCAGCGCCAGCAACTCCAGCGCCTCCTCCTTGGACAGCGGTGCCAGACCCCGGTCCAGCGGGGCCTCGTCGGGGGACGACGACGCCGAGGCCAAGGCGTCGCGGGTGCGCAGAATGTCGTAGCGGGCCACGGCAGTCAACAGGGTGTACTCGTATTCGAGATCATCCGGCGCAGGCATGTCTCCAGCGTGCCCGTCAAGACGTCTTGACGGCAACCGATTCTCACGTCAGAAAACAGACCAAAACCCATAAAACAGCGGTCGAGGGTACGCGGAGAGTCCGCGCCCGGAAACGATCAGCTCGCGACACCGGCGATTCCGCCCCGCATCGCGCCCGGTCCACGGAGTGCCGGATCCGCGTAAGACGATTCTGCCCCGGACCGCGCGCCCGGCCCCGCGGAGTGCCGGATTCGCGTCAGACGATTCTGCCCCGGACCCCGCACCAGGCCCCGCGGAGCGCCGATTCGCGTCAGACGATGCCTTCGAGCATCGCGACCGCCTCGTCCGGCCCGGGCAGTGACTCCCATGCCGTCCGCAACGCCCGGGCCACCGCACGATGGCCGCCGTCGGCCAGCACCGCGGCGGCCGCGGTCGCGGCCTGCTCCGGCGTGACAGTCTCGGCGTCCAGCACCCGGCCGAGGCCGAGCGCCGCCACCCGCGCGCCGTTGTCCGGCTGGTCCGCGCCGAGCGGCGCGACCAGCATCGGCAGCCCGTGCGTGATCGCGCCGAGCACGCTGCCCGAGCCGCCGTGCGAGATCACCAGGTCGCAGCGGTGCAGCAGTTCGTCCTGCGGCACGAACCGCTCGATGCGCACATGCGGTGGCTGCGGCCCGAACACGGCCGGATCGATGTGCCGGCCGACCGTCATCACCAGGTCGGCGGGCAGCTCGCGCAGGCCCGTCAGCATCCGCTCGAACAGGTCGCCGGACTCCGCGTTGAACGCGGTGCCGAGCGTGAAGTAGATCAGCGGCCGTTCGTTGCGCTCCGCGGGCGCTGGCAGCGTCGCAGACGGCCGGATCGCGCGCGCGGTGGGCGGCAGCGGGAACGCGGGGTCGCGGAAGCCCGGCGGCGCCGGCTCCAGCATCAGGTGCCGCCCGAGCATGGCGAGCCCGTTGTCCGGCGGCAGGCCGAACTCCGCGCGCACCTCGTCGACCGCCTCCGCCGTGTAACCGTCCTGCAGGAACGAGCCGGCCACCAGCACCACCACGGTCGCGTGCGGAATGCCCAGCCGCTCGGCCGCGATCATCGCACCGACGTTCACCTCGTCGCAGACGATCAGATCCGGCCGCCACTCCCCGGCGACCTCCAGAAGCCGGGCCGCACGCTCCCGCCCCGACCCGCGAATGAACTGCTCGGTGATCTCCCGCCGCTCACGCGCCAGATCCAGCGGCGCCAGCGGCCCACGCACGGCCCCCGCCTCCACCGGCGTGTGCCCGGCCCCCGGCACTGTCGGCGTGTGCCCGGCCCCCGGCACTGTCGGCGCGTGCCCGGCCCCCGGCACTGTCGGCGCGTGCCCGGCCCTCGGCTGCGCCGGCGGGTGCGTGGTTCGCGGCTGCGCCGGTAGGTGCGGTTGACCGCCGGCCGGGAGCGCCTCGAAGCCGGCGTCGCGAATCACGCCGGCCATCCGCGGCCCGCCCAGCACCGCGACGGCGTGCCCGGCTGCCTGGACCGCGCGGGCGATCGGGACGAGCGGCAGGAAGTGCCCGTAGCCGCCGATGAACGAGAATAGGACACGCATCCGCGCATCCTATTATATGAGAGATGTATCCCGATCTCCGGGATCCCGGGTCTACCGTCGGGGCATGTACACGCACGGTCATCACGAGTCGGTACTGCGCTCTCACCGCTGGCGCACCGCCGAGAACTCGGCCACCCACCTGCTGCCCCACCTGCGCCCCGGCCAGTCACTGCTCGACATCGGCGCCGGCCCCGGCACGATCACCATGGACCTCGCCGCGCTGGTCGCACCGGGCCGCGTCACCGCCACCGAGATCAACGCGGACGCGCTCGCGCTCACCCGCGCCGAAGCCTCGGCGCGCGGCACGACCACCGTCGATTTCACCGTAGCCGATGTCCATGACCTCCCCTTCCCCGACGACAGCTTCGACGTGGTCCACGCACACCAGGTCCTCCAGCACGTGGCCGACCCGGTCCGCGCGCTCACCGAGATGCGCCGCGTCTGCCGCCCCGGCGGCCTGGTCGCCGCCCGCGACAGCGACTACGACCGCTTCGCCTGGCACCCCGCCGTCCCCGAGCTCGACGAGTGGCTCACGCTCTACCGCGCCACCGCCCGCGCCAACGGCGGCGAGCCCGACGCCGGCCGCCGCCTGCTCTCCTGGGCCCTCGCCGCCGGCTTCACCGACATCACCCCCGGCGCAGCCGTCTGGTGCTACGCCACCCCCGACGACCGCCGCTGGTGGGGCACGCTCTGGGCCGACCGCATCACCGAATCCGCCATGGCCCACCAGATCCTCACGGCCGGCACCGCCACCGAAGCCGACCTCCACCGCCTCGCCACCGGCTGGCGTCACTGGTCCGAGTCCCCGGACGGCTGGTTCGCCATCCTGCACGGCGAGATCCTCTGCCACGTGCGGTGACGCACACCGCCCGCCCCATCGGCCAGGGCGGCCGCCCGTGACCGACCGATGCCACTCAGCCTAGTCGATCATGCCTATCGCCTGGGCGAGAAACGGACCGGGCGCCGGACACCGCCGCGCCAGGCCCGCGAGACGACCAGGCCCCGTGGGACGACCAGGCCCGCGAGACGACCAGGCCCGCGTGACGAACTGGACGACCGCTATCCGATCTGCGTGCGTCCCGCCCGCCAGCAGTCCGCCGCGCCCAACGGTTTCGGCGAAAAGCATCGCTGCCGGCCGGGAAGCGTGGCCGCGCCACACCGTCCGGCCCCCGCTACGGCCACCCACATTGCGTGCGGCCCTCGAACGATCATTGAGTGATACCTGGGGTAGATCGACTTCGCTTGTTGACCTTCCCCAGGTATCACTCAATGATCCACTTCGGCTGGAGTCGTCCCGACCGATCGGCCGCTCTGGACGATATAACCGATATTTTCAGGCAAGGGGACACCCCTGCGGCGGGTGGCACCAGCACCGACGCTGCGCGAGGCGCGCAGCACTGATTCGAGTGTCCGCCATGTCGTGATTTCGGACGCGAACTGACCAGCCGCGCGAACTGACCAGCCGCGCGAACTGAGCGGTCTTGCGACCAGGGTCGCGGGAAGGAACGCCGGCACGGGGGTGCGGGGCGAGTCCGAGGAGCCTGCGCGGTAGGGGTTTCGACCTTCCAGGCAGGGACCGGCAGGGAGGCCGGCCAACGGCCGACCGGTGCCCGCGGGAGCACTGGGAATCGGCCACGCCGGAAGCGGAAAATCTGTATCTGGCTCTTTGGGTATGGGGAAGCCCGCCTCCCGCGAATCGGAGGCGGGCTTCGGAAAGGCTTTACAGCGCGACGGAGCCGTAGAGCGGGAACGGCGCGAGGAGCTCGGTGGCCTGCTTGGAGACGCGATCGGAGACGGCCCGGTCGAGGTGGAACTTGGCCTTGGAGCCGGCGTCCGGGGTGGTCTGGGACAGGACCGTGTGCATCAGCTCGGCGATCTGGTCCATCTCCGCGACGCCGAGGCCGCGCGTGGTCAGGGCCGGGGTGCCGACGCGGATGCCGGACGTGTACCACGCGCCGTTCGGGTCGTTCGGGATGCTGTTGCGGTTGGTGACGACGCCGGAGTCGAGCAGCGCCTGCTCGGCCTGGCGGCCGGTCACGCCGTACCTGTCGACGTCGATCAGCACGATGTGGTTGTCGGTGCCGCCGGAGACGACCGAGGCGCCGCGCTTGATCAGGCCCTCGGCCAGCGCCTGGCTGTTGGCCACGATGCGCTGGGCGTAGTCGGCGAACTCGGGGCGGCGGGCCTCGGCCAGCGCGACCGCCTTGGCGCCCATCACGTGCGCGAGCGGGCCGCCGAGCACCATCGGGCAGCCGCGGTCGACCTGGTCGGCCAGCTCGGGCTGGCACAGCACCATGCCGCCGCGCGGGCCGCGCAGGCTCTTGTGCGTGGTGGTGGTGACGATGTGCGCGTGCGGGATCGGGTCGAAGTCGCCGGTGAAGACCTTGCCCGCGACCAGCCCGGCGAAGTGCGCCATGTCCACCATGAACGTGGCGCCGACCTCGTCGGCGATCTCCCGCATAATGCGGAAATTCACCTTCCGGGGGTACGCCGAGTAGCCGCCGACGATGATGGCCGGCTTGAACTCCTTGGCGCTCTCCCGCAGGCCGTCGTAGTCGATCTGGCCGGTGGCCGGGTCGACGCCGTAGGACCGCTGGTCGAACATCTTGCCGGAGATGTTCGGCCGGAAGCCGTGGGTGAGGTGGCCGCCGGCGTCCAGCGACATGCCCATCAGGCGCTGGTTGCCGAACGCGGCGCGCATCTCGGCCCACTCGGCGTCGGTCAGGTCGTTGATCTGCCGCTTCTCGAACTTCTTCAACATCGGCTTCTCGACGCGGTCGCCGAGGATCGCCCAGTAGGCGACCAGGTTCGCGTCGATGCCGGAGTGCGGCTGGACGTAGGCGTGCGGCGCGCCGAACAGGGCCTTGGCGTGCTCGGCCGCGACGGACTCGACGGTGTCGACGTTCTGGCAGCCGGCGTAGAAGCGGCGCCCGATCGTGCCCTCCGCGTACTTGTCGGAGAACCAGTTGCCCATCGCCAGCAGCACGGCCGGGGAGGCGTAGTTCTCGGACGCGATCAGCTTCAGCGACTCGCGCTGGTCGGTCAGCTCGGACGCGATCGCGTCGGCCACGCGGGGCTCGACGGAGCGGATGACCTCGAGCGCGGCACGGAACGCGGTCGACTCCGCGTTCAGCTCAGCAGGCACGCCAGGATTCAACTCGGACATTGGACCTCCCTATCACAGGTGGAAGAGGCCCAGGCGCGCGGCAGACGCCCGATGCGGGCGGGACCGCTCCCCGATGGTTGATCCATCTGACAGCGCCAGTCACGGTCCGCCTCGGAGCATACCCGCTCGAAGCACGGGCGCGGCCAGGCTCGATGATGAATTCATGCGTGAGGTCACCATCAACACCGACATGATCCGGCTGGGTCAGTTCCTCAAGCTCGCGGACGTGATCGAGGCGGGCTCGGACGTGAAGTACCTTCTCAACACGGAGGACGTCACGGTCAACGGCGAGCCCGAGGACCGCCGCGGACGCCAGCTCTTCAAGGGCGACGTGGTGACGGTGGGTGACGACATCACGCTGGTCGTGGGCTAGTAGGTTCTCCCGCCATGGGCACCTACATCGGCAACGCCACGCTGTTCGCGACGGACGGCACCGCGCAGACCGTTCAGCACGCCAGCATCCGCACCCGGCGGGACGCGGACACCGGCGTCGTGACCTGGACCGGCACGGTCGATCTGAGCGACGGCGAGATCGCGGATCTGCTGCTGCCGTCCGGCGACGGCACGCTGCGGCTGCCGGACGGCACGGAGGCGGCCGTGCGGTTCTCCCCCGGCGGTGCGTTCACCGGCACCGCCACGGCCGGCTAGAACGAAGGAGCGCGCCGCCCGTTGCCGGCCGGCGCGCTCCTTCGTCAATGCGATCAGGCGGTGAAGTTCAGCTTCCGGCGGCGGGCCATGAAGAACAGGCCGGCGCCGAGGCCGAGCAGCAGAATCGCGCCACCGGCGATGGAACCGACGGCCACACCGGTCAGCGGCAGCTCCGGCTCGTCACCCGGCGTGTACGCGACCGGCGTGGTCGACGGCCCCGGGGTGCCCGGGGTCGCCGGCGGGGTGCTGACGCTCGGGCTCGGGCTCGGGGTGCCCTCGGTCGGCGGGGTGGGCTCGCCGGCGCAGTTCGCCGGTGCGGCCCAGACGACCTCGCCGTTCAGCACGTCCAGGTCACCCTCGACCTTGACGGTGAGGCCCTCGGAGCCCGGGAAGGACACCGGCTTGGTCTCGCCCGCCTTGACGGTGACGGTCTGCGCCGTACCCGTGTTGGGGGTGAAGACCGTGGTCAGGTCCTTGCCGTTGGCCGGGTTCTCGATCGTGAAGGTCAGGCCCTCACAGGTCTGCTGCACGGACGCCTTCGGCGTGCCGACCTCGGGGACCTGGCAGTCCTCCGGCTTGGTCCAGCCACCGCGGTAGATCTCCTTGCCGCGCGACGTGACCACGACGTTCTTGGCGTTCGCCGGGACCAGGTTGACCGTGACCGGCTCCTGGCGGGCCTTCAGCGTCTCCGTCTTGGAGAAGCCGCCGTCCGCGGTGATCGTGAACGTCTCGCTGAACGTGCTGCGGTTGATCAGCTTGACCGCGACGTTGCCCTCGCAGTCCGGCAGCGCCTCGACGGCCGGCTCGGCCTTGCAGGTGCCGCTTCCGCCGTTGTAGAACGCGGTCTTCGGCTGGCCCTTGGCCGGCTTCGACCGGTTGCCCGGTGCGGCGTTCTCGCCGACCTTGCGGCTGTTGTACCGGTCGCTGGTGTCCGTCAGCGGGTTGATGATCTGGTCACCGAAGACGAAGTCGACCTGAGTGAAGCACTCCGGCACCTCGACCTTGAACTCCAGCTTGCTCACCTTGAGCTCACCCGGCTTGGCCGGGACGAACTTCTGCACGGAGCTGTCGAGCACGTGCTGCGGGGTGGCGAACGTAGCCGACGGCGCGGTGTAGGAGACCAGCGCGAACGACTGCTCGGCGCAGAGCGGGCCGTTCAGCAGCTTGATGCTCGCGGTGCCGGCCGGGCCGTTGAACGAGTGCTCGTACCGGGCGGCCTCGGGCGAGACACACTTCTGGTGGTGGCCGCCGGGGGTGCCGGCGCTCGCCGGCGAGCCCAGCCCGGCCAGGCCGGACAGTCCGAGGAGGACACCGGCCGTGAGAGCGACGACGCGGTGGATGCGGGGGACGGATCTCATAGGTGCGACGCTCCAAAAGAGGGGAACGAACGAAACACGCCGATTCGCGGATCGGCGCGTCCCGGGTGATGCCGATTTCCGGTGGTGCTGCGCGGTCGAGCGGTGAACGTCACTCTCCGAAAGCGGTTAAGTACAAAGAGGACGGTCACGACGCAGAGTCACGCCTACTCCTACAAAGGAAATCCAGGGGGGCGGGGAATCATCCGGCAGTCTCCGCGACTGCGGCTTCCGCAACGCGGCCTGACGATAACCATTTCTCGGACATCAAAGAAATCTTTTAGGATGTGCTTAATCTCTTGATATCAGTCCGTGACCTTTGATCAACTCAGCGGTACCAGCCGGTCGCATGACGTGGTACCACTGGGCAAAATGTTCCAGCGAACGTCACTTCGCGAGGGTGGCCGCCGGGCGGCGCCACCCGCCGGGGAGTCGGGTAACATGACCATCCGCGCCCTCGTAGCTCAGGGGATAGAGCAACGGTTTCCTAAACCGTGTGTCGCAGGTTCGAATCCTGCCGGGGGCACCAGGTCACAGCCTTGATCCACTAGCTGATGATCTTCACGTGGCGCGATCCGTGGCACACGAGCCGTAGCGTCCGCGCCATGCCAGCCAAGAAGCGCGATCGCGGAAGCATCGAGACGCTGCCGTCCGGCTCACTCAGGGTGAAGGTGTACGCGGGCATCGACCCGATCACCAAGCGCCGGTACGACCTCACCGAGACGATCCCGCCGGGGCCACGCGCGGACCGCGAGGCACAGAAGGCGTTGACCAAGTTGCTGCGGCAGCTCGACGAGCAGCGCAACCCGCGGACCCGCGCGACGGTGAACCAGCTCGTCGACCGGTACCTCGAAGTGCTGCGGGTGGAGGGCACGACGCGGCCGACCTACGAGGGCTACATCAAGAACCACATCCGGCCGCTGCTCGGCGAGTTCCCGATCGCCCGGCTCGGCGGAGAGATCTTCGATTCGTTCTACGCGGAACTGCGGAAGTGCCGCGCGCACTGCCGCGGGCGGAAGTACGTCGAGCACCGGACCGACCGCGCTCACGCCTGCGACCACCGATGCGGGCCGCACGTCTGCCGGCCCCTCGCGGACTCCACCATCAAGCAGATCAACGGCATCCTGAGCGGCGCGTGCAGCCGCGCGGTCCGCTGGGGCTGGCTCGGCACGAACCCGATGGACCAGGCCGAGCGTCTGCCGGCCGGGCGGCCCGACCCACATCCGCCGACACCCGAGCAGGCCGCGCGGATCACGATGGAAGCGTGGGCCGATCCGGACTGGGGCATGTTCGTCTGGCTGGCGTTCGTCACCGGAGCGCGCCGCGGCGAACTGTGCGCGCTGACGTGGGACCGGATCGACTTCTCCACCGGCGTCCTAACGATCCGGAGCAGCATCGCGCAGCACGGCGCGAAGACCTGGGAGAAACACACCAAGACCCACCAACAGCGCAGGATCGTGCTCGACGATCAAACGCTCGCGCTGCTCCGCGCTTACCGCCGGCTGTGCGTCGAACGCGCTGCCGAACTCGGTACCGAACTGGTCGCGGACGCGCGGATCTTCTCCGGCTCGCCGGACGGCCGCACGTGGCTGAAGCCCGACACCGCGACGCAGCGCTTCGGGCGGATGGGCGCCCGGATCAGTCTGGACGTCAACCTCCACCAGCTACGCCACTACACGGCGACGGAGCTGATCGCTGCCGGCGTCGACGTGCGGACCGTCGCGGGCCGGCTGGGGCACGGCGGGGGTGGCACGACGACGCTCCGGGTCTACAGCGCGTGGCTGTCCGAGGCCGACCAGCGCGCGGCCGGCACGCTCGCCGGCCGCATGCCGGAACTACCCGCGGGGGTCGCGGTTGACGAACGACTCGCGTCGCCGGACCGGCCCGTCACCGAAGACTCCGCGCCGTACCACCGGATCGCCGCCGACCTCCGCGCCGCGGTCCGGTGCGGCGCGCTCCGGCCCGGCGACCCGCTCCCCGTCGTAACCGAACTTGCGGGCCGGTACGGCGTCGCGGCGAGCACAGCGCACCGGGCGGTGGCGCTGCTTGCCGAGGCCGACGAAGTGATCGTCCGCCGCGGCAAGCGCGCGATCGTCGCCGGCGCTCAGGGCTGAGCGTCGGCCCGTTCCGCCAAGGCCCTCAACTCGGGCGACGCGGACCGGCCCGCGATCAGTATCAGCTCACGGATCGCGTTCCGGGCCTCGACGTGGGTGTGGATGAGTTCCGGCGCAAGGCTTTCCGCGTCGAGCAGGTAGGCAAGTGCCTCGCCGCTCTGGCGCCGCTGCGCATAGGCCCGGCCCAGGTCCATCGCGAGCCGCGCGCGTCGCTCCACGGACAGATCGTCCGAGGTGATCCCCTGCCCGATGTCGATCGCCTCGCCGGCGTCGCCCAGCTCGACGGCGATCGAGACCGCTTGGATCTGGGTGTTGGTCGGACCGAACTCCAGGTTGAAGTCGTTGCGATCCTCCCCGAGCCGAGCCGCGACCTCCCCCGCTTTCTTGATCTCCTCACGAGCACCGGTGCGGTTGCCGGAGCGCGCGTAGACCAGTGCGAGCGCGAGATGCATCGAGCCGAGTATCGACAGCGCTTCCGGGCGCGCGGTGGCGTCGCTGATGTGCTGCCGGAGCGCGCTCACCGCAGTCGCCGCCGCGTGCTCGCCCTGATCGAGGTGCTTGAGACGGACGAACGCCTGCACCAGCCGGAAGATGCTGGCGAAGACGTGCAGCGCCTCACCGGACCGTTCCGCTGAGCTGATCGCGCGATCAGCGGCGAGCCATGCCGCGTCCGGCTCGTCCTGGCGCACGAATGCGGCTGAGAGCGCCTGATAGGTGCGGCTGAGCAAAAGCCAAACGTCGCTCTGCTCGCTTTCCGGCGCGGTACGGGCGGCCCTTTCCAAACGGGGAACCAGCGGGCCGATGACAGTGCTCAGATCCGCGTATCGGCTCGCGTGCGTGAGGTCCCAGACGTTTTCCACCGCCGCCCTCAGGTCATCGATATTAATGGCCTGAGGGCTGCTCGGGGGCGAGAGGAGAACGTCGGGTGCCGGGTGGCCGGAGATGACCAACCGCGCCTGATCCAGGTCGTTGGCGATCTCGTCGTCCGCCTCGCTCTCACTGGCAGACGCCACGGAAGGCACGTCCGGACGGAGGTTCTGTAGCGAGACGCCCAAGCCGTCCGCGAGCCGGCGCAGCACGTCGAGCCGGTTGACGGGCTGCACGCCCCGCTCGACCTGGGAAAGCCAACTGGAGGTCCGGCCGATCGCGGCGGCAAGCTCCTCCTGCGTCATTCCCCGTTGCTTTCGCAATCCGGCGATCTGCGCGCCGAACTCCCGGCGTTCCTCCGGAATCACGGGCGCATCGGCCCCTTTCCGCTCTGCGCTTCGAGAAACGTCACGCTGACTCCGCTGAGGTACTGCTCGCGCTCCTTCAGGAAATGCATCGTGTGCGCCTGCTGCTCGTGGAAGTCGAAGCCGCCGCGGTCCGCGTACAGCTCGTAGAAGACCCGGACCAACGGCTCGTCCGCGACGGTATGGACCACGTACGCCAGCGTGTCCGGCTCCAGCCGCTCAATCTCCGGCGTGGTGCGGGCCACCAACGCGTCGAAGGCGTCCGCCGCCGCCTGGTCGCGAAGTTCGAACCGGACGACCAACCCAAAACCCCTGCTCATGCTGCCTCCCTCGGTGTCTGCGACCAGCTTCCCAGACCCGCAACTTCACTGCCAGTCGCAGATTTTCTTGACTCGCAGAAAAACTGTGGCTAACTTCAAAGAAGCACTGCGAGTCATGCCACTGCTGACAGTCATGCAGCTTGTGGCGGCTCGTGACCTGCCCAAATACGGGAGGAACGAGAGTGGACCAGCGCTTCTACACGGTCGCCGAGGCGGCCCACCTGCTCCGGCTCTCCGAGCCGACGCTCTACCGGGCGATCAGGAACGGCGAGTTCCCGGCGGTCAAGATCCGCGGTCGGTACACCGTGCCGGCCAAGGCCATCGACCAGGCCGAGACCGACGCGATGACCAGCGCGCCGGACGACGACCCCAACGACGACCGCCTCCGGAGCGTGGCGTGATGACGAGCCGCCACAGGGTGCCGCTGCGACACGTTCGCAGTCTCTTTCCGGCCAACCACCCGCTGACCTCGGTGGCCGCGCGCATCTGCCGGCACAGCCCCGACCCGTGCGGCCCGTGCTGGGAGCGCGCGATCCGCGACGACGAGCGCGTGGTCGTGGAGTTCGAGCTGCCCCGCGAGATCGAGCCGGACCGGTTCTACGTGGACGAGATCGCGGTGGAGCGTGCGTGCCGCGGCGAGCGCGTGACCCTCACCCGCGCCGAGCGACGCGCCGCCGTCGCGGCGCTGCACGACCGCGGCGTCACCCCGACCCGGATCGGCCGGCTGCTCTACATGAACGACCAGCAGGTCCGATCCGCGCTGAACGCCATCTCCCAGCCCAAGCCGCAGCTGCGGGCGGTGGCCTGATGGACGACTTCACCCTTCCCTGCCCGGTCGCCGACGAGTGCGACGCGTGCGGTGGTGACGTCGAGCTGGATGTCTACGAGGCGGACACGCAGGTCGGTGTGGTCTGCATGACGCTGTGCGGCGCCTGCTTCGACGCGGGCCGAACCCCGCGGCTGAGCTGCCCTGGTGCGGTCAAGCGGGCGCTGCGTCACCGCGGGCACCTGGTCGACGCCGGCATGGCGCTGCCGGAGGTGGCCTGATGGGTTCCCTCGACACCCTCTCCGCGCTGCTCAGCGACTTCCTGACCGATCACCGTGACGGCGTGATCGTCGGTGCGCTGGCCGTGTCGATGCTGTCGCTGATGCTGGCCGGGCTGATCGTGCGGCGGCTCATCAAAAGCGACCGGGCGGACCGGGCGCTGACCATCGTGTCGGTCATCGTCGGCTACGGCTGGTCGGCCGAGGCGATGTGGGAGATCGCGACCGAGGTGCTGCATCTGCCGGGCCTGTTCGTGGTGCTGGCGTTCTTCGTGTTCGAGGCGATGCTCGGCACGTCGATGCTGCGCGCGGAGAAGCACCAGCGACAGCACGGGCACCCCGGCCGGCACGGCCGGTCCGCGTGGACGATCGCGATCGTCATGGGCGTGATCGCCGCGTCCGCGGGCGGCTCGCTGGTGGAGGTCGTGCTGCGGTTCGCGCTGCCGCTGCTGGTCACCAAGCAATGGTGGGACGGCCTGCCCGCGGCCGAGGACGGGAAGGCGCCGGACGCCACGACGTGGCGGTGGACCCCACGGCGTCTGCTGCTCGCGGTCGGGGCGATCGAGCCGGGCGCCCGCGACACCGAGACCGTGGACCGCGAGCGCCGTATCCGGCAGATGACCGACCTGGAGCACCGCCGCCAGCACGGCTGGTCGAAAGCGGCCGGCCGCCGGGCAGCGAAGCTCGACCGGCTCACGCTCGGCGCGGACGACGACATGATCACCGAGGTCCGCCGCCGCCTCGCCCGGACCGGCTGGTACGGACGACCGGGCGAGCCCGCCGAGCTGCTGTCCGCCCGCGCCGCCGCGGCGCAGGCCCGGACAGAAGCGGACGCAGCACGCGAGGCCGAGGCCGCCGCAGTGGCGTGGGCCGAAAGCGCCGCACAGCTCGCGGAGGCCGAGTCCGCTCGGCGCGTCCAGGCGGTGGCCGAGGCGGACGCGATGCGGACGGAAGCGGACGCGCAGAGCGCAGCACGTGCCAAGGCCGAGGTACTCGCGACGCAGTACGCCGACGCCGCACGCCGGGCCGGCCGGGATCGCGAGGCCGCGGAGGCACGGGCCGCAGCGCAGGTCCGCGAGGCACGTGACCGAATCGCCGGGTACGAGCACAGCGCGCAGCGCACCGCTGAGGACGCGCAGCGTGCGGGCAGTCAAGCCCGCGACGCGATCGACCGGCTCGCCGAGGCACAGCGGCTTGCGCAGGACGCGGCCACGGCTCGGTTCGCGGCCGAGGAGGTCGCGCGGCAGGCCAAGGCCGAGGCGGACACGCTGCGCTGGCAGCTCGCCCAGGCCCAGCACCAGGCCGCGACGGTCGAGGCGGACAAGACCCCGGCGAAGGACCGCCCCGCGGGCCGGTCGCTCGCGGCGGTGCCGTCCGGTGCTGTCCCGCTCCCGCCGGGTGTGAGCGTCCCGGACATCGACGGCGTTGCCGTGGCGACCGCGCGGCGGATCGTGGCCGCGTTCTACGCCAGCCCCGACGCCGCCCGGACCGAGATCGCCCGCGCCGCCGGCACCTCGGACCGCACGGTCCGCCGGGTCCTGTCCGCCCTGCCGAACAACGGCCGGCCCGCGCTGGCCGAGACCGCATGAACACCACGGTGGGCGGCAGCG
Source organism: Catenuloplanes nepalensis (assembly GCF_030811575.1). GTDB lineage: Bacteria > Actinomycetota > Actinomycetes > Mycobacteriales > Micromonosporaceae > Catenuloplanes > Catenuloplanes nepalensis. Next base: position 8,643,058 of record NZ_JAUSRA010000001.1, on the reverse strand, counting down.
TCGCCGCTCGCGCACCACACGGTCCCGGAGCGTGGCCTTCCCTGGCTCGCAACCTGTACGGCCACGCTCCGGCCCTCCCGATCCGATCCAGCCGAAACGGCCGATCTGAGGAGACCAACATCGTGTCAAACCCGCTCGTGGCGCCTCGCATCGCCACCGTCCCCCGCGCACGCCGACTGCCGCTGCCGCTGTTCTGGCGCCGACCGCTCCCGCTGACCCGTCACGCCGAGCCCGGCACCCTGCCCAACGGCGTGGACACCACGCTCTGCCTGCACTGCCTCCGGTTGTTCCCGGTCGGCGCGATCGACGTCCACATCCAGCGCCACCGCGCGATCCCGGTCCGTGGCCGCTTCTTCCTGCGGCGGCGCCGGGTGCTGTCCCTGACCGAGATGCAGGCCCTCACCCGAAAGGAGTCCTGACCATGGCGTACGACGTGTTGCAGCCCTCACAGTGGCGGGTGATCGACTTCCTGTTCCGGAACCTGAACCAGCGGGTGAGCCCGAGCCTGAAGCGGCTGATGAAGGACCAGGACGTCGAGCGGCCCGAGATCGTCGACCTGGTGGACCGAGGTCTGGTCGAGGCCCGGTTCGGCGGTGAGCCGTGCGTGCTGATCGGACCGGTGAAGCGTGCTCCGGAGCACCAGGTACGGATCAAGCTGTCCCGGGCCGGTTTCCACCGCGCACACCGCGACCCGCTCCACCTGGTCCTCGCCCCGCTCGGCGGGGGAGCGACAGGGATGGAGATGTCCCTGCGGGAGCTGACGACCTGGCCGCGGGACGGGGTCACCGTCCCGGATCTGCTGACCATCCACGCGGCGGGCCTCATCGAGGTGCGGACCGGTGCCGGGTCGGTGATCGACCCGGAGCTGTTGGAGCGGGCGGTCCGCACCTACACCTGCTGCCCCGGATGCGGCGAGATCGCGATCAAGAAGCGGCCCGCGAACAGCAACTGGCTGCAGACCTGGACCGCGGCCGGCAACGAGCCGCCGGACTGGTCGCACGTGGATGGCGAGCCGCTGTGCACGGAGATGGGCGATGGCGGATATCGGCCGGGCGAGGGGACGCAGGTCCCGCCCGCGTCGTGGCTCTCGCTTCCGGGCGCGCGGATCACCACACGCGGTCGTACCTACATCTCGAACAAGCTCTGACCTGCGAAAGGAGACTGATCATGGCTGATCGACTGTTCAACTTCGACCAGATCCGCGACGACGAGGAACTGATCATGATGCTGGAGAACATCCGGCAGACCGGGATCGCCGGGCATGACGAGCTGGACGAGCTGTCCGGGCTGGTGAAGGCGAAGATCGTCCGGTACGCGAAGCGGAACGGTGTCGGCGGGATGCGCGCCCGGTTCTGGGGCAAGGTCGTCTCGCTGCCGATCTCCCGGTCCGCCGACGCGATGCTGGCAGTGGCCGGGTACGCGAAGGTCTGCAAGAACCGGTTCGAGGCGTTCGTGGTCGCGCTCGACGACGAGAACGCTGGCCGGTCGGACTTCGAGATCCGCCAGCGTCGCCGCCCGAGCCCTAACGGCCGGCAGGCCGCCTGATGGGACGCCGTACCTACTCCCTCAACGTCGCCCGCGGGGCCGCGTCGGAGATGCAGAACAACGTGTGGGCGTACGTGGTCCCGCCGGTGGCCGCGGTGGCGAACCTGATCCTGTCGGGTGTGCTGTCGCTGGTCTGGGGCGCCTACGCCGAGGCCGACACGTGGCAGACCGCGTGGCGGTCCGGGCTGATCCTGGCCTGCGCCGCGGCGATCGTGGCCACGACGTGGGCGGTCGGCCGGGCGCGCAAGATTGAGCTGCGGTTCGCGTCGCTGCTGATGTCGTCCGGCTCGTGCGTGGGCCTGTTCGTGCTGACGTTCCGCGGCTGGACGCGGGACTCGGTGATGGTCTACCTGATCGTCATGGCGTGCGCGTCCGTGCTGCTGGCTCTGACGAAGCTGATGCGCGGCAACGGCGACGACGCCCGGACGGGCCTGTTCGGTGAACTCGGTGAGCGGGTCAAGGAACTCCAGGACATCGGCGCCACCGGCCGGTCGAAGGCGATCGACGGCCGGGTGGTCACCCCGATCACGATGGTCGCCGGCGGGGACTTCGACACCCTCGCCAAGCCCGAAGTCCGCCGCTCGATCGCGTCCGCGCTGAACGTGCCCGCGGGCGGGGTCCGCATGGTCGGCGACCGCAACTCCGTGCGGACCGGCCAGATGGAGGTCTCCCCCGTGGACACGCTGGAGAACCCGCCCGCATGGCCGGGCCTGTCCGCTCCTGGCGGGTCGATCGCCGACCCGATCCGGCTCGCGGTCTACCAGACCGGCAAGCCGCTGCCGCTGCTGCTGCCCGGCGACCCCGGCGAGGGCCGCAACGCGGTCGGCGTGCTGATCCTGCTCGGCCAGTCCGGGTCCGGCAAGACGGAGTTCCAACTGTTCCTCGCGGCCGAGGCCCGCTCGCGCCGGGACGCCGAGGTCGTCTACATCGACGCCCGCAAGGGCAAGCAGCTCCCGGCCGCGTTCCGCAACAGCATGCACCTCATGATCACCGACACCGATGAGGCGGAGGAGTACCTCGCCGGGCTGATCCCGGACGTCAGCCGCCGCGCGGATCAGATGGGCGCGCACGGTCACGAGCAGTGGACCGCCGGGTGCCCGCGCTGCCCGAAGTTCAAGGTCGTCATCGTCGATGAGGCGTCGAAGTTCATCATCGAGGCCGAAGAAGACCTGGTGGAGCTCGCGGAGTCGATCCGCTCGGTGGGCATCTTCATGCTGCTCGGCGTCCAGCGCGCCACCGGGGACCGCATGCCGACCTCGGTGCGGTCGACCACCGGCGGCGCGATCTGCATGGGCGTCAAGGACGCCGCCGAGGGCGCCCGGGTGCTGTCGGAGGAGACGATCGCCGCGGGCGCGGACCCGGGCTGGAAGAACAGCAAGCCCGGTGCCCTGTACGCAGAGATCCCCGGCACCGATCCCGACGACTGGTCGCTTCCGGCGCGCACGTTCAAGCCGGACCGGGACGCGGTGATCGGTGAGCTGGTCGCCTACCTGACCTCGATCGGCGAGTACGTCACGGCAGCCGGCGAGCCGGAGGCGTCGCATGACGCCGGCGCGCCCGCGGTGCCGGTCCCAGCCGGCGAGCCCGGCGAGGTCGTCGACGACGATGACGATCCGGAGTGCCCGCCGCTGCCGATCGACCCGGAGTGCGAGCCGGACCCCGACCCGCGCACGCCGCTGACCGTGCCGAACCGACGCCGGATCGACCTGTCGATCGAGCCGGAGACCGACCAGCGGTTCAGCCCGTCGCAGATCCGCGAAATCATGCGGCAGGCCATCGTCCAGCACCGCGACGCCGGCGTCCGACAGATCAAGCCGTCGTCGTTCGCTCAGGTCGTCGAAGTCGTCGGCGAGGAAGGCCTCCGGCCGCCGACGATCACGAAGATCCTCGGTGAGTTCTGCGAGCCGGCCCGCGGACCGCTGCTGCGCAGGGCCGCCGACCGCGGCGTCTACGTCATCCTCGACGACCCCGCGGCACAGCCCGCCCTCGTCGGCGCGGCTACGTAGCGTCACCCGGGTCCGCGCGTGTTCACGCGCTTCACGCACTTCACGCGCGGACCCGGAAACGCCCTCCAACGCGCGCGTGCGCGTACGCGCGACCCCCGTGAAGTCCGTGAAACGTGAAGTCCGTGAAGTCCGTGAACATCACCGGAGAGTGAGCACCCCATGAACTGGATCCGGCAAGCCCGCCGCGGCGCCGCCGACGAGTTCGGGCGCCGCATGTGGCGCTGGTTCCTCGCCGCCGAGATCACCAAGCGGCTCGTCTTCCCCGTCACGATGATCGCCCTCCTCACCGTCGCACTGTGGCTCGCAGTGCGGTTCTCCGCCGTCTGGCTGCCCCGCCTCGCCACCCTCGCCCTCGCCACCGCCGCGCTCACCGCGGCCGGCTGGGTGCTCTACATCGGCACTACCATCCACCGCCGGCGGCGCTGGCGGCCCGCACCGCACCCGGCCGTCCCGGTCGTGCTCGGGCTGCTGAGCGTCGGCATGGGCATCCTGTACTGGCTGCGGGTGGCCTGAAATGACGGCCGGAGAGGTGCCGATCGGGCTGGAGGTCTGGCTCATCGGCACCACCACCGAGCTTGACGCAGCGCTCGCTGCGTTGCAGAGCACCGGCAGGCTGCTCTACCGCTCACCGCGGCGACGGATGGACGACGCGCAGCGCAACGGACGGCACCGCCTCTACGTACGGCTCAGCATCGCCGTCACCGCCACGGCCGGCCCGCGCCGCGATCGGCAGGCACCGGCGGAGAGCGCGACGCTGCTCGACCTGGATGCGGCGCGGCAGAAGCGGGGTGCGTGATGTCCCGCATCCGCGCGGCCTTCCACGACCCGGACGGCGCCCGGTACGGCCTTCCGACGTTTTGGTGGCGTGGCGCTCCCGACGGCTACGCCACCACCCGGCAGCTCCGCGCCCGCGGGCTTCGCCCCGGCGGTCAACCCGTTGCGGCACAGGTGATGTGGGCCGGCATCGGCGGGACGCGGGTGGCGTACCTGTACCGGATCGACCTGGCCCGGCCGAAGCGCACCGCGACACCGGCTCAGCGGCGCGCGATCCGGGCCGCGCTACGCGCCCGCCGCACCTGCATCACGTGCGGGACCACGTGCAGCTACTACATCCCGCGGTCGCTCGGCGAGTGCCTGACCTGCGCCGATCTCTGACCATCCTCCGCTCTACCTCTGATCATGGGAGGTCTTCCCAATGTCCGACATGCTCGCCGCCGCGCTGGCCGCGGCCGACCGTGGCTGGCCGGTGTTCATGCTCGGCCGGTCCAAACGGCCCGTGGCGAACTGCCCGGCCTGCCCGAAAGCCGCCGTCGACCCGCACCACGACCGGGAAGCCTGCCCGTGCCTGACCTGTCACGGCTTCTACGCCGCGACCCGCGACCCGCAGCGCATCGCCGCGATCCTCACCGCGGTCCCTCGCGGGCAGCTCGCGGTCCGCACCGGTGCGGCGTCCGGGCTGGTCGTCATCGACGTGGACCCCGCACACGACGGCATGGACACCCTGCTGGGACTGATCGAGGCCGGGCTGACCCCGCCGACCGCGCGGGTCGTCACCGGGTCCGGCGGGCTGCACCTGTACTACGCCCACCCCGGCCGGTCGATCCCGAACAGCCAATCGGCGCTCGGGCCGGGTATCGACGTGCGTGGTGACGGCGGGTATGCCGTGCTCCCGCCCTCGATCCACCAGCGCACCGGGCGCCCGTACCGGTGGGCTGGCGACGGGCGCGCGGTGGAGGAGATGGCCCCCGCGCTGGTCACCGCCTGCGTACCGGCGCCCGTCTCCCACCCGCGTCCGGCCGCAACCGGCCCGGTGACCGGGATCAGCGCGGGGGCCATCTCCTACCCCGATCGACTGCTTGCCGTACTCCTCGATCGCGTCCGGACCGCCGCGAAAGGCCGCCACCGGGTCACTCTCTACGGCGCCGCCCGCGGCGTGGCCCGCATGGTCACCGCCGGATGCATGACCACCACCCACGCCGTGCAGGTACTCACCGACGTGGGCCACGAGGTCGACCAGACCGACCGGGAGATCCGCGAAGCGATCTCCGGTGCCTTCCGTGCCGAGGGGGTCGCGCTGTGACCGCCGATCTCGATCTGTCGCTTCTCGCCGCGGTGGGACACGACACGAGCCGTCGCGTCTGCAGCACCGTGTCGACACACGACGCGTCGCGGATGGCCGCGCCCGACGCGTCGCGCTCGCAGGCGAACACGACACCTGCACACCCCCGGCGGGCCGCTGCATGAACGTCCCGATCGAGCCCCGCCGGCATGAATCCATGCCGAAGATCTCCCAGCACGCATGGCACGGCCCACTCGGCGACGCCGCGGCCCGCATCGCACCCGTCACCGAAGCCGACCCCGTCGCGATCCTCGCCACGTGCCTGTCGCTGTTCGGCGCGATGCTCGGCGACGGCCCGCATGTACGCGTCGGCGGTGCCAAGCACACCTCCCGGATCTGGCCCCTGATCATCGGCAAGACCGGCAGCGGCCGCAAGGGCACGTCGTGGCATGAGGCGCGGAACATCGCCGCGACCTGGGGCACCTACTCCGGCACCTACCTCACCGAGCAGATCGTCTCCGGGCTCGCCTCCGGCGAGGGACTTATCGGCGCGCTGGTCGGCGAGGAAAGCGAGGAACTCCGCACGATCCCGACCAGCGAACTCACGATCGTTGAGAGCGAGTTCGCCCGCGTGCTGACCGCCGCGAAGCGTGAGGGCTCGACGCTCGGGCCGGTGCTGCGGCAGCTCTGGGACGAAGGGTCCGCGGCCACCCTCACCAAGCAGGCCGTCCGGGTCGACGGCGCGCACCCCGCCGTGATCGCGCACGTCACCCCGCGGGAGCTGCGCCTCCGGCTCGCCGAGTCAGACCTCGCCGGCGGCACCGTGAACCGGTTCCTGCCGATCCTCAGCGAACGCCCGCACCTGATCGCCCACGAACCGGCCCGACCCGACCTCACCGACCTCGGTGCCACCGTCGAAGCCCGAATCCGTGCCGCGCGCAACCTCGCCAGCATCACCCGCGAACCCGCGACCGACGCGCTGTGGAGCGAGGCATACGCGGCCCTCGCCGAAGACGAGCCGGACGGGCCGCTCGGCGCCGTGCTCGCCCGCGGCCCCGCGTACGTGATGCGGCTCGCGCTCATCTACGCCCTCGCCGACGGCAGCGCGAGCATCGCGGCCGAACATCTCCTCTCCGCGCTCGCGATCTGGGACTACGCCTCACAGACCGCACGAATCCTGTTCGCCGACACCGTCGCCAAGACCAACGTCGACAAGCTCGCCGACTTCATCCGCACCGCCCCCACCGGACGCACCCGCACCGAGATCACCACCAAGTGCTTCAGCGGCAACATGCCCGGCGTCCAGCTCGACACCCTCGTGGCCGAACTCGTTGACGCCGGCCTTGTCGAGATGGTCGCCAACAAGCCGGCCCGCGGAAAGCCGACCACCGTCTGCCGCTGGACCGGCCCCACCGCGCCAGCTTCCGGTCTGCACACGCTGCTCAGCTCACGAACTTACGAAGTTACGAACTTGGGGGCCTGAGCAGTGCAAACACCCCCGACGAAGCTACGAAGTTACGAACTTGCTCCGACCTCAGAACAGCCGACCACACGGAGCAAGTTCGTAAGTTCGTTAGCTCGTGCTGCGCGAAACCGCAGGTCAAGGCAGCAACTTCGTAAGTTCGTGGCTGCCCGGACATGCCCCGCGCCCCCGTGCGTCTCGGAAGTGGCCCGCTCAGCGGCACGGAGACGGTTCGACGCATCCCCTCACACCAGACACGGGGAGATCTTGGTCCTGCGTCGCTCTCAGCGGGCCACTCAGCCGGTTGCCACCACGCGCAACGCCTCAACCCACGCTCGATCTCGTCCGCGGCCGTAGCGGCACTCTGCATGCGGCTCAAGGCGGTAGACGCGCCCCCTGGGGGGACCGCCCGCTTCAAGCTCTGCTCGGTTACCTTCGGTGACTGCGGAGACGAGAGCGGTGGTGTGTTACCTGGGCATCGCGTGGTGCCGTTCGTGGTGCGAACTGTGGTCGCCAGGTGACTTCAATGACTCTAGTGACGAAGAAATGAGAGGCCTGACCAGCAAAGACACTGGAGGACGGACTGCCGCGCCCCTTCCTAAACCGTGTGTCGCAGGTTCGAATCCTGCCGGGGGCACCGAACGGATATACGACGCTGGCTGCGGTCGGCCGGTGGGCGTTGGCGGCGGAAGTTCCAGCCCTGGCGCGTCTGCCAAGATGATCTCGACGTCGGCGACGCGGTCCTCTGGGTAGTAGCGGACCTGGACGTCGAACGCTTCGTATAAGGGGTGGAGGTCTTCGGGCGGTCGACCGACGAGGGTGTCTGCCAGCTCGGGGAGTCGGTTCAGCGCTGCCGTGATGTCGTCGAGGTCGGGTGGCGCGGCTGATAGCTCGGCCTCGGCCTGGTTGGCCTCAGCTTGCCGGCGGGTGATCATGTCTTCGAGTTCGCCGATGCGGGTGGCGATGTGGCGTCTGGCGGCAGGCGTGATGTCGTCGGCTTCCAGGTTGAGTACCTGGCGTTGGAATCGCCTGTTGAGGTCAGCGATCTCGGTGTTGATCTCGGCCAGCCGAGTGGCTGCCGGGGCGCGGCCGTTGTTCCGGTCGTCCTCGGCGGCGTCGAAGCACTCGCGCCAGTAGTTGAGGCGGTCCTCGCCGAAGATCGCGCAGGTCAGCCACGTGATGATGGCCTGGTGGAGCGGTTCCTCTGCCAGGTAGATGGTGGGCGGGTGCTCGGCGGGGATGCTGGTCGAGCGTGTCTTGCCGGGGTAGCAGAAGTAGTAGCGACGGCCGGACTGGCGGCGGATGTTGCCGGTCATACGGAGGCCGCAGATGCCGCAGCGCAGCCGGCCTCGGTAGAGGTAGTCGGCGCGGGGCTTATGTCGGCGGGCCTGTTCTTCGCCGCTCACCGCTGGGCGGCGGGAGCCTTCGTTGGCCGCCGCCCGAGCGGCCACGGCGTGGTACTCGTCTTTGCTCACGATCGGTTCGTGTGTTGGCTCGGGTGACCAGATCCACTCGGCGGGCGGGTTGGCGCGGTTTCCGGCGCTCTTACGGCCGCGCCGGTTCCACACCATGTAGCCGGTGTACTTGGGGTTGCGCAGGATCTCCCACACGCTGGAGATCGACCACTTGCCGAGAGCGCGCCTGGGGTCTGGCGGCGTCGGGGCGGGGAACAAGTCAGGGCTGGCGTTGAGCCGGTCGCGGATCTGCTGAAGTCCCAGCCCGCTGTAGAGGTACAGGTCGTAGATGTAGCGGACCACAGTGCTGCGGACGTCATCCGGGATCAGGCGGGTCTTGGTCTTGCCCTGCTCGCGGCGGGCCGGCACCGGGTGCGGGATCTTCTCGGCCTTGTAGCCGTACGGTGGTCGGCCGATGTTGAAACCCTGCTCGGTGTGTTCCTTGAAGCCGTCCCAGGACTTCTCCATCGCTTCGAGGGCATACCACTCGGCGACACCTTGCTTGACCCGGCGCGTCAAGATCGCGGTGGCGCGCTTGCGCCCGGCGTGCATGGGCTCGTCGGCGGCGACGAGCAGCACGCCGACCCGCTCCAGCTCGTGCTCGATCTTGGTGCCGTAGTAGGTGCGTCGCGCGACGCGGTCGATCGATTCGCAGATGACGCCGTCGAACCGGCGGCCCGGCCGATTCGCTTCCGCGAGCAGGTCCTGGATGCCGCCGTCGCGCGGAATGGGGATGTCGAACTGCTCGTGAGCGTGGCCGAGCCCACGGCGATCGAGATCCATCCGACCGGACTCGACATCGTAGAAGTGGGCGACGATCATCGCGCCCGGCGGAAGAGCAACGGTGGCGTTGCCCAACTGCCGAGGCAGAGACAGTGTGGGGTCTTGGAGATCGTCTGTGGATGTACGACCCAGCCACGCCCATCGAGTGATCTCGCTTTGCCTCATCACTGACGCTCCCCGACGGGTTCAGCGAGTCCACGCCGCGTGCACCGCTCCTCGCGCCTTGTGATGTCGATGTCTCGCACCGCCATCCCCCTCCATCTGAGAGCATGGTTCGGGCCAGCAGGTAGCCCCGCGGACCCGAACCATTCACCGGTTGGTCGTACCGTCTGGGGCTGTCGGCGATGCGCCTGGCAGCGTCGCCAGCAGGGCGCGCACTGCGCGTCCCTGTGCGGCAGCAACAGCGCGGGCCTGACCGTTAGCGGCGATCCGAACCTGCACCCTGATGGTCAGGGGCGGGCCGGCGTCGTTGATCCCCAATCCATCGATCCCTATCGGGACGGACGGGTCAAGGCCGGTATCTGGGATCGAGCCGTCGACCGATGCGGGCGGTGACTCTGTTCGCTGCGGCGCTCCTCGGTTACGGCGCCGCATCGGTTCTCGGCGCTGCCCGGTCATGAGGTCGGGGCGACGAAGACGGCCACGTCTTCGTGCTGGATCAGCCACTGCGGGTCGCCGGCCGTGATGGCGTCGCGGACATTCTTCTGCTGGAAGAACGACGCGCGGGGGATAATCACGCCGTTGCGGATGCCGCAGATGGGTGCGATGCACTGCTCGACCAGTTCGAGTCCGGCGGCGAGGCCGGCGGCTTCGACCATGCCGGGGATGTCGACGAGTTCGCCGGCGCGGCGGTATGGCCGGGCGGTGACCACGACGTGACCGCCGGGGCGCAGCAGCGGCAGACAGCCGGCGAGGATCTGGGTGAAGCCGTCGGCCAGTTCGCCGTGGCTGCGGTAGGCGAGGTTGTCCGCGCCGCCGTACTTGTGGTGGATCTTGCGGACCTTGCCGCGCCTCGGCCCGGGGGTGCGGGCGTGGCCGTGCGTGGACGGCCCGTACGGCGGCGAGGTGAGCACCAGAGCGACGCGGCCCCGCAGGGCGGCCGGTAGCAGCGACGGCAGCGTGGTCGAGTCCCCGGTGTAGATGTCGCCTCGGCCGGGTGCTGCGGCGCGCTGGGTGTGGCGGATGTTCTCGGCTGCGGCGGCGGCCCATTCGGGCTCGTACTCCACGCCGATGCCGTGGCGGCCCAGGTGCATGGCCTCGACCACGGTGGTGCCGATGCCGGCCATCGGGTCGAGCACCACGTCCCCCGGGCCGGTGTAGGTGCGGATGGCGTAGCGGGCGATCGTCGGCGCCATCTTGCCGGGATGCCGCATCGACTCCGGCGTGTACCGGCCCTGGCGCAGGAACCGTGACGCGGTCTGCAAGGTCAGCCACACCGAGCCCAGGTAGCCCTCGGCGACCAGCGCCCCCATCTCGTCACCGGCAAGGCCGGCGTCGGGCAGGTCGAGGCCGGTGTGGGCAGTGAACTCGAACGGTGCACGCGGGTCAGCCACGGCCGACCTCCTCAGCGGTCGCGGTACCGGCGAACACGAGCACGTCTCGGAAGGTGGGCAGGTGACGGCCGGCAAGCAGCCGCCGCCCGTCGTCGGTCTCGCCGGGCCGTTCGGGGTCGACGCGCGGCTCCTGGTCGGGCAGGGCGACCAGCACGGCCGGGAGGTGCTGCTGATAGTGCTGGCCGGCTTGCTGCGTTTCGACGGCGTCGGGCACTACTTGTCGGCGGACGCCGAGCGCGCGGCGTTGGAGGCTGAGCTGGCCGCGTACCGTGGAGTGCTGCGCCAGGCCGGAGTTGCTACGCCGGTGTGACCGCAGGTGGCAGGTTGGCCCTGGCATACTCGACCACGTCCCGCACTTCGGCCACGTCCGCGTACGGCTGTAACTCGGCCATCATCAACACGACGCGGTGCGCGCTGCGGAACGACCTCACGCCCGAGGCGTGGTCGATGGCCCGCCGGGCGACCACGCTGGCGTGATCGACCTGTCCAGCGCGAGCGAGCGCGGAGGCGTGCAGGGCGGTGTCGATGGCCAGACGGCGGGCGCGGTCCGGGGTGAGCAAGGCGATCGCCCTGACGGCTTGGCGTTGCGCGAGCTCGTGCAGTCCGAGGTCGAAGAAGCAGTGGGCCTTCTCGTCGGCGAGATCGGCTTCGCCGAAGTAGGCGATCCATCCGGGTTCCTCTGACGGTTTGCTGCGGGCCAGATCGGCGTCGACCTGCAGCAGCGCGGCAGCGCATGCCGCCTCATCACCGCGACGCGCATGGGCCCGCGCCAGCACCGTGCGAAACGCTGCCCGCACGGCGGGGGTGGCCTCGGTGGCGGTGCCGTGCAGGGCAGCGGTGGTGAGGCGGATGGCCTGGTCGGGGTCTCCGCAGTGCAGCGCGAGGTGGGCGAGACTGACGGCGATGAGGTAACCGCCGTAGAGCCGGTCGCCGTTCTGCGTCATGATGCGCAGCGCCCTCAGGTAGTGCTGCTGGCCAAGACCGTCGAGACCGAGGTCCACCGCCTCGTAGCCTGCGAGTTCGAGGAAACCGCTGGCCACGTTCGGATCGCCGTCGGCCAGGACGTCAAAGTCACGGCGAAGGAGGTCCGCCAGCACCGGATAGGTGCTGCCGGCACCCTGGACATGGTCGGTGGTGCGAAACTGGCGCAGCATTGCAGCAGCCGTCGTCGTGTCCCTATCGGCGACTCGCACACGGCTGCGGGGTCCGGCCGGGGCGAGCAGCCAGTCCAGGACCGGACGATCGGTCGCTTCGCCGCGAAATCTTTTCGTCTGATCGTTGGTGTTCCGGTCCCGGCGCAGGAACCTCTCCCGTTCGATCATCGGCAGAGGCCGGGCCAGCGCGCCACCGGCCCCGAACACCGTGTCGCAGCCCTCTACAAACTCGCGAGAGGGGATCCGCTCGGCGCGCTCGATCTTGCGAATCAGGTCTCTATGGACGAAGAGCAGGTCACCCAGGTCAGATTGGGAAAGCCTGCGTGCGTTCCGGAGCTGCCGCACCTGGGCGCCGAAGTAGTCGAGCACAGACCTCGCCGGCACCAGACTTCTTGGAGCCTGCCCCATCGCCATCACCACCCCTCGATGTCACCTATGGCGATCAAGAAAGTACTGATTGTCCGCGAATGGGGTCCGTAACACAACAGCACCTCGAGGGACCCGGCCGATACCGCTGCCGACGCCGACCTACACCGCACGCACGACCACTGGGTAGATCAGGGCTACCTGCCTTCGTAGTTCCCGACTGCCGCAGCGGTGTCGGCGAACCCGAACGGGTGCTGCTCGCCGCTTCATTGTTTAATTGAATCCGAACGTGGCGTCCACGTCGGATGACGCGGACGCATGGCGGAGGCGGTATATGAACAGGCCGATTCCAGGGCAAGCGCCTGGGCTTCTGGTTGTGGTCCGCTGCGGGGCAAAGGGTTGTGGTAGGGCGCTTGCCAAGGTCGAACGCATCGGCCCGATTTTGTCCGGCGACCCCATCGCCTTGCTGATCTCCTCCTCTGCCATCGGTGGCGGCTACCGCACGGAGGCGGCCGTACCGGCCGACTATTCGGGTGAGCTGAAGATCGCGGTGTGCCCTCGGCACTACCAGCGAGTCGATCCAGAGGACGGGACCGTTGTACGCGCTCGCGCACCCGAGCCCGGAACGACGATTCCACGGCTGGCGGGGATTTGGACGGGAACGATGTCGGCCGACCTGCTGCGTGAACCGATCGAGCGGGCGCAGCGAACCGGAGCAACGCAACAGCTGCGCGTGACCTGAACCTGATACTCTTGCGGCGTCAGGCCCCGCTGCGGATGCGGCAAGATACCGGTCGAAGTCGGGCGCGATCGGATGAGCCCGAACAGGGAGCATCCGCGTGCCCGAGAACAAGTCCGACCTGAGCCCCCGTTTCAAACTGATCTTCTCGACAGTGACGGTGTTGACCATGTTGTCGCTGATCTTGAGCGTTCTTCTCGCCGTCTTCGGCGGCGAGACGGAGCAGGTGAGGGCAGCCGCCGAGGCATGTTCCACGACCTACAAGATGGGCTTTGGCGCGATCGTTGGCCTTGTCGGTGCCAAGGTGATGTAGCAGCTCTGGCGCGCCGTGCGCCCATCACATCGCGGGCGCTCGGCACACACCGTCAGATACGAGGTCATGCGTGAGGGCTCAAGGCCCCGCCTGAGTACGGCGTGGTCTTGAGCCCGGCTTGATCCGGGGGTGCGATCTGGGCCGTTCAAGGCGTTAACGCGAGGATGCCCCCGACCCGTTCGGGGCATCCTCGATCGTCTACTCGAACGCGAAACCAGCTTCCACGATAAGTAATCGGTCGCTCACATTGTGCGTTTGCAGTTCTGTGACGTACCCCGGCAGGATTCGAACCTGCGTTACTGCAAATAGGGTGGAGCGGACACTCCAGATTCGGATATAGCTATCATAGTGGGACAAAGCGTAGCGAAATCTTGATGAGCTGTTATTGCAGGTCGGCGCTGTTGAAGTCATGTCGCAGATCTGCAAATCGATGCTCGGTTCGACAAGCGCTACCGCGGTGGCTCCGCCTGAAGGGGGCTCCCGTATTCGTTGTGCTGGAGATCGGGGCGGTGCTCAGACCACCAGCACAGGATCTCGAGGATTGCTCTTGCCTGGAGCGCGGCGAGCCGCTTGCCGCGCTCCCCGTCCACGGTGGAGATCTCGAACTCGACTTGCAGGCGCTCCTTGGGCATTACCCCACGATGCCAGCAGCCGTCGGGATCCCGCGGCGTCCACAAGAGTGACGGCCGCCCGTGCTTGCTCAAGGTGATGTGTGGCGGGGGTGGCCGCCAGGACGGCTGTAGTTCCCGATGCGCTCAGCCTTCGGCAGAGGGTTTATGTCGGTGGGTCTCTATAGGATCCATCGCACGCCGTCCGGTGACAGCACAGGGAGCATGGCCAGTGAATGCACCAGTCCGTAGGCGCCAGTCAGCAAGTCCCGAACCGACGATCGTGCCGATGGCCCGTCTCGCGGACCGAGTGCTCACAGGCGAGATCGTGCTGCCCAAGTACCAACGGGCGTTCGTCTGGGGATCGCAGCAGGTGCTAGAGCTGCTTGACTCAGTGCTTCGTGACTACCCGATCGGGAGTTTGCTTCTTTGGGAGACCACCGAACAGCTCGCCAGCGAGCAGACGGTTGCCGGTCTCGCCGTCGAGCCGCCACGTCCGGGCCGCATGATCAGATACATCCTGGATGGCCAACAGAGGCTGGCAAGTGTGCTCGGTGCGCTACACGGAGGCACAGGTCTCTGGGACATCCTTTACGACCTGCAAGAGGAGCGGTTCTTCCAGCGGGTCCCGGAGACGCCAGAGGCTCCGCACTTCGTGCCTATGCAGTCGGTCAGTTCGGCATCCACCCTCTTCGGACAGGTGGCGGAGCTTTCCCCCGACCTGCGTGAGCGTGCCACGCACCTGTATGAGCAGTTCACCAACTACCTGGTCCCCGTTGTGACCCTCGCCCACATGTCGGCGGAGGAATCGGCACGGGTGTTCGTACGGATCAACAGCACCGGCACGACGATGAACATCGTCGACGTAGCGCGAGCCGGCACCTGGAGTCCGGACTTCGACCTCAAGGACGAGATCGACTCCCTGCTCCAGGTCTTAGACAAAAAGCGTTACGGTCGTGTTGATACCAAGACCATGCTCCGAACGATTGCTGTAGCAGCTGGGTTGGGGTTCTCCACCAAGGACATCAATCGCTTGAGGGAGTTGGACAAGCCCCGGTTGCGGGAGGCCGTGGCGGCGGCCGCGAAGGCTGCGGAGAGAGCGGTCGACTTCCTCAGCACGCAGATCCGCACCCCACATGCGGAAGCGCTGCCTTACTACAACCAGTTTGCCGTGCTTGTTGAGGCTTTCCGGCAGCTGCCGAAACCTTCGTCGGCACAGTACGACGCGTTACGCCGTTGGTTCTGGCTGACTGCGAGCAGCGAATACTTCAAGGGCTGGAGCGAAGCCCAAATGCTTGCGGACCTCCAGGCAGTCACCGCGTTCGCTCAGGGGCACGCCACCGGGATCGACACGGCGGCAGCCCTGCCGCGCAGCGCTTTGTGGCGTCACAGCGCCTTCTCCAAGCGAAACGCCCCTAGCAAGCTCCTCGCGCTGATGCTGGCGTACGAGGAGCCGCTGGACCTGGTTACCGGTCAGCGGATCGACGTAGGCAGAGCGCTGTCCTGGCAGAATGACAAGGAATTCCACCACTTCTTCCCTCGGGCTTTCCTACGTTCACGAGGCGTCAACAATGCCCGAGCCAATGTGTGCGGCAACTTGGTCATGCTTAGTTCAGTCAGCAACATCTGGGTATCCGACCGGCCTCCGTCGCAATACCTGCAGGACCTGGCCGACATCGAAGGTGAGCCAGCGCTTCGGCGGCGACTGAGCACGTGCTTGGTGGAGGAAGAGGCATACCAGGCGGCGCTGCGTGACGACTTCGACACATTCCTTCGCGTACGGGCTGAGACGCTGCACCGACGGCTGATGGGACTCATAAACTCGGCGGCCGAGGTGCCGAACGTCGAGGGCACTGATGGCGCCGGGGCGGTGTCGAATGAGGACCGTACCGACCCGGAGCTCGACACGGACCTACTAGACGACGAACCCGTCGACCGTGACTCGGCAGACTGAGGAGGTGCGCAGGCGTGCGCATCGCCGATCTGCCGGCCGTCGACCGGCCACGGGAAAGGCTCCTGAGCCGGGGCCCGGAGGCGCTCTCCGACCGTGAACTGCTGGCTTTGCTGCTCGGTTCCGGGAGCGAAGGCTGCGATGCCGTGGAATTGGCGGGACAGCTCATCGCCCGGCACGGCAGTCTGCACGAGCTGTCCCGGGCGGACGCGCACGAGTTGGTCGCTGCACTGCCCGGCATCGGCCCGGCGAAGGCGGCCCGGGTGGCGGCGGCGTTCCAACTCGGCCGTCGGGCGGCACCCGCGGACCGCGGCAGTCGCCAACGAGTACGCGGATCCACGGACCTGGCCGCAGTTGTAGCACCTCTGCTGGCTGGGCTGCGACACGAACGCGTAGTCGTGGTCGTCTGCGACAACGCCGGCATGGTCCTGCGCACGGCCGTGCTCACCGAAGGCGCTGCCGACCGCTCCCTGTTGCCGGTTCGAGACGTCCTGACCTTGGTGCTGGCAGCCAGCGGTACGGCGTTCGGAGTGGCGCACAACCACCCCACCGGCCGAGTGGAGCCCAGTGAACCCGACCGCCTCGCTACGGCCCGCCTGGCGGCAGGAGCAAAAGCGGTCGGGCTCAGGTTCCTGGACCATGTGGTGGTCGCTGACCAGGAGTGGCGCCGCGTGGAGCACGGATAAATACGCCTTTTCAGGTGGTTACAGGCGCCCTGTGAAGGCTGCTTCGAGAAGGGCTTCCTGAAGGCTAGCTATATGCGCGGTTTGCTCTTCTCCAAGCTCGGCGGTGCGCCTGACCATGGTTAGTTGCCGAGCGATACGCCGTTGCTCGGATAGCTTCGGAAGTGGGACTTCCGTTGCCAATAGTCGATCGACATTTACGCGTTGCCGTCTCGAACCCATACCAGTGCCCTTATCTTTCAGGGCGTCGTGAAGACCGGTCCATCGAGCCAGGTGGCTCATGTATTCGACATCGGCCGCCGATCTATCTATATCGAAAGTCGGAAACTCATGTGAAACGTGAACGCCTTCGAATTCCGGTGGAACCACGGCGAGCGAGCCTTCCCAGCCGAATAGCTTGCTGTATACAAACTGGCCGACGTGCAGCCGATTGTATCGAGGGTACTTCGTGTCTCGGCCCATGATTGCCGGGCGATGGAACAAACCTCGCCCGCGATTAAACATACCTGCAGTTGAATAGGTGACCTCGGGGTTCACTTCCACGAAGTCGCTATTCGCCTGTAGCGCGGCCGAAAGTGGGGCGCGGTCGAGAGGTTGTAGCAGCGCATCCATGTACTGCTGCGCGATTCGACTGGATCGCGTGCGCAGGGTTTTAAACTGTGCAAGAAGCGACGCCGTCGCGTCGAACTTGTCGGAGATGCGGCGCTGCTCGTTCACAGTAGGGAGCCGAAGGAGCTGGCGCTCGAAGTTCGAGATGCCTAGGGTTCTGTTACGACCGGCTGAGCCCGGAGATGCTTCGCGAATCGTCAGGAGGCCGGGCCCGCCGTAGAAATAGCGTAGAAGGTAGCGCGGGTCTGCTTTCTCGGTGTCTACTCGATATGTCATGAACCTATGTGACCCGATCTTCCCTGCCTCTGTCTCTGCCGCGAGGGCAACAGCGCCTTCCCAAGCGAAGACGTTGCTGAAGAGAAGATCTCCGGGCTGGATATAGAAAACTCTCTTAGCGCCTAGCTCCTCGCCGGATACGGGTGGCTTGTGGAATACGCCGTTGCCAAATGAGCGAATGCCGATTTCATGGTACAGGCCGTCGGGACTCACGTCGACTGGTCTACGAACAAGCGTCATGATCTCGCCGACACGGTACTCGGTGAGCTTCATGCCAGCTCTCCCAGCCCTTCACGTAGTTCTTCCAGCAGGCCGAGGATCTCGCGCTCCGTTTTAAGTAGTTCGTCCACGAGTTCCTGGGGTGTCCGGTGGTCCAAGTCCTCGCCGACGTGCGGGTTGGCGATATCGAGGTTGTAGCCGGCCTTCTCGATATCGGTGGCAGAGACCTTCCAGGCGTGGGAGCCTTCTTCGCGGCCTTCGCGCTTCTCTCCGCCCCACCACTGCACACAGGGCTCGAACTCTTCGACCCGCATCGGCTTAGTCTTGGTGTAGCCGCGCCGACCCTCGGGAAGCGGAATTTCGTAGAACCAGACCTCCTGCGTCGGTATACCCTTGTCGAAGAAGAGCAGGTTCGAGGGGATCTGCGTGTAGGGCGCGAAGGCACCCTGGGGTAGACGGACGATAGTGTGCAGGTTGCACTCCCTCATCAGCTTCTGCTTGATGCGGGCCCCGATGCTGTTCTCGCCGCTAGCGAAGAGGCTGCCATTGGGTAGAACGATTGCGCAGCGACCACCCTGCTTCAGCTGATCCAAGATCGCGTGAAGGAACAGCCACGATGTCTCCTGGGTCTGATAGCCCTTAGGGAATTTCTCGACGACGGAGCGTTCTTCTTCGCCACCGAACGGAGGATTGGTCAGCACCACGTCGACCCGATCCGCCGCTGTCGCGTCACGCATCCGCAGTAGCGCGTTGTCCCGGACTAATTGTGGTGCGCTGATCCCGTGGAGTAGGAGGTTCATGCTGGCCAGCAGGTAGGGCAGCGGCTTCTTTTCGATACCCTTGATGCTGGCGTGCAGCCGCTGGCGCTGGGAGTCTGTGTCCACCGCCCTCAGCTCCTCGTAAGCCTGCACCAAGAAGCCGCCCGTGCCGCAGGCCGGGTCAAGGATGGTTTCTCCATGCTTGAGGAAGGACTGCTGCACCATGAAGCGGTTGACCGGTCGGGGGGTGTAAAACTCGCCAGAGTCGCCAGCAGCATCGCGCATTTCCTTGAGGATTGACTCATAGACGAACGCCATGGTGTGGATGTCGTCGGAGGAGTCAAAATGAATCTGGTCGACCAGGTTGACCAGATCACGCAGGAGGGTTCCAGACTGCATGCGGTTGCTGACGTCCCGGAAAATGGTCGACAGGACGTTGCGTGGATCCTCGGCGTCACCGTCGGCACCCTTCAGCGCGGCAAGGTAGGGGATCAGTTCGTCGTTAACGAACTTTTTCAGATCATCGCCGCTGAAGTCCTGGTCCGCCGCCCAATCCTGCCAGCGGTACGGCTCCTCGATGAGTGCAGGGCGCTCAGGGCTGATAACCGCTCGCTCTTTTTCGACCCGCTGGTCGAACGCCTTTAGGAATAAGAGCCAAGACAGCTGGGGAAGTCGGTCGAGATCGCCGTTGAGCCCGGCATCCTTACGCATGGTGTCGCGCGCCGACTTGATGAGGGACGCGAGCCGGGCCCGCGACGTCGTGGCCGTGGCCGCCTTCGGAGGTGCCATCTCAGTCTTTCTTCTCCGGGTGAGCGATGCGATGAGTGCGAGCGGTGGCTCAGAAGCCACGCGCTAGTTCGAGCGCGGCCTCGAGCCGAGGTGAAGCCGCGTCAGGCCGTTTGCCAGCGCGGGGTAAAGGTCAGTCCAAGCGGGCGGCGGATCGGGAAGTGTCTGCGGAACCGGATGCGTCGCCCAGACGGCGAAGACGTGCCGTACGGTGTCAGCCACGGCTCCATCGGCTTCCATGCCGCTTTCAACTAGCAACACCAAGTCCACCAGGTCTTTGACTCGAGTGTTGGGACGATCGCGATAGTCGCGGGTGAACGCGTGAAGCTTTCTCTGCGAAGCGCTGACGGCGGTCCTCGGCCTCGATGTCCCTCGGTGGCGTGCCAGCGAAGGCCAGAGTGTTGGGCAGAGCCAGCCGCTCAGTGCGGGTGATCTCCTCTCCGCGCGTGACCACGTCGACGCGCACGGTGGTGAAACTTCGTCCGGCTAGCCGGCTCTCGATCGAGAACCGCCAGCCGCCGCGGCCGGCGGTGCCCGCTCTTAGTGGTGCCGGTGAGGACAATTGGAAGAGGAAGCCATCGCCGTCTTCGTCAAACGCGAGCGCATCGAGGAGAAGACTTCGTACCGCCGGACCGTCGAGGTCGGGCTCATCGGCGGGGCAGGCCGCAAGGTCCATGTCCTTGGTGGTGCGAGCGCTGGCTCGTAGTCGGAACTCCAGCGCCGCACCGCCTTTGAGGATCCAACCGGCCGTCGAATCTGCGGCAAGGCGGGTGGCGATACGGTCGAAGACGACTAGGCGCCGGCGCCGGGCTAGATCAGTGCCGGCGTCGGTCGCCTCTTGCATCAACCGCGCCTCCAGAGCCCGCCGCAGCGCGCTGGCACTGTGATAGCGCTCGGTCACGGTGTCTCCCGCAGGGCTCGTTCGACACCGAGTTCCGCCCGGGCACCGAGTCGCTGGGCAGCGTGGAGGAGGCGCTGGCGGGTGGTTAGCCCCCGGTCGAGGGCGTCGACGACGGCGGAGTCTAGAACATCTTGATCCACTTGTGCGGCGGCGCACTCGACGATTGCGCGGACGGGTGTCGTGACCCGGACACCATCGCGCTCTTCGACGTCGTCATCGACAAGGGCGGCGCGGTGAAGGACCACCGCACCATCCCTACGGCGGAAGCCGGGCGGAACGGTGAGATGGATCTCTGAAGGATTGGCTGCGCCGAGGTCGTGGACGGACAGCGCGGTGGTGTGCGATGCGGCAGCACGCCCGCTGCTCCATAGCGCCCAGCGCACTAGGTGATCTTGGTCGCTGCCCGGCAGCGAGTCGAACTCCCGGAAGCGGTAGATGCCCCGGTCGACGATATTCCAATTCCCACGCTGCGCGTGGTATCGCTGCGCCTGGTATGAGTATCCCGCTTCCCGCGCCTGTGCAGCGGTGAAGTAGCCGCGCTGCCCGCTGGCAATCCGCCAGAGGGCAGCGCGGGCATCGGTACGGTCGCGGATCACGCCGGCCACTCTAGCAGGCGCTAAACTGAAAGTTATTTTTAGTTTGGTGTCTTAGGCGTGGCTTAAACTAAATCTTTCTTTTAGGAGGCCTCGAGGAGGCGACGCCCCAAGTCATCGATGGCTTCATGGAGCGCCTGCGCGCCGCCGAACCGGTTCGCCAGCTCGACGACGGTTCCCAAGTCTGTGAACGGGCGAACCGCCAGGGTTTCTGGCTTGAGCTGCGGTGAGCCATGCTCGGCGAACTTCAGCAGCATCTCCTCCAACACCTGCCGAGCCTCCGGCTGGAACGAAGCCAGGAAGCCCCGATGCTCGTGCAGGAACCGGTACAGCCGCTCCTCGCGGCTGACTAGGGGCAGCCCCCAGGCGACGTTGAGGAGTAGGTCGATCGGGTCGACGTCTGGACTGCCGAACTCCGCGGGCAACTCCTCGGCCTCGATGTCGGCGCGTCGCAGGATGGTCATGAGCTCACGCCGGCTCTTGGCGGTAGCCCACTGCGAGCGCAGCTTGTCCGGCGCCAGATCAAGTTCCAGAACGCGGTCGTGGACCCATTGCTGGATGGTCACCAACCTCATCGTCCGGCCGTCCGTGTCCAGTTGATAGCGCCGCTCACCCCACTTGTAGACCTGGACGCCGTTGACAACGTAGCGCCTTCCGCGTGCTCGGATGCGGTCGACCTCGTCCGGGTCGTCTACTGTCGCGTCCGACGGTTGCGGCTCTAAGGTGCCGCCAGCTTCTTGGGTGTATTCGTTCTCCGGTTCCGCCACCGTCTCGGCGTCGACCGCATCGCCGTTGGCTGACTCGGGCTCGCTCTCCAGCAAGCGCCCCTGATCGTCGGTGATGTCACGAACGACCCGCAGCGGGGGGCCATCGAATCCAGGGTCATTGAACAGCCGCGTAGCCTCGACAAAGTCGATGATGTCGAAGGAGCCCTTGCCGATCACGGAGCACAGTCGAGTGCCGCGGCCGATCGTTTGCTTGAACTCGGGCATCGATGCGATACGGCGAAATAGCACGATGTTGCGAACAGCCGGCAGGTCGATGCCGGTGTTAAGCAGCTTCGACGTCACGGCGATCACCGGTTCGTCGGAGTCGTCCTTGCGGAACTCGTCCAGCAGCGCCCGACCGGGCGACCCATCGGCATCGGTGATGCGTACGACATAGTTGCGTCGCGCGCTCACCTCTGCCTGAGCTGCATTGAACAGCGCATTACGCATGCGCGCAGCATGGTCGTTGTTCTCGCAGAAGACGATGGTCTTGCCGTGCTTGCCCTCCTCCTCGGTCGAGCGCAGGTAGTCGATGACGTACTGAGCCGCCGCCTCCGTACGCTCCAGGATCACCATGATGCGCTCGAAGTCCTTGGGGCCGTAGATGCCTTCTGGGATCTCGTTGCCGTACCGGTCCCGTTGCCCGGGGGTGGTCTGGTAGCCCTCCATGTCCACGTTGAGGCGGACCCGGCGTACGCGGTAAGGGGCGAGGTAGCCATCCTCGATGCCGTCGGCCAATGAATAGGTGTAAACAGGATCGCCGAAGTAGTCGAGGGTGTCGGCGTCCTTCCGGCTAATCGGGGTAGCCGTCAAGCCGATCTGCGTCGCGGGGGCGAAGTGCTCCAGCACGCGGCGCCACTGCGAGTCGTCTCGGGCACTGCCTCGGTGACACTCGTCGACGATCACGAGGTCGAAGTAGTCCGGCTCATAGCGGCGGAACAGCTCTTCCTCGTCGCCCTTCTCCAGAGCCTGGTACAAGGCGAAGTAGATCTTCCGGCCTCGGACCGGTTCTCCGCTGATCTTGTGTACGTCGTCGGGTCCGAAGACTGGCAGGAAGTACCGGTCCTTGGGGTCGTCGACCAGCATCGAGCGGTCCGACAGGTACAGCACTCGGGGCTTTCGTCCCTCGACCCAGTTAGATCGGTGCAGCTTGGCGACCGTCTGAAGGGCCACCATCGTCTTTCCGGTCCCAGTCGCCAGTACGAGAAGGATCCGCTTCTGGCCGCGAACGATGGCCGCAAGCGTTCGGGCCACTGCCACCCGCTGGTAGTAGCGTGGGCGTTTGGCGGTGTTGTCCGAGTTGCGCAGGGTGTGGTCGTAGGGTGCCTTCAGCAGGTCCCGCCCTACGGTGGAATCTGCCTGTAGATCACCCACATAGCGGGCCCACAACTCGTCAGGAGAGGGGAACCGGTCGATCTCGCGGATGGCAGGAGCGCCGCCGCTGTAATCGATCTCTACGATCTGGTGGCCGTTCGTAGCGTAGGCGAAGGACAGCCCTAACTTCGCGGCGTACCGCCGCGCTTGTTCCACTCCGTCGTTGGCGTTGATGCGCCACCGCTTCGCCTCGACGACGGCGACCGGAACGTCGGGCGCATACTCCAAGACATAGTCCGCGATTAGGGGATCACCTTGGGCATGGCGCTTAGGCGTCGGCGTCAGCCGTCCTTCATTGATCCGGAACTGCGGTCGGATTTGCTCGTTGGTCCAGTGGGACGCCTTGAGGGCTGGCATGACGAACGCCCGGCAGGTCTCGTCCTCGTTCATCCCGTGGGTGGCTGTCACCGTACGTACGGTAGTACCACACCTGACTGACTGCCGTCCCTCACGAAGATGGGCGAATCTACCTTAAAACAGACTCAACGTCATCGAGGGTGGACTGGTGAGCGGCTTAGATCCGCCAGTTGATCTGGCTTATTTACAAAATTGAAGGCCCCGGACTTCAGTCCAAGGCCTTCGGGAGCTATTGAGTAATCTTGAAGACAGCTTCTACAGTCAGTGACTGACTGATTACGCCGTGTTCTTGCAGTTCTGTGTTGTGCCCCCGGCAGGATGCCGACCTGCGCTTCCGCAACTAGTCAACGATCACCGATCAGGTGACGCTGACCCGGTGTGTTAGCCGGACGGGGCGTCGCAGGTCTGTTTTGGCTCCTGCCGGGGGCACGTGGCTTCTCAGTAGCACGTGGCTTCTCAGGGACGGCGCCGGATCGATGAGATCGGGGACGAGAGCCGCCGCCGGATCCTGGACGCGGCCGAGGAGCTCTTAGCGGAGCGCGGGTTCGACCGCACGTCGTTCGTCGACATCGCGGAGCGCTCGGGCATCAGTCGCGGCTCGATCCCGTGGCACTTCAAGAACAAGGACGGCCTGGTGATGGCGGTCGTCGAGCGCGCGGTCACGCGTCTGATGCCGGCCGAGCGCTGGCCCGGCGCGCCACCGAACGACTCGGCGCGCGGGTCGCCGCCCGCCTGCGCGAGACCGTGCTCGGCGCGACGCTCGGGCTCCCCGCGCCGGTGCTGGAGAACGCGGGCAGCGGCGACGTCTCGTCCCGGGTCACCGAGGACGTGGAGAACTTCGCCAGCGCCGTACCGCTGATCACTCAGGTCCTGATCGCCATGATCACGGTGGTGGTGGCGGCACCCGGCTTCCTCACCCTCGACTGGCGGCTCACGCTGGCGTTCGCCGCGGTCTTCCCGGTGTACGCCGTGAGCCTCCGCCTCTACCTTCCACGGGCGGCCCGCCTCTACGCCCGGGAGCGCGCGCTCGCCGCGGAACGCGGACGGGTGCTTCTGGAGTCGTTGCGCGGACGCGAGACCGTGGCCGCCTATGACATGGCGGACCTGCAGACCCGGCGGACCGCGGCCGTGTCCGGGGAGGTGCTCGGCGTCGGTCTGCGGGCGCTGCGCCTCTACGTCTGGTTCAGCAAGTCGATGAACGCTGCCGAGGCGATCGGGCTCGCCGCGATCCTGCTCACCGGGTACTGGCTGGTCCGGGCCGATCTTGTCACGGTCGGTGCCGCGACCGCGGCCGCGCTGCTGTTCCACCGCCTGTTCACGCCGCTCGGCACGCTGCTGCTGTCGTTCGACGAGGTGCAGCGGGCCGGGGCCGCGCTCGCCCGGACCGTCGGCGTCCTCCTGGTGGCGCCCGCACCGGCCGGCACCACCCGCGCGCCCCGTGGTCCGGTACGGGTGACCGTGACCGGGGTGCGCCACACGTACGACCGCGAGGTCCTGAAAGGTGTTGATCTCACGATCGAAGCGGGGACGTCGCTCGCGCTGGTCGGCGCCAGCGGTGCCGGCAAGACCACGCTCGCCGGCATCATGGCAGCGACCCGCACGCCGACGACCGGCCGGGTGACGCTGACCGACGCGGACGGCCCGGTGACCGTCACCGCGCTGGACGCCGGCGTGCTGCGCGACTGGGTGTGCCTGGTGTCCCAGGAGACCCACGTGTTCACCGGCACGATCCGCGACGACCTCACGCTCGCCGCCCCCGGCGCGGACGACGCGCGCCTGCACACCGCACTGGCCGCGGTCGGCTGGACCCGCGGGCTGGAGCCGGCCGGCGCGCTCACGCCCGCGGAGTCCCAGCAGCTGGCGCTGGCCCGCCTGCTGCTGCGCGACCCGCCGGTGGTCATCCTCGACGAGGCGACCGCCGAGGCGGGCAGCGCGGGCGCCCGTGACCTCGACCGCTCCGCCGAGGCCGCCGTCCGGGGGCGCACCGCGATCGTGGTCGCTCACCGGCTGAGCCAGGCCCGCGCCTGCGACCGGATCGCCGTCCTCGACGACGGCCGCGTCGTCGAACACGGCACCCACGACGAGCTGGTCGCGGCGGGCGGGGTCTACGCCCGCCTCTGGAAGGCCTGGTCCTGACCGGCCTGGCCTGACCGGCCTAGTCCTGACCGGCTTTGTCCGGTCCCGCGCCCGGTGTCCGGAACACCCGTCCAGAATTGCCGGGTCGGCCGGTTCAGGACGGGCTGAATTGCCTGGTCAGACCGGGTTCGCAGGTCGGTACGCTCCGCGGAATGGAACGTTCGGGGGGCCTCGTGGACGAGGACGCAACCCAGGTCATCGAGGCGGTCAAGCCGGCGCGCAGACGCGGGCGATGGGCACGCGTCCTGATCTTCGCGGTGGTGACCGGCCTGGTGATCGCGGGCGGTGCGACCGCGGCCACCGCGCTCTACGTGAGCTCGGTGGAGCGCAGCATCGAGAAGGTGGACGCGTTCACCGAGGTCCCGGAGGAGTCCCGGCCGGTCAAGGAGGAGGTCGCGGCGGACGCGCTGAACCTGCTGCTGCTCGGCAGCGACTCGCGCGACCCGGAGAACACCACCGGCTCCCGCAGCGACACGATCATCGTGGCGCACCTCCCGGCCGACCGCTCCGGCGCACAGCTCATCTCGATCCCGCGCGACACCTGGGTGCACGTGCCCCGCTCGGCCGACGGCCGCAACGGCGACACGGACGCGAAGATCAATTCGGCGTACGCCTGGGGCGGCATCCCGCTGATGGTGCGGACCGTGGAGGACTTCACCAAGGTCCGGATGGATCACGTGGTGCTGGTCGACTTCGGCGGCTTCCAGCAGATCGTGGACGCGCTCGGCGGCATCGACATCGAGGTCGAGCAGGACTTCACGTCGATCCACGAGCCGTTCCGCGAGTTCACCGAGGGCACCATGCACATGGACGGCGCCACCGCGCTGGACTACGCCCGCCAGCGCTATCAGTTCCAGGACGGCGACTTCGCCCGCATCCGGCACCAGCAACAGGTGATCAAGGCGATCCTGGACCGGGCGGCCTCCGGCGGCATGCTCTCCAGCCCCGCCGCCGTCAACGACTTCGTCAAGGCCACCGCGAACTCGGTCTCGGTCGACCAGACCCTCTCGATCCTCGACCTGGCCACCCAGATGCGCAACGTCCGCGGCGGCAACCTCACGTTCCTGACCACCCCCACCACCGGCACCGGCCGGGTCGGCGACCAGAGCGTCGTCCTCGCCGACGCGAAGGCCGCAACCGCGCTGTACGACGCGGTCCGCACCGACTCGGTCCCCGACATCCTGGCCGCCGCCCGGAAATAGGCCGGCAGCCGACCGCGCCTGCCGGCCTGCGGATCGAGGCCGCGAGGCGATCGGGACGCGGAGATTCCACCGCGCCCTAACGGCTGCGGCGGTTTCCCGGACGCCGCGCGCCTCGCGCCTTGCCGCGCGGGCGTCCGCCCTTGACTTCCGCTTGGCTACCGCCACCGGCATCAACAGCCGGCTCAGCCTCGGTAACCGCCGCAGCCTCGGCGACCGGCTCGACGTCGGTGATCGGGCCCGCCTCGGTGACCCGATCGGACTCGGTGACCGGGCCGTCGTCGGTGACCGGGCCGTCGTCGGTGACCGGCTCGGCCTCGGTAACCGGCTCGGCCTCGGTAACCGGCTCGGCCTCGGTAACCGACGCGACCTCGGTAACCGGCTCGGCCTCGGTAACCGACGCGACCTCGGTAACCGGCTCGGCCTCGGTAACCGACGCGACCTCGGTAACCGAGTCGGACGACACGGCACCGGCGGGCGCTGTCGTCTCAGCATCGGCCGCGGACTCACGGCTCGAATCCACGGATTCGGCGCTATCCGCCTCGGCAGCCGCGTCCGTCACGGACGCCGGCTCTGCCTCGGTACGCACGGGAACGTCGGCGTAGGGCCCCGCCTGGCCCGCGGACGGCAGCGCGGAAGTGGATTCCGCGCCGGCGAGCTGGCCTTCCCTACCGGTGGGCGCAGGATTCATGACCGTGCCGGCGGACGTCGGGGCGCCGGCTGCCGGCTCCACCCCATAAGCGGCATCGACGACGGTGAAGTCGGCGACGGCGGTATCTGGGTCAGCTACGTCGGCCGCAACGAAATCGGAGACGAAGCCCGCCGCGGCGGAATCAGCGGTGACCTCGCCCTCGGAGGCAACGCCGGCCCCGGGATCGGGCGTGGAGTGCGTCGCGGGATCGGAAGCGACGCCGGCTGCGGGATCGGGGGTGGAGAGGGCCGGTGCGGGGGCGAGGGATGGCTCCGGCGGGGGTGTGGCGGCGCGGGTGATCGCGGTGAAGGGGTTGGGGGCGGCGATGTCGATCTGGGCGCCGAAGTAGCCGACGAGCAGCGTGAGCGCCAGCGGGTATGAGTCCCAGCCGACGACGCCGGCGAGCGGCAGGCCGGGGGCGACGCTGATCAGGAGGCGGGACGGCAGGTCGGCGCCGCGGGTCACCCAGGTGCGCCGGGCGGCGGCGATCAGCACCAGCAGCACCGGCGCCCAGAACAGCAGCGTGCCGGGGAGACCCAGCTCCGCGGCGCCGCGGAGCACGACGTTGTGCACGTCGCCGGTGCCGGCCAGGTCGCCCGCCCCCACTCCGAGGAGAAGGTGTGCGCCGGCCGCGACCGGATCCGTGCCCGGCCGTGTGATCAGCCACGGCAGCGCGGCCACGGCGAGCAGTCCGGCCAGCGCGAGGATCGCCACGGTCCCGCGTCGGCGCGCACCCGAGCGCCACTCCAGCAGCAGGAACAGCACGACCATGGCGAGCGTGGCGGCCAGCAGTGCCCAGCTGCGGGCCAGCCAGACGCCGGAGAACGCGGCGGCGAGCGTCGCCCAGGTCCACCAGTGGCGGCGGGGCAGCGTGAGCGCGCAGAGGCCGGCGAGCAGGAACAGGCCGCCGGGGGCGCCGGTGAGCGCGACGATCGGCAGCTGCGCCCAGGCGGTCAGCGCGACGGCCCAGGCGAGCACCGGCGGCCGCTGGTCGCCGTCGGTGCGCAGCAGCCGGACCTGGGCGGCGGCCCAGCCGACCGCGAAGCTCAGGCCGGCGAGCCCGGCGTAGAGCACGCCGGTG